>DJSQ01000207.1 GCA_002438075.1 Clostridiales bacterium UBA6330
GTATCAGGTGAAAGGGTTCGGCTCTCGCCGTCTCAGCCTCCGCTCGCGCGTCAGCACCCCCGATTTCTATGCGGTTCGTGTCATATTATAGCACATCTCCCCGCATTTGTCAACCCCTGCGGCAAAATTTGTGTTTGCATTGAGGGGAAAGACCTTGGGGCGTTGCCCCGAACCCTACTTAGGAAACTTCTTAAAAGAAGTTTCCTAAGGACCTTCAAGAATTTCACCAAAGGGCGGGATTCGTTACGGAATCCCGCCCTTTGGTGAAAGTTTTTGGAGATTTTTAAGAGACTTTTTTCAAAAAGTCTCTTAAATGGGGTTTGGGGCAACGCCCCAAGGTCTTTCCCTCAATACAGATACAAATTTGCCCCGATGCGGCGGATGTCGGTCGCGGAGGCGAGGATTTTTTCGTCTACCGTGATGGAATCGAACAGCACGCGGCAGTCCTTGAGGAAAAGCTCCTCAATCAGGGAATCGTTGAAAAGCTGGAAGAAGGTCTCGTTTTCCGCCAGCTCGTAGGCTCCCGAGGTGGGCGCGTACTTCCGTACAATGTGAATCGCGTCACTCGACTCCACGTAAACAACCGTCCCCGCCTCGGCATCCTTCAGCTTGCCCACCAGCTCGGAGAGGTAAGCCACCGAATCGCCCGCGCTTGCGTAGTCCACGTCAACGCTCAAATAGTAGCCGTCCGTGTACTTGTCCTCGCCCGTGGGGTACTCGTTTTTCTTCTCCATCCATGCTTCAAACGTGGCATCGTCAACCGCCTCCAGCTCGGCAAACAGGCTCTTTGCGCTCTCCTTGACCTGCTTGATTTCCTCCGCCGTCATGTCGGTGGTCTCGGCAACCGAGCCCTTCATCTTGTAGCTGCGAATGCCGTTCTCGGTGTCGTAGCAGATGCGGTCCTTGCCGTCTGCGGGCGGCTCTTTGGTCCAAAAGTAGATTTCATCGCCGTTGGAATCGACCACGGGCGTTCCGTCCGCGTTCGTTCGCGTGTAGCCTGTTTTCTCGTCATAGGCGATTTTGGAAAGCGTGGATTCCTTCTTGTACCAAATCGCATCGCCGTTTTTGTCGGTCTCGTAAACGTAGCGGTAGAGCGGCAGGACAATCTGGCGGAAGCGGACGTAGTGCTCTGCGAGGTAATCGTCTTTGGTCGTGGACCCCACCAGCGACGCGTCCTTGCCGTACAGATGCTCCTGTAGCGCGGCGACCTTTTCCTCCAGCAGGTAGGCTTCACGGAGCATGGCGTAGTTGACCCCGTAGTCCGAAAGCACCGCGTTGAGCTTGGTTTTGGAGCCGTAGCTGTCCAAGAGGTCCTTCAGCTTGCTGTCCGCGTTGGCGATTGCCGCGTCCGAGAGGGAGAGACCCTCTTCTTCAAACAGCCATTCGGCGGCAACGTAGGTCTTGCAGTTCTCCAGAATCAGCCCGCTGTAGTAGGCGGCGCAGGTCTGCATTTCGTCGCTGTCGCCGTAGCGGTCGAGGACGTTCCAGAACGCGTCATCGGTGGGGGCGTAGCCGTTGTTGGTTGCGCCGTTTCCGATAAGCGCCCCCTTGAGGCGGGAGAGCATCAGCTCGTAGAGGTTGACCGACAGGGTGGCGGTTCTTCCGTCCTTTTCAAGTGTCAGGAGTGTCTTTCCCTTTGCGGACGAACAGCCCGCGAGTGACAGGCAAAGGAGCAGGGCGGCAAGCGCCGCAGTGAGGCATCGTTTCATATCGGTTCCTTTCTTTCGGGGGCTTCGGTTGGAGCGGGGAGCGAGGAATTCGACCTTGCGTCACGTCTGGCGGCGTTCGGGCTTGTCCCGCGGAAGCGGCGGATGAGGGACGCAAAAAATTTTGCGTCCTTATATCCGACCATTGCCGCGACCTCCTCCACGGTACGGTCCGAGGAGGCGAGCAGGCGGCAGCCCTGCGCCACGCGGTAATTCTGGAGGTAGGTCATAAAGGACATTCCCATGCCGTTTTTGAAGATTCTGCTGACGTAGGAGACGCTGTAATTGAGCCGTCCCGCCAGCTCGCGGAGGCTGATTTGCTCCATGTAGTGGTCGCGGACGTAGGCGGTGAGGAAGCCGCAGATATCGTCACCTGCGGCGGCGCTGGACGCATCGTCGAGGTGGCGCATGGTAAGCAGGAGGATTTCGAGGAGGTAGCACCGCAGCAGCTCGGTATAGCCCGGCTCCTGTTTCTCGGACTCCTCCTGCATTTGGCGGAGGAGGGCTTTGATTCTGCCGTCCGCGTCATGAAAGGTCATATGTGCGGGGTTCTGGGTCAGGGCGCGGATATTATAATGAAGGAGGTAATGGTCGAGCACGATGCGGAGGCTGACGGTTCCCTTGAGTGCGGGGTCGAGCAATTCGGGCAGGAAGAGGCAGTCGATATTGCCGTACCCCTCGTTGCCGCTGGCGCGGTAGCTATGTCGGCTTCCGTAGTCGACGATAAAATAATCGCCCGCTCCCAGTATTTGCTCCTGACCGTCCAGTGTATGGATGACCTGTCCTGCTGTGATATAGGTCAGCTCCAGAAACTCATGTCCGTGTGTTGGGACCTCCTGCATTCCCGCAAGCTCCGAAATCAGAATTTTCTTTTTCCGCAGCTCGGGCAGGCAGTCTCGCCACAAAAACCGCACGTCGCTTTGCATGGTACTTCACCTGCCTTTCTTAAGACCTAAGACCTTGGGGCTTTGCC
>DJSQ01000055.1 GCA_002438075.1 Clostridiales bacterium UBA6330
TGGACAAGAGCGCGAAAGCATTTTTATGCAGAGAATGTCTCGCGGCGCGGTTGGGATGGACGCGCGAGTATCTGGACGGCGTGATTCTGATGTACCGCAAGAGAGGATGCACGTTGTTCCCGCCGCTTGCGGACACCGACAATTGAAAAGCAACGTCCGACAGGGGAGAACCTTGTCGGGCGTTTTCTCTGTACGGAACGGAAAAGCGGAAAATGACCGACAGAGGTTGGATTTTGGCGAGACTTTCGGGCGCGGTTGTGGTATGATGGGGATAGAAAAAGACCCCGTTGGGGGTCCAAAGGAGGAAATGTATGAAAACCGTTTATCTGGTATATCCCGAAAAGCTCGGTACCATCGCGCCCGAGCTGTACGGACATTTTGCCGAGCACATCGGCGGCGTGATGCGGGACGGGCTGTGGGTCGGGAAGGATTCCAAAATTCCCAACATTCGCGGATTTCGCCGTGCAATTGTCGAAAAGCTCCGTCGGATTGCGCCGCCCGTCATCCGCTGGCCCGGTGGATGCTTTGCCGAGACCTACCGCTGGCGGGACGGAATCGGCGAGAACCGCCCGACCCGCGCGGGGTGGTGGACCTCCTATGACGGCAGGGTCGAGACCAACGAGGTGGGAACCCACGAATTCATGGATTTCTGCGGCATGGTGGGCGCAAAGCCGTATTTTGCCGTGAACGTGACCTCGGTTTCCCCGATGGAGGTCCGCGATTGGGTGGAGTATTGCACCGCGCCGCGCGGAAGCACGACGCTTGCGCTGGAGCGCGAGAAAAACGGCAGTCCCGAGCCGTTTGACATTCCCTATTGGGGCATCGGAAACGAGAATTGGGGCGGCGGGGGAAACATGACACCCGAATTTTACACATCGGAATACCGTCGTTTTGCCACGGTGGTGGAAAATCTGCTCGGAAAGCAGGGCAGAGGAGAATTGATCTGCGGTGGCGCGAACGGCGCGGACTACGCATGGACCGAGGCGCTGACGGCTGGCTTGCAGGACGGTCACGCGCCCGTGGACGGCATGAGCTTTCACTACTACTGCGGCAAGGGCGGGGATGCGGTGAATTTTACGCGCGAGGAGTGGTATGCGCTCATCGAAAAAGCGGCGCGCATGGAGGACGTGCTCTGCCGACACTACGCAATCGCCCGCGGGCGCGGGATGGAGGCCCGCATGAGGCTGGTCATCGACGAGTGGGGCTGTTGGCATCCCGATGGCTCGGGACCGAGCGCGGGGAAGAACCTGTATGAGCAGCAGTCCACCATGCGTGACGCGGTAATCGCGGCGCTGACGCTGAATCTCTTCAACAACCATTGCGACAAGGTGAAAATGGCGAACGTTGCACAGCTTTGCAACAATCTTCATTCGCTGTTCCTGACCGAGGGCGCGCACTGCGTTGCCACGCCGAATTTCTATGTGTTTGAGATGTACCGCCACCATCAGGGCGCCGAGGCAATCCGCACGGTTGTGGAGGACAACGATGACCCCGCCGCGCGCCTGTCGGTCTCCGCATCGGTGCGGGACGGCGTGCTGACGCTGACGCTTGCCAACTGCTCCTGCGAGGAGGCGGTCACGGTTGCTCCCGTCCTGCTCGGCGCGGAATGGGGCGGGGAAGCCGAGGCGTATCTGCTCTCGGGGGCGCGCATGAATGCGCACAACACCTTTGAATGCCCCGAGAATGTTGTCCCGCACGCGGTTGCGATGGAGGACCCGAGGCGTTTGGTCATTCCCCCTGCGGCGGTGATGCTGGTTCGGGCGCGGCTTGGGGCGGCGAGAAGCACTGACGGGGAGACAGTCCCCCCGAAAGCGCTCTGAAAACGCGGTTGAAGGTGCGGACGCTCTGAAAGCCGCTCTCCAGCGCGATTTCGGTGATGCTTGCCGAGCCGTCCGCCAGCAGGCGGCTTGCGTATTCAAACCGCGCCTGATTGACCAATGCTTTGAAGGGAATGTGCAAATGGTCCCGTATGACGGCGGAAAGGCGGCTTTCGCTGTAGCCGAGCGCTTTTGCGGCGCTCCCGACCGAAATGTCCTCGCGGAAATGGCAGTCGATGTATTCGGGAATGCGGGCAAGGAGCTCTGTGCTCTGCTCGCAGGGATGCAGGGGGACCGCTCGGAGGTAGTCCGCGCAGACCGCCGAGAGCCGCGCCCCGACCTCCAACAGCGCCGCACCGCGCGGGACCTCGGTAATCGGCGCTTCGGCGGTTGCCGTGATACCCGCTTCAAAAAACGCGCGGGTCGCCTCGCCGCAACGGAACACGGCAGTCTCTCCCCGCATTCCCTGCGTCATCCGCGAAAAGGTCGGCACAAGCCCTGCGGAGAACACGGTGACAGTCAGCTCGCCGTCCCCCGAGACACTGAAGCTGTGCGGCTCGAAGGGGAGGACCATCACGAAGTCGCCCGAGGTGAGGGGATAGTCCCGCTCGCTGACGGTGAAGCGCGCGGAGCCGCCCGTCAGGTATGCCAGCTCATAGCTTTTGTGAAAATGCGGGTAGAAGGACCGTTCCCGATAGCGATAGACGTTGTAGGTCTCGCCGAAAACGGTATTCTGCGTCTGGTGTGTCAGCATGGCGGCTCCTCCGTGGATTTTTCTGCCTTTATTATAGCACAGACCGCGCCCGAATGCAATCCTTTTTCCGCAAACTTGCCCAAAGCTCTTGCAAAAGTCCCCAAAATGTGCTATACTATTGCCGAGGAGGGTTAGCGATTGCTAACCTGTTGCAAAACGGAGGGAAACGCAATGAAGTACATCGGAATGCCGCGCGGAATGTGGATGCTGTTTGGCAGGTCGTTTCGGAAAAATCTTGTCGAGGTGCTCGGAGAGGATGCGAAGGAGGCGCGCACCGTCACGCGGGCGGCGAAAAAGCGCTATCGGGAGATTCTGTCCGATTTGCCCGAATTCGAGAAAGCCGACCGCTTCAAGATGAACATCGTCAACGCCGCAATGCTGGGGGCGTTCGTCCTCTCCATGCCGCAGAGACCGAGCGTGGAGCAGCTGACGGAGTACTATGCACGTTCGATGATGACCAAGCCCATGCGGTGGTTCTGCCGCCAAAGCGGGAAAAAGAAGTTTTCGGAGGAGGACCTCCGCGATATGCGCGAGACCGCCGCACTGCGGGCGGCTGACCGAAACCCGTATTCGTGGAATATGGAGCTGTTTGAGTACGCCGACGGAAGCGGCTATGAAGCGCGGTTCAGCAAATGCGGTATCTGCGTGCTGATGCAAAAGCTCGGGCTGTACGACCTCACACTCGCGCTGTGTCGTTTGGATTACTCCATGAGCGAGGCGGGCGGCGCATCCGATTTCAAGCGGGAATACACCCTCGCCTCGGGCGGTCCCTATTGCGACTGCGGGTATAAAAAGAAAATACAGAAATAAAGCCGAAAGCACCCATGCAAACCGCGTGGGTGCTTTCCTGATGGGACCGCTTACCGATTGCGACAGCCGTTCGGGTAGGCGGGGTTGTAATAGTAGTAATTCTTGGAGTCCAGATGCTCGCGGACCATGCCGAGCGCTTCGCCGAAGCGCTGGAAGTGGACGATTTCGCGCTCCCGCAGGAAGCGAATCGGCGCGATGACATCGGGGTCATCCACCAGCTTGAGAATGTTGTCGTAGGTCGTGCGCGCCTTTTGCTCCGCCGCCATATCCTCGGTCAGATCGGTAATCGGGTCGCCCTTAGAGGCAATTGCCATTGCGCTGAAGGGGGTACCGCCCGCCGACTGCGGGTAAACGCCTGTGGTGAAGTCCACAAAGTACGCATCAAAGCCCTGCGCCTTGATTTGCTCGGGGGTCAGGTTGCGCGTCAGCTGATGCACGATTGCGCCAATCATTTCAAGGTGCGCAAGCTCTTCGGTACCGATATCGGTCAAAAGCCCCGCAACGCGGTTGTAGGGCATGGCGAAGCGTTGGGAGAGATAGCGCAGGGACGCGCCCAGCTCGCCGTCGGGACCGCCGTACTGACTGATGATGATCTTTGCCGCCCGTGCGTCCGGATTCTTGATTTTGACCGGAAATTGCAGTCTCTTTTCATATTCCCACATCAGTTTGCCTCACTTTCCCACGGCATCGGCGCGTCGGTCCAGTTCCACTCGGTTTCGCCGCCCGCGCTGTATGCTTCGATCGGACCGTATTTTGCCGTATAGTTGTCAATCAGCTCCCGCCGCCGTGCGCGGTTCGTTTCGTACATTGCCAGCGCTTCCCGACAGTCGGGGTGCGTGTCAAGGAAGAGGCGAAGCTCATCCATCACAAAGCTGACCTCTCCGATTTGCCCGAACAGCGCGGACCGCTCGTCGCGGTTGCCCGTGTTACACAGATTGCCCATCATCTTCCGCCTCCTGCGCAGTAGGGGAGATCGAGGTCGGCAAACAACGTGCCGTGCCGCAGAGCCTCTCCCGCCGCATACAGATTTTCAAAGCGCTGGCTCGGAACATACGCGATTGCCAACGCAGGGGATAGCGTTTTGTCGGGCTCCGGCTTCCTGCATGGACAGGACGCGCCGCCCGACATCGTTGGAATTGCCTGACCGACGGGTGCTCGGTAGCCCCCTCGGTAGGCGTTGTTCATATAGCCTCTGTTCATACCGTTTTCCTTTCCTCTTGCGGTCTTGCCGCTGATACCAGTGTATTCGCTGTCGGAAAAGATGTGAATGCGTCGAAAAAAGCCCCGCTGCCAAACGGCGGCGGGGTGAAAAGGAGGAGAAGTATTCAGTTTTCGGAGGTCTCGGCACCCTCAACCTCAATCGTCGCGGTGACGATGAAGTTCTTCACGGAGTCGATGACCTTTTCGCATTGGGGCTTGTTGTCATAGGATTCCCCGATGAAGCTCGGCGCGGAGCCGATGTTCTTCAGCACATACCGATAGTTGCCGAACTTGTCGCGGTCAACGAAGAAGTTTCCGACATAAGCGGCGCGCTTGAAGGATTCCACACCCTTGCGGCAAGCGACCTCGCTTGCGTAGTAGCGGCTGGAGTAGAGAATCTGCCCGTTGTTGGCGAGGAGGTAGAAGCTGTATTCGCCGTCCTCCTCCTTGGCAATCTCGAATTTGCCCATTTTGACCGCGGCGGCTTCCGCTTTGGCAATCTGCTCCCAGTTCAGGCTGTCGGGCGTGCGCTTGGTGCTCTTGGCGGCTTCAAACGCGGCGATGGACTCGCTGTCGGGCTTGTAGCGCGTAATGCGGGAGTTGTTTGCAAAATTCTTGACCGATTCCGCGCACTTCAGGCACTGGTCCTTCGTGCTGTAGTTCTCGCCGTAGTACTTGTTGGCAAGGATGAAGCGGAAACGACCGTATTTATCCTTCTTGATGGCGAATTCGGTGTTCGCAACGGTTTTCTTGAAGGTCTTGATGCCGTTGAGTGCGCCCAGCAGGGTGGTGAAGCTGGGGCTGTCGAACAGGACCTGCCCGTTGTTGGCAATCAGATAGAAGTGGTAGCCGTCCACCTCCAGATTGAACTCGTATTTACCGACAGCCTTAGCGCCGTTTGCGGCAATCTCGGCTTCTGCGGCGGCAATGGCTTCGTCAAACGCAATGCGGATGTCCTCCTCGGTGGTCACAAAGAAGGGGCGACCGACCTGACGAACGGGGGTAGACGATGTACGGACTGCGGCGGGCGCTTTGGAAGCGGCAGGCTTTGCAGCAGACGCTTTGGGCGCGGCAGTCGTTTTCTTTGCGGCGGGCGCGGCGGTCGGCTTCTTCGGAACCGTGGTCCCTGCGGAGGTCGACTTGGCAGGCGCTTTTGCGGCAGGCTTAGCGGCGGTCGGCTTCTTTGCGGCAGGCTTTGCCGCAGTCTTTTCAGCCGTCTTTTCGGGTGCCTTTTCCGCTGCCTTTTCGGGTGCGGCGGGCGCCGTTTTCGGTGCCTCTGCTGCAACTGCCTCGGGCGGCTGGGCGACAGGCTCTTCCTTTTTGACCTCCGGTGTTACCGGCTCGGCAGACGATGCCTGCTCATTCTTTTTCTTGTCTTTTCTGAACAGCTTGAACAATCCCATGATACACCCTCCATGCTAAACATTCTACATCTATTGTAGCACAAATTTTGTGTTTTGTCAACCGTTTTGCGGAATTTTCTTGCCCGAAAATGCAAAAAAAGTGGGGGAGAGCCCCCACCTTCTCTTTTTTTGTTATTTTCCGAAATAGCGCTTCAGCAGACCCGCAAACGCTCTGCCGTGGCGTGCCTCGTCCTTTGCCATTTCGTGCACGGTGTCGTGGATTGCATCCAGATTTGCCGCCTTCGCCATCTTTGCAAGCTCAAACTTTCCAACGGTTGCTCCGTTCTCTGCGGCAACGCGGACGGACAGGTTCTTTTCGGTGGAATCACTGACGCATTCGCCGAGCAGCTCCGCGAATTTTGCCGCGTGCTCCGCTTCCTCCAGCGCGGCTTCCTTCCAGTAAAGCGCGATTTCGGGGTAGCCCTCTCTTGCCGCAACGCGAGCCATGGCAAGATACATACCAACCTCGGTGCACTCGCCCTGGAAGTTTGCGCGCAGACCCTCAACGATTTCCGCGGGCGCGTCCTTCGCAATGCCAACCACGTGCTCGGTTGCCCAAGTCACGCCTTCCTCAACAACTTCCTCGAACTTATCGCCCGACGCGTGGCAGAGCGGGCAGCTCTCGGGTCTGGTCTCGGATTCAACGATTTCTCCGCAAATTGTGCATCTCCATTTTTTCATGACAGTGTTTCCTTTCTACTTTCAGATTCTTTTTTTTGATTTTGACAGCGTTTCCGACATTCCGCACGACAGCAATGCTTCGTGGGGCAGTCGTTCCCCGCTGATTTGGGACAGCTTTTTCCGATCTCACAAACCACACAGCTGCTTCCGCGCAGCTCCAGTCGGGCTCCGTTTACCAGCATCCGCGCGAGCTTTTCATGCGCCGAGGCAAGCAGCTCGGTAACCGTGGGGCGGGAGATCAGCATTTGTCTTGCGGTCTCCTCCTGCGAGAAGTGCTCCAAGTCGTGCAGGCGGATGACCTCGTATTCGTCAAAGCACATCACCTGCGTGTCGGCTCCCGTTTGGTCGGTTGGTGAGAAGTCGCGGAAGCGGGGCATGGCACAGATGACGCGTTCCTTTTTCGGTCTTGCCATTGTGGGTGTCTGCCTCCTTTCCTTTGACGCTTTTATTATACCATAGTTTCTGTCATATGTCAATAACTTTTTGAAAATTTCCGAAAAAAATTTTTTGTCGGAGAATCTCACGAAAAGCGGTTGACAGGAGGCGGATTTTGCGGTAAAATATAGGTAGAGCATTTTTTCCACGGAGGAAGTCCATGAACCCAAGAAATCCGATGACACCGGAGCGCGACCGAAATACCAAGCCGCGCACGGGGAACGCACCGCCGCAGGACAAGCAGTCGATCTATATGGGGCGGATTGACGATATTCCCGAGGAGCCGCAGCTGCGCCGCCGCCCCGAATCGCTGGCGGAGGAGGAGCGGCGCGCGGGAATTGCGACCGTTGTGTTTTCCGTGACCGTTGCGGCGGTTGCGCTGTTGGTCTGCCTGCTGGTGGCGGTAATGACCGTGCGGACCGTCCTGCCGTCGCAGGGAAACGGGAACAGCAAGCCGAACGGGACCGATGCGGGGACAGCCGAGCCGACCCCATCCGACCCGGGCGCGATTCTGTTCACCCCGGGCGCGGCAGTTTTGCCGAAGAGCGGCACGAACACAAAGAGTATCAGCGGAATCAGCTCGAATTATGCGGTTCTGATTGACGCGGCAACAGGGGAAATCCTCGCGGGGAAGGACGCGGACACGCGCTTCTCGCCCGCTTCCATGACAAAGGTTATGACGCTGTTGGTGGCGTTCCAGAGGTTGACGACAACGGACCTGAACAAAACCGTTTACTGTACCGAGGAAATGCGGGAGTATGTGACCACAGGCAACTATAAGGATTTGGAAATTTACGGCTTCAAGGCAGGGCAGGGCGCGCGGATTGAGGACCTGCTTTACGGCATCGGGGTAATCTCCGCTGCCGACTGCGTGATGATGGTTGCATCGTACATCTGCCCTGCGGCAACGCCCGCCGAGAGCGAAGCCGCATTTGTAGAGCTGATGAACGCTGAGGCGCAGAAAATGGGGCTGACCTCCACGAGCTTTGACAACGCGGTCGGGTACGAAAGCGCAAACAACAAGTCCACCGCAACCGAGATTGCCGCGATTATGATGCGGGCGCTGACCTGCGAGAAGATTAAAGCGATTCTGTCGGTTAAGGACATGGCGTTCACCACCTATGTGGAGAATGGAAATCCGAAGTCCCCGTGCTACTTCGTCAGCACGCTGTTTCGGTCCGCAAACGAACAGCGGAGCCGCCAGTATGCCTACGAGAATGCTTACGGAAAATTCAAGCTGAACAGCCTGACGCTGGGCGGCGGGAAAACCGGAACGCTGGGGGATTCCAAAACGGGTTACATCTATTCGTTGGTCAGCTTTGCAACGGGCGGCGGGAAAACCTATATCGTCGTGACCGGCGAAACGGGCAAGAGCGCCGATGTTCTGAAGGACGCAAAAACGATTTACGACAATTACATCAACTGAAAAAGCCGCCGCGGGAAAAATCCTGCGGCGGTTTTACTTCTTTCGCATATACTGTTGGGGAGTAAGTGTCGAAAGGAGAGAGTTTAGAGGTTATGTTATTGACAAAGCCGTATGACGCGGAACACGCGGTGGCGTATGCGAGACGGTGGGCGCTGGACCGCAATCCGCTGTTTGTGGACTTCACGGGGAGGGGCGGCAACTGCACAAATTTCGTCTCCCAGTGCGTGCTGGCGGGCAGCTGCGTGATGAATCGGACCCCCGATTATGGGTGGTATTATATCTCGGACGCGGACCGCGCGCCCGCATGGAGCGGCGTGGAGTATTTCTACGACTTCATGACGGGGACCCCCGAGTTTGCCTCGCGCAACGGCGGCGTGGGTCCCTATGCGACCGAGGTCCCTCGCCGAATGGCAAGGGTAGGGGACGCGGTGCAGTACGCCAACGATGAGGGCGACTGGTACCATACCGTCATCATCAGCAAAATTGAAAACGGGGAGATTTACGTCTGCGCGCAGTCGGATAACGCGCTGGATCGCCCGCTTTCCTCCTATAGCTTTGCAACCGCGCGCTTCCTGCATTTTCTCGGCGTCCGCATTGAGGTGACCGATGATGATTGCTTTGACTATCTCATCAGCGGCGGAGAGGAGCTACCCACCCCGTCCGAGCCCGACCTGCCGCAGGAGCCCGAGGAGCCGCTTCCCGAGCCTGTGCCCGAGCCCGAACCAACACCAGCGCCGCCGTCCGATTTTGACCGTCCCGATGTCGTGGAAGGCTCATAAAACACCCGCGCCCGAACGGAAATCCGTTCGGGCGCGGGGCATGAAAGGTGCTTCTAACGAAGGTTGCACGGCAAACGGTTGTCCATGCGTGAGTGCCGAGATCCCGCCTGCCGCCCCTTCGGGGTTCGACTGAACGCCGATGGC
>DJSQ01000054.1:0-174 GCA_002438075.1 Clostridiales bacterium UBA6330
CTCCGCTCAGGATGACACGGAGGAGGACCGATTCGTAAGATATAATCCAATGGTTGTTAAGGTTACTTATTACTTATTACTTATTGCTTATTACTTATTGCTTATTACTTATTGCTTATTGCTTATTGCTTATTGCTTATTGCTTATTGCTTTTTACTTACTTTATTACACCGA
>DJSQ01000054.1:358-7065 GCA_002438075.1 Clostridiales bacterium UBA6330
GCAGGCGGGATCTCGGCACCCGAGTAAGGGCAAACATATATACAGCCTCCCAACGGGTGTCACTCAGAGCAACCGCCTTCGGCGTTCAGTCGACCCCCGAAGGGGCGCCGGCAGGCGGGATTTCGGCATCCGCGCAGGGCTTTTTAGTCAGCGGTTCCCCCAGCCTCTCACCCCTTATCGCGGTAGTAAGCCACGGTAAGGTCGACCACCATGTTGTAGCTGCGGGTGCCCTCCTTCGAGCCCTGCGATTGCAGGTACGCGTTGTTGACCGATTCGCTCACGGTTGCGGCGGTGTTCTCCTTGTACTTCTCAAAGAACGCCGAGTAAGCGCGCTCCTCCTGCCGCACGGTGGCGGGAAGCGAGCTCCAGACCTCACCGTAGGCGGTCCGATTCGCGCTGTAGAGCGCCGAGGCAACGTATTCGTAAACGTTCAGCAAGCCGCTGTAGCGGATATAGGCATTGTCCGACTCCATGCAGACCAGAAACGCAATCATGTTTGCCTCGTCCTCCCGCGCAACGCCGCGCTGGTGCGCCAGCTCGTGCGCCGCCGTGAAGGGGACCGTGTAGTCGGGGAAGTTGATGTTGATGTTCGCCTCGCCCGTGAAGAAGGAGTAGACCCCCGTAATGTGCGTGTAGGACATCGCCTCGCTGAGCATCACGCGCTTGGTGCGGCTGTAGAAGTGGTCGGGGAAGTCGTGGGTCTCGGTGTAGCGGTCGTAAGCCTCCATCAGAAGGCGGTTCATTTCGCTGTAGGAGAACGGCATGACCGACGAGGACTTGGACGAGGTGAAAATCAGATCGTCCGAGACCGCAGCCAGCTCTGCGGAGAGAATGCGCGCCGTTGCCTCCAGCTCTGCGGCGGAAACGGGCTTGCGCTCCAGCCCCAGCTTTTTGTCCAGCGTGGTGCCGTAGTACCCGGGGGCAAAGCAGAGGACGAACAGAATGCCGATGACGCACAGCACCGCCGCCAGCTTGCCCACGTAAACGCCCGCCGCGCGCCAGCTTTTGCTGTATTTCCGCACGGCAAGGAGAATCAGCACCGCGACAAGGACGGGCAGGGAGAGAATCAGAAATTCCGCGAGGGAAAAGGGAATCCAGACCGTGAGAAACGAGAGCAATCTGCGTCCCCAAAGGCTCACGTGCGTGTTGAACCAATCCGAGAAGGCGGCACTGCGCGTGAAGAGAAAATAGAGCAGTCCGCAAACGGCAGAAACGCCGTAAATGATTTTGCAGGCAAGCGGCAGACGCGGCTTGTCGGAGGTTGGGTTACGGTTCATCAAAGGCTCCTTTCAGATCGGGAAAAAGGGCACCGATCAGGTTGGAAAAATCATCGGGCAGGGGCGCGGTCAGGGTCAGGCGCTCGCCGCCTGAGGGATGCGGGAAGGAAAGCGACCTTGCGTGCAGGGCTTGCCTGCCGATGCGCGGGTCGGCGGTGCCGTAGAGCGTGTCGCCGACAATCGGACACCCGAGCGATGCAAAATGGACCCGCAATTGGTGCGTCCGCCCCGTCAGGGGTTTCGCTTCCACGAGCGCGTATCCGTCCCGCCGCGCAAGCACACGGTAGCGGGTGCGGGATGGCTCGGCATCGGGCGCATCGGGGGAGCAGACCTCCCGCACAATGATGCTCGCCGCCGAGCGGTGCAGGGGAAGGTTGATTTCCCCCTCGTCTGCCAAGCAGTCGCCCGAAAGGACCGCAAGGTAGGTCTTGTGAATTTCGCCCGCCTGCATGGATTTTGTCAGCCGCCCCGCCGCCAGCTTGTTCCGCGCCACCAACAGCAACCCGCTGGTTTCGCGGTCGAGACGGTTGACGGGACGGAATACAAACGGGGTCGCATCGTTTCGGTAGCGGTACGCCAGCGCATTCGCCACCGTGTCGCGGTAGTGGTCGCGCGAGGGATGCGTGGGCATATTGCCGGACTTGGAGGGAACGACCAGATCGCCGTCCTCGTAGAGAATCGTGAGCGGCAGGTCGACCGCCTCGGGTCCCTGCGCGTCCTGCGGGTCGAGGAGCGAGAGCGTGAGCAAATCGCCCTCCCGCACCGTGGCGCGGACCGTCACGCGGGAGCCGTTCAGCAGAATTCCGTCCTCGCGGTATTTGAGATATTTCAGCATTTTGGAGGACGGTTGAAGCAGCTCGGTGATCAGGAGCTTCACGGTCTTGCCGCTGTCCGCCGCCTTTACGGTGTATTGCATGGCGTTCTCCGTCGGAATCGGATTCCGCAACTTTGTCTGCGGATTCCGTAACTACATACTATTATACCATTTTTGTTTGCATTTTACAAGGGAGGAGGCGGGAAAGAATGGAAAGTTATTGTGAATTTTTGAAAAAAGGCTTGCGGGAACGGGCGGGATGTGATACAATATCAGCAAAGAAAGATAACGGAGAAAAAACGAAAATGAAGCAAAACCGGTTGATATGGACAGGCGCATTGCTTGCCGCCGCGGTCCTGCTCTCCGCCTGTGCGGGGAAGCCGAAGGACCCGCCGACCTCCTCGGGGACCCAAGAGGAGACCGAAGCCCCTGCGGGCACGGTTGATACCTCGCCCGAGACAGAGGACCCGATGGATTACGAGGCGCTCGGCAAGGTACCCTTTGCAAATCTGGAGGCATCGGCGGAGAGCGACTTCACCGTTGAAGCGGGCGCGAGTGGCGTGACCGTGACCGCCTATATCGGAACGGGCGAGCGGGTGCGCATCCCCGACTTCATCGGGGGGAAGCCCGTGGTCGCGGTGGCGGACGGTGCCTTTCGCGGAAAGTCGGGCATCAAGGTGCTGTGGATTCCCGACAGCGTGACCACCTTCGGGCGCAATATTCTGGTCGGAACCGCCTCGCTCTACGCCCTGCATACCCCGCTTCCCGCAGAGGAGGGAAAGCAATTCCTCGGCTGGCTGTTCGGCGCGGAAAGCTACGAGCGGAACAACGTGGAGGACCTGCGCCGCATCGACTTTCTGGAAATCGGCGGGACCCCGACCGAATTGCCCGCCTATGCGCTGTACGATTGCAACGATTTGGTCACGGTCCGTCTGCCCGAAACGGTGACGGCAATCGGAGGCTGGGCGCTTGCCCGTTGCGCATCGCTGAAGCAGGTCAACCTCTCCCGCGTGACGCAGGTCGGGGAGGGCGCGCTGGTTGGGTGTACGTCACTTGCCGAGGTCGCGCTTCCCGCGCTGGAGCACATCGGGCGCGAGGCGCTGGGCGCCTGCAACGGTCTGCGTCGCTTGACCCTGCCGTTTGTGGGGGAGAGCCGCACCGAAAACCGCTTTCTCGGCTGGCTGTTCGGTGCGCGGACCGCGCTTGAAGCCGAGGGGCTTTACCCGAGCGGACTGCGCGAGGTTGTTCTCACCGATGGGACCGTCCCGCTTGCCGATTACGCCTTCTATGCCGCAACCATGCGGTCGGTAACGGTCGGCACGGGCGCAACCGAGGTCGGGGTCCGCGCGTTCGGCGGCTGTAGCAACCTGCGCGAGGTCTCGCTCCCTGCGGGCATCACGGCGGTTCGGGAGCACGCCTTCTCGGAATGCACGGCGCTTCGGACCGTGACCCTGCCCGAGGGGGTGACCGCGCTCGGAATCAACGCATTCCTCGGCTGTACGGCGCTGGAGACCGTGACCCTGCCGCAAACGCTTGAGAGTCTGCCGAGCGGTACGTTCCTCGGCTGTCGCGGACTGAAAAGCGTTGATTTGGGCGGTGTGCGCGCGGTCGGGGTCAATGCCTTCCGCGGCTGTGACGCGCTGGAGACGGTCAACGCGGCGGGGGATGTCTCCTTTGCCGAGGGGAACGACCGCGCCGAAGCCCTTGTCGGGGAAAATTGAGAGTGGAGCCGAAATTCAAGATAAAGTATCCGATTTTCTATGGCTTTTGATGTTCGATTATGCTATACTGCATTTGATTTTTGAGAAGGAGAATTGCTATGACAACCATTCGTTTTACCGACCTGCCCGAAGCCCTGCGGAGCCCCGCAAAGGAGTATTGTGCCGACATCGGTCTGACCGTTTCGGACACGGACGGCGTGCAGGTGTCCTGCCGCGCGGGGGACTGCCTCGCGGTGGAGGGAACCTCCGAGCGCGTGACGCTGACCTACCGCAAAACCTGCGAGCTCTTCCGTGCGCTCAGCTACCTGCCCACGTTCCTGACCGATGGCAAGCCCGTGCGCGAAACGGCGCGCTACCGCCTGCTCTCCTATATGGGCGACTGCTCCCGCAACGCGGTGTTCAATATCCCGTTTGCAAAGCAGATGATCCGCTACCTTGCGGGCATGGGCTATGATTCCATGATGCTTTACACCGAGGATACCTACGAATTGCCGAACTACCCCTATTTCGGTCATATGCGCGGCAGATTCACCGCCGCAGAGCTGCGGGAGCTGGATGACTATGCCTATAGCTTCGGTCTGGAGCTGATTCCCTGCGTGCAGTCGCTGGCGCATCTGGCAACGGCTCTGCGCTGGCCCGATTTCGCGGGCTACACCGATACGGGCGATATCCTGATGGTCGGGGACGAGCGGACCTACCGCTTTATCGAGGCGGTGCTCCGTCAGATGGCTTCCTGCTTCCGCTCGCGCCGCATCAACCTCGGCATGGACGAGGCACATATGATCGGTTGCGGCGAATACCTCAAGCGCAACGGCTACAAAAAGCCCTCCGATATCATGCTGGAGCATCTGGGGCGCGTGGTGGCGCTCTGCCGCGAGGTCGGCTTCCGCCCGATGATTTGGAGCGATATGTTCTTCCGCATGGCGTTTGACGGGCGGTATTACACCGATAAGGGCGAGGTCCCGCAGGATGTGGTCGACCGCGTTCCCGAGGGACTGGGGCTGATTTACTGGGATTATTACACCACCAATCCCGCTCTGTGCGACCACATGATGATGTGCCACAAGAAGTTCCACAACCCCGTGCTGTTTGCGGGCGGTGCATGGAAATGGCACGGCTTCGGCGCGCATAACGCATTCTCGCTCAAATCCTCCGAAATTCAGCTGGACACCTGCGAGAAATACGGCGTGGATGAGATTCTGGTCACGGGCTGGGGCGATGACGGCGGAGAGGCGGCGCAGGTGTCGAACCTTGCGTCCATCCTGTACTTTGCCGAGCGTTGCTACCACGGCAAGACCGATCGCGCATGGCTGGATGTCCGTTCGCGGCAGTGCTTCCTGACCCCGATTGAGGACCTCTTGGCGTTTGATTTGCCCAATTCGCTCCCCGAATGCTCGGCGGATGTGACAGATGACGTGATGGCACCCGCGAAGGACCTGTTCTTCAACGACCCGCTGGAGCGGCTGTGCGATTGCCACATGGTCCGCGAGACGGTTGGGAAGGAGTACCACGTCCGCGCGGAGCGGCTCCTGTCGCTGGCGGGCAACGAAAAATTCGGCTACGGCTTCGAGGCGCTCGGCAGACTTTGCGAAATGCTGGAGCTGAAGGCGACCTTGGGCTGGCAGCTGTACGACGCATACAGAACGGGGGACCGTGCCGAATTGGGACGGTTGGCGCAGGAGGTCATTCCCGAAATTCTGGAGCGGACCGAGCGCTTCCTCGTTGCATTCCGCAAGCAGTGGTATCACGAGAACAAGACCTTCGGCTTCTCCGCACAGGAAATCCGCATCGGCGGACTGAAGGAGCGCCTGCGTTCGGCGGCTCTGCGCGTGGAGGACTACCTCGCGGGCGGGTGTGACCGCATCGAGGAGCTGGAGTCGGCTCCGCTTCCGATGGACAAGAATCGGAACGGGGAATATGCAAGTCATTTCGGCTGGCATCGCGTGGTCGCCCCGGGGCTTCTGTAAAATTCTCTGTCTTGCTAAAACGTCCTCCGTTTCCTGCCTGTGATTTTGTACAGACTGTAAATGGACGGTAAAAAGCGTAAACTTTTTTCGTCGCTTTCCGATTAACGGTTGACAGAATCCGACATCTGTGTTATAATCTCCTGTGTAATAAAAATCGGGGAGGATTTTGTTATGGCGAGAAAACAAAAGTTTGAGGGCGGAACAAAGAACAGGATCATCGAGGTAGGTTGCAAAATGTTCCTGGAGAACGGATTCGACGGAACGGGTATCCGTGCGGTAATGGAGCGCGTCGGTGCCGACGTCGGTGTTTTCTACTACTACTTCAACACCAAGGACGACCTGTTCAGCGATGTGTTGGAGCGGTTGATGGAGCCGTACAAGCCCACGTTCGAGCAGATGGTGGAGGACGCAAAAGCCGATCCCTTTGCGGAGCTTTTCCGTTTCTTCAATTATTTGCAGGAAGCCGCAATTGACTTCCGCACCAAGTACGGTGAAAATCTGCATCGCTCGGTCCATTGGTCGATTTGCGCGCACGCGCTGGCAACCGTGGAGCCCTATGTGGAGGAGATCATTTCCATGATTGTGGAAAACGGCGCAACGCCCGTGATGGATATCCACACCTCGGCAATCTATCTCACGCACGCAATCGGAAGCTGCTATCTCAGCGAGGATACCGCGTGGCTGAACGTTGCAAAGCCGCAGATTGCAAAGTCGGTTGAGGTCCTGATGGGACTGAACGCACAATAAAGCCCAAAACAAACCAAACACCGCACGGGTCGTTTCCAACAGTTGGAAACGACCCGTGCGGTGCTGTGCAAAGGGGCTTTTGTTCATCCTTACTCGGATGCCGACAGAAAGCCGCAGACGGTTGTATGGAATGTCACCCGTTAGGGGGCTGTAGGTGTTCGACCCTTACACGAGTGCCGAG
>DJSQ01000054.1:7136-7452 GCA_002438075.1 Clostridiales bacterium UBA6330
GCGCCCCTTCGGGGTTCGACTCCGCGGCAATTGTGGGCTTTAGCACTCGCTGTTGCACCGCTGTGCCGCTCCGCTCAGAATGACACGTGGGGGTGACGCACCGTGGGATATAACCCATTCGTTGCAATGTTACTGAGTGAATCAACGAACGGACAACCAAATGAAACAACAACTATCTATGACGGATTAAAATTGTATCACCCACGCAACAACCAACCTCCGTGTCATTCTGAGCGGAGCGGCACCGACCGTGCGAGGGCGAGCGCAGAAACCAACAATTGCCGCGCAGTCGACCCCCGAAGGGGCGCCGGCAGGC
>DJSQ01000051.1:0-13414 GCA_002438075.1 Clostridiales bacterium UBA6330
TCCTCAAGAAGTCCCCTAAGTGGGGCTTGGGGCAAAGCCCCAAGGTCTTGTCTTTCCTTACCCCTCCACTCCGTCTAACCGACGGCGGATGCTCTTCATGTCCTCCAGCATATCCTCGCGCTTGCGCGGGTCGCGGAGAATCGCCGCAGGATGGAAAACAGCAGTCATCGCAAAGCCACCCTTTTCTACCCACGTCCCGTGCTCCGCCGTAATCCGATAGTTTGGCTTGATTAACCGCATCGCCGCAATCCGTCCAAGACATACAATCAGCTTCGGTCGAATCAAGCGTACCTGCTCGCGTAAATACCCAATGCAGGCATCCTCCTCCTCGGGCTTCGGGTCGCGGTTCTGCGGCGGGCGGCACTTCAGAATGTTGGCGATGTATACCTGTTCGCGGTTGATTCCAACCGCTTCCAGATAACGGTCCAATAGCTGACCCGCACGCCCCACAAACGGCGTGCCGCTCAGGTCCTCCTGCTCGCCCGGCGCTTCACCTACAAACATCAGGTCCGCGTGGGGATTTCCAACCCCGAAAACCGAGTTCGTCCGCGTGTCACCCAAAGGACACGCATGGCACGCCGCACAAAGCGCGCGAACCTCTTCCAGATCGTTTGCCATGTCACCCTCCTTTGTTAAAGTTAAAGTGCCTTCGCAGGGAAATCGACCAACCCCTCCTGCTCGGAAAGAGGTCCCGAGCAGTGGAGCGTGTAGTCGCCGCTCCGCAGGACCGCGCAAAGGCGGTCCATGTCGGTAATCGGCTCATCGGTCAGAATGCCGGCGTCCGTGTAGAAATCCGCGTTGTGAAAATCACTTCCCGAGGTCGGTATCTTTTTCTGCATCCGACACCATTCGCGCGTCATCGGATTGCGGGAGCGCTGCCCAACGTGTCCGTTGAATACCTCGTAGCCGTCCAACAGCTCGGGCGGCATCACCGTCATGCCGTTTCGGAACGGGTGCGCCTGTATCACAAGCAGACCGTCCGCGTGCGCCAGCTCGGAAAAATCGCGCAGATTCAGCTCGTAAAGGTAGGGGTGCGAAAGCAGATATTCCTCGGTCAAACCGAAAATCAGATAGTCGTTGAGATTCTCGGGGAACCGAATCTCCGCACCGAGCAGAACGTGCATCCGCTCGCCCGCGTGCTTCACCGCGCACCGCCAGCCGTTCAGATAGTGCTCCGCGCGCGCCGCCCAGTCGGGTCCCACACGGTCAAGCGTGTAGTTGTTGAAGTGGTTGGAGATGACCAGCGAGGTGTAGCCCTCGCTCAGATAGCGGTCCACCACTCCCGCCGCATCCACATGTGCGCAACGGCTGACCTCGGAGGTGTGCGCGTGCAATTCCGTCAGATAAGGCATTTTTACTTGACCTCAATGATGGATTCATCCCACATCGCGGGCTTCTCGTAGCCAAGCAGGTTGACCACCGTTGCGGCAACATCCGAAAGCCCGAAATGTCCCTCGGTCTTGACGCGGTAGTGCTCCTTCGCGGGCGTGTTGTCGTAGAAGATGCAGGGGACAGGGTTGAGCGTGTGGCTGGTTTTGGCTTTCATCTTGCCGTTCTTGTCCACTTTCGGAAGCCCCGTCTTTTTGTCCATCTCAAACATCTCATCCGCGTTGCCGTGGTCGGCAGTGATAATCGCAACACCGCCCAGCTCGTCAATCACGGGCAACAGTCTGCCAATCTGAAGGTCCAGCGCCTCCATCGAGCAGCGGGTTGCCGCAAGGGAGCCCGTGTGACCCACCATGTCGCCGTTGGGGTAGTTGACGCGCAGGAACTTGTATTTGCCCGAGCGGAGCGCTTCAATCAGCTTGTCGGTAATCTCGGCGCACTTCATCCACGGGCGCTGCTCGAACGGGACCACATCCGAGGGAACCTCAATGTAGGTCTCCAGCTTGTCGTTGAACTTGCCCGAGCGGTTGCCGTTCCAGAAATAGGTCACATGACCGTACTTCTGTGTCTCGGAGATTGCCAGCACCGGAATGCCCGTGTCGGCAAGATACTCGCCCATGGTGTTGGTGATTTCGGGCGGGGAGACCAGATAGTTCTTCGGAATGTGCAGGTCGCCATCGTATTCCAGCATACCCGCGTACATCACCTTCGGGACCCGCACGCGGTCGAACTTGTCAAACTGTCCCTCGGGCGCGTCAAAGCTCTTGGAAATTTCAATTGAACGGTCACCGCGGAAGTTGTAGAAGATGACACTGTCGCCGTCCTCCATCGTGCCAACGGGCTTGCCGTCCTTCGCAATCACGAAGGCGGGGAGGTCCTGGTCGATGACGTGCAATTCGTTCCGATAGGTCGTGACCGCTTCCGCCGCCGATGCGAACTGTCTGCCGATGCCGAGGACGTGGGTCTTCCAGCCCTCCTCCACCATGTGCCAGTTTGCCTCGTAGCGGTCCATCGTAATCTGCATCCGTCCGCCGCCCGAGGCAATCATCACGTCGAAGTCCGCGCTACGCAGACCGTCCAGAAACGCCTCAAACGGGTTGATATAATCGAGCGCGGAGGTCTCGCCGACATCGCGTCCGTCCAGAAGAATGTGGATGCGAACCCGTGCCACGCCTTCCTTCTTCGCCTCGGTCACCATCGCCTTGAGGTGGTCGATGTGCGAGTGGACGTTGCCGTCCGAGAACAGCCCGAGGAAGTGCAGGGTGGAGTGGTTGTCCTTGACGTTGGCAATCAGCTTTTTCCATGTCTCGGATGCAAACATCTTGCCCGATTCGATGGAGTTGGAAACCAGCTTGGCGCCCTGCGCAAAGACCTGACCCGCGCCGAGTGCGTTGTGTCCGACCTCGCTGTTGCCCATGTCATCGTCGGAGGGAAGTCCGACAGCCGTGCCGTGCGCCTTCAGGGGAACCATCGGATACTTTTCCATCAGCATATCGAGGTTCGGCGTGTAGGCGGACTTCACCGCGTTGGAAATCGTGTCGGGCGCGAGTCCCACGCCGTCCATGACGACGACCATAACCGGTCCCTTTACACCGGAGAATTGGTCGAGCTTTTTCAGAATCTTGTTCATGTCTGTTCCTCCATTCACAAAAAGCAATTTTATACATATACTATTATAGCCAAAAAACGGCAAATTGCAAGGGGATTCGGAAAAGTTTTCCGAAAATTCAAGAACGGCGGGCAAAAAAAGGGTTCAATGCTCCCCGCGACGGAGGGCGAGGTCGCAAAGCAGAGAGGTGGAGACCGCAAGCGCGAGGGAAGCGAGGATGTAAACGGGACCGTCCGCGAAGTGCAAAGCCGCTAAAATCGGGTCGCATTCCGCCTCGGCAAGGTAGGAAATCAGCAGAGCGACCGCCGCAAGCAGGACCGCGCTCAGCTCCGACAACAGCATCCGCCGCGCCGCCTTCTTCAGCTGCGGGACCTTCTTCCCGAAAATATTCATATTTGTAGCCTCCTTTGTGTATAAATATTTGGAATCCCGAAAAAGAATATAATGGCAAAATTTGCTTCCTACAGACGGCTTTTTCTGTATAAACCAATTCTATTATACAGGATAAAAGCGTATATGTAAAGTATAAAATTCAAGGATGAAAAAAACATATTATTGTAAAAATGAATATTTATTCCATATCATCAAATAAAAAGAGACGGAAAAGCGCGAAAAAACTGTTTTTGAACGATACTAAGCTATCAAACTGCACAAAACGGGCAATTTTGCGTTT
The DNA here is from genome assembly GCA_002438075.1 of Clostridiales bacterium UBA6330. Lineage (GTDB taxonomy): Bacteria > Bacillota > Clostridia > Oscillospirales > CAG-272 > UMGS1865. Next base: position 3,669 of record DJSQ01000051.1, read on the forward strand.
ATAATTGCCGCTTATGAAATGCTTTATAATATGGTTATGTACCAAAAATTTTCTTCTCGGAGGCAATCATGTTTCAAGAACAGGTTCATCAGCATCAACCAATCATTCTCGCACAGGAGACCGTTCATTTCGGAGGAATGATCCTCGACTACCGCCTTGTCGCTTACAGATCCCGAACCGAGCGGTTTCGGATTCGTATTACATCGGGCGAGGAACGGGTCGAATCCACCGTCGGAAACGACATCGAGGCGGCTTTGCGCGTCTATCGGGCTGTTTTGCACGGCAGAGTGACTCCGTGCGGCTTGGAGGATGTCATGTATGACCTGAAAAGCGTCTGAAAATTCGGGAAAACCCTTTACAAAGCCTCTTTTTTGTGGTAAAATATATAAAAAGAAACAGAAATCACAGGAAACAGAGGTGAGCTTATGAAGTGTCCTGCCTGCGGATACCCCGAGAGCAAGGTGATTGATTCCCGTCCTGCCTCGGAGGGCTACAGCATCCGCCGCCGTCGGGAGTGCCTGTCCTGCCAGAAGCGGTTTACGACCTTTGAGACCATCGAGACCGTTCAGCTGATCGTGGTCAAAAAAAGCGGCGTTAAGGAGCTGTTCGATAAGCAAAAGCTGCTCAGCGGCGTTTTGAAATCAACCGAAAAGCGTCCCGTCGACGCAATCGCGCTGGTAAACGAAATCGAGGCGGAATTGCAGAATTCCCTGCGGCAGGAGGTCAGCTCCACCGAAATCGGGGAAATGGTTATGCGAAAGCTCAAGGCGGTGGATGAGGTGTCCTACGTCCGCTTTGCATCGGTCTATCGGGAATTCCGCGATATCGATACCTTCCTCTCGGAGCTGAAGGACCTCAAAAAGCAGCTGCGGGAACAGCAACGGACCGAGCAATGAGCCGCATCTGGAATCCGTGGCACGGCTGTCATCGCGTGAGCGAGGGGTGCAGGAACTGCTATGTGTTCCGCATTGACGGCGGTCACGGGCAGGATACGGAGGAGGTCCGTATCAATTCGGATTTCCTGCTGCCGCTCAAGCACGGGCGGGACGGAGCATGGAAAATCGAGGCGGGGGAGACACTCTATACCTGCTTTACATCCGACTTTCTCTTGCCCGATGCCGATGCATGGCGCCCCGATGTCTGGCAGATGATGCGCGTGCGACAGGATTTGCACTTTGTCATCTTTACCAAGCGGATTGAGCGCCTGCCCGAGGTCCTCCCCGCGGATTGGGGAGACGGGTATCCGAATGTCACGTTCGGGTGTACCTGCGAGAATCGGGACCGCGCGGCATTCCGTCTGCCGATTTTTCTGAAGCTGCCGATACACGAGCGGATAATCGTCTGTGAGCCGCTTCTGGAGGCGGTGGACCTGCGACCGTACCTGAAGCCGGAGCTTGTGCGGGAGGTGACGGTCGGCGGAGAATCGGGGGAGCACGCAAGGCTCTGCGATTTCGAGTGGGTGAGGGACATCAGCCGCGCCTGCCGCGAGGCGGGTGTGCGCTTTCGCTACCACCAAACGGGAGCAAGGCTCCTGCGGGACGGGACCGAATACCGCATTCCGCGCGGGAAACAGCAAACGCAAGCCCAAAGAGCGGAGCGCCTGCTGCTTTCGGAGCGGGAATAACGGGGACCGCTTGGCAGTCGTGGAAACGGGACAACAAAGGGGACAACAAAGGGAATAGAGTTTGTAAAGGGACCTCCGCATAACCCTGCGACGCAAAAATCGGTCGAAAGCGGAATTTTTTTCAAAAAAAGGGTTGACAAAATCGGATTCATGTGGTATACTATATGGGTCCGATAAAAACGGGGTGTGGCACAGCTTGGTAGTGCGCTTGGTTCGGGACCAAGAGGCCGCTGGTTCGAGTCCAGTCACTCCGACCACATGAAAATAATCCGAACATTCTCTTACTGGGAGAAGCGTTCGGATTATTTGTTTTATTCGAGTATCCCAATTTTAATAGCAAAAAATGAAAATAGCCGATACCACGGTCTTTTGACTGCGGTATCGGCTTTTGTATTGTTGAAAAATAAAAAAGTTTATGATATAATATGTAATGAAAATAGCAAGGAAGCGAAAGGAAGTGACAGTATGACATTTTATGTTCTTGGAAACGGTTTCGATTTGCATTATGGCATACCAACGAAGTACTGCCATTTTAAAACCTATCTTATAGAAAACGGGTATCGAGAAATAGTCGATAAAGTGGATGACCTATTTGATAGATACGGTCACTGTACTTCAAAAGAGATTAAAGAGTGGGCAACATTCGAAGATATGCTTATGGTATTTAATAACCTGGATCCGGATGAGTTGTACGACGAGGCATTTGACAATGCTGAAACGGATGATGACAGAGCCGGATATTGGGATAGTCCTTCTTGGAATGTAAATTACTATAATGAGTATATCAAGGTATTAAAGGATGAGTTCGATAATTGGATTAAGAAAATGAACACAGAAATCACACCAGACAGATATTTTAATCCAGTTATGGGAGATGCAGTTTTAACCTTCAATTATACAACTACTGTTGAAGATAATTTTGACACAAGAGGAATTCAGATAACGCATATTCACGGTACAAAAAATCAAGAGATTGTGCTCGGGCATAACGATCCCCCTAATCCCAACTTGTATAATGTGATCGAAGATGAGGATTCTGATTATAGGGATACTACCACAAGAAATGCTATCAATGATGTTCTTACTCAAGCTTCTCAAAATTATTATAAAGATAGCGCGCAGATTCTTCGTGGAAATCACCGCATATTTTCACAAATCCCCCGATTTGATAAAGTCGTTATAATGGGATTATCGTGTGGTTTGCAAGATAAAATATATGTTGAAGAAATCATAAAATATGCTTCTGCTATCGACTTCTATTATTATGGTGACGATGCAAAAGAAAACTTCGATAATATTCTTGGAAATTCCAACATGACAGTTCGATATTACAAGTGGTAAAGTATAGAAACCCGTCGGCTTGCAAAACGAATCGATGATAAAAAAATCGAGATCGGGAATTTCAGATTTACAAAATGCGCCTATGAGGTGAAACGAGATGAAAAGAAGAATCATTAGTATCATAACAGACATTTTGCTGATAATCTTGGTATTGGCTCTCGTTGATACGCTGGTGATGAAGGTGTTCCACAGCGAAAGCATTTGGCTTTACATCGGGTTGTATATAGCGACGTATGCTGTGATGTTCGGTGCGAAACGGGGTATCATTACCCTTTGGAAACGAAAGAAAACATAGGCTGGTGGTAATCCAAAAAAAGAAAAAGCCGAGCTTCCACCGCGGCTTTTTCTATACCCAAACACCTCCCAATCCTCCAAAAAACTTCCCCGCAAGACCCCGCCGTTCTCAAAGACGAAACAAATTTTCGCCCGAAAAAACGGCGGGGTCTTGTGGGGAAGTTCTCGGAGGGTCAGGGAGGCTTGGAGGGGGAGGGGCGCCTCTTCTAAGAGGTGCCCCTCCCCCTCCAAGGTCTTCCGAATTCACACCCTGCTCGGCTCCGTCATGGCGAACGGGTCCAGAAGCTCGTCCAACAGCTTGTCGTCAATCAGCTTTTGCTCGCGTACCAAGTCCTTGATGCGGCGGTTTTCGCGTAACGCCTGCTTTGCGAGCTCTGCCGACTTCTTGTAGCCGAGATACGGGCAAAGCGCCGTTACCGTCCCGACACTTTCGTACAGAAGCGCCTCGCAGTGCTCCTTGTTGGACTCTATGCCCACGATGCAGTTCTCCGTTAGCGTCTTGATCGCATTCTTCATGCAAATGAAGGACTCAAACAGCTTGTAGAAAATGACCGGCTCAAAGGCGTTCAGCTCCAATTGCCCCGCCTCTGCCGCGAGCGTGACCGTTGTATCGTTGCCGATGACCGCAAACGCCACCTGCGACACCACCTCGGGAATCACGGGGTTCACCTTGCCCGGCATGATGGACGAGCCGTTCTGCTTGGCGGGGAGAATGATTTCCTCAAAGCCCGTTTTCGGTCCGCTGGAGAGCAGGCGCAGGTCGTTGCACATCTTCGAGAGTGCCACCGCCATCGCCTTGAGCGCCCCCGAAACATAAACGAAGCCGTCCAGATTCTGCGTTGCGTCAATCAGGTCTGCCGCCTGATGCAACTCGTAGCCCGTGATGCGCGAGAGGGTGGGAACCACGCCGCACAGATATGCGCGCCGCACGTTGATTGCCGTTCCGATTGCCGTCCCGCCGAGGTTGACCGCGTGCATTTCGTCCACCGCACGCCGCAGAAGCGACACGCACCGCTTGATGCCCGACGAGTACGCCGCGAATTCCTGCCCGAGACGAATCGGCACCGCGTCCTCCAGCTGGGTCCGTCCCATCTTGATGACATCGTTGAACTGGCGCGCCTTGTCGTCCAAAGCATCGGTCAGTGCCTGTGTGTTGCGGAACAGCTCCTCCGCAAGCCCGATGACCGTCAGTCTGCCCGCCGTGGGGATGACATCGTTGGTTGACTGCGAGCAGTTCACATGGTCGTTCGGGTGGCAGAGGTATTCGCCCTTTTTGCCGCCCAAAAGCTCGGTTGCGCGGTTTGCAATGACCTCGTTGACATTCATGTTTGCCGTGGTTCCCGCGCCGCCCTGAATCGAATCGGTGAGGAACCATGCGTCCAGCTTGCCCTCCAGCGCCTCATCGCAGGCGGTGGTAATGGCGTTGCACATTCTGTCATCCAACAGCCCCGCCTCGCGGTTGGTCAGCGCCGCCGCCTTCTTGATGCGGACGATGTTCCGATAGAACCGCTTGTCCATCGGATTGCCCGTGATGTGGAAATTCTGAAGCCCGCGCAGGGTCTGAACGCCGTAGTATGCGTCTGCGGGAACCTCCAACGTGCCGATGGAATCGCTTTCCGGTCTTGTAATTGCCATATCCTGATTTACTCCGTTATTATGATAGAATGAATCGAATTCATGGGGTCGGGGCGGGCGGCAAGCCGTCCGTCCCGTCTTTTTATGGATTTATCTGACCCCGAACAGCAGCTTTTCGTAGGTCGGGAACGGCCAGTACTTCTCCGCCGTCAGCGTCTCCGCCTCGTCGCAGACCACGCGCAGCTCCGCCATTCTTTGCAGGATGACATCGCGGATCATGAATGCTGCCTCGGTGACATCGGTAATGGTCTTGTAGCGGATGGCTTCGGTTTCCAGCGCGGTGATGGCGCTGTCGATCTCGTCCGCCAGCTCGGAGAGCTTTGCAATCAGGTTCTTTTCGTATCTGCCCGAAAGACCCGGGACAGCCGCCGCTTTTGCAATCAGCGTGTCGGAGAGGTCCTGCGCATAGGCTTCCACAGCAGGCAGAATCTCCTTGCGTGCCATGTCCACCATGGTCAGCGCCTCGATGTTGACCGACTTGCAGTAGTTTTCCAGAATGATTTCGTACCGCGATTCCAGCTCGGTGCGGGAGAAGACCTTGTGGCGGGTCAGCATTTCCACGTTCTTGGGGTCGAGCAGGTGCGGCATTGCATCGGGCGTGGTGCGCAGGTTGAGCAGTCCGCGAACCTCGGTTGCCTCACGAATCCACGCATCATCGTAGCCGTTGCCGTTGAAGATGATGCGCTTGTGGTCCTTGACCGTCTCCTTGATGAGGTCGTGCAACTCCTCCTCAAAGTGCTTGGACTTCTCCAGACGGTCGGCGTAAACGCGGAGCGACTCCGCAACCGCCGCATTGAGCATGATGTTTGCGCAGGCGATGCTGTTGGAGGAGCCGAGCATACGGAACTCGAACTTGTTGCCCGTGAAGGCGAACGGGGAGGTGCGGTTGCGGTCGGTTGTGTCGCGGGTGAAGCGCGGCAGGACGTGAACGCCCAGCTTCATGACCGTCTTTTCGGCGGCGTTGTAGGGCGTATCGTTCTCGATTGCGTCCAGAACCGCGGTCAGCTCCTCGCCGAGGAACATCGAGACCACAGCGGGCGGCGCTTCGTTCGCGCCCAGACGGTGGTCGTTGCCCGCCGTTGCGACCGACAGACGGAGCAGGTCCTGATAATCGTCAACCGCCTTGATGACCGCGCAGAGGAAGAGCAGGAACTGCGCGTTCTCGTAAGGCGTTTCGCCCGGGGTCAGCAGATTGACACCCGTGTCGGTTGCCATCGACCAGTTGTTGTGCTTGCCGCTTCCGTTCACGCCCGCGAACGGCTTCTCGTGAAGCAGGCAGACCAGCCCATGCCGCAGAGCGACCTTCTGCATGATTTCCATCGTCAGCTGGTTGTGGTCGGTTGCGATGTTGGTGGTGCTGTAGATCGGAGCCAGCTCATGCTGTGCGGGTGCGACCTCGTTGTGCTCGGTTTTTGCCAGAACGCCCAGCTTCCAGAGCTCCTCGTTCAGGTCCGCCATGTAAGCCGCCACGCGGGGCTTGATGACGCCGAAGTAATGGTCATCCAGCTCCTGACCCTTCGGGGGCTTTGCACCGAACAGGGTGCGACCCGTGAACATCAGGTCCTTGCGCTTTTCGTACATCTCCTTGTCAACAAGAAAGTATTCCTGCTCGGGACCGACCGAGGTGCGCACGCACTTGACATCGGTGTTGCCAAACAGCCGCAGGATGCGCATTGCCTGACGGTTCAGCGCCTCCATCGAGCGGAGCAGGGGGGTCTTTTTGTCAAGCGCCTCGCCGCCGTAGGAGCAGAACGCGGTCGGAATGCAGAGGGTCTTATCCTTGATGAAGGCATAGGAGGTCGGGTCCCATGCGGTGTAGCCCCGCGCCTCGAAGGTTGCGCGCAGACCGCCCGAGGGGAAGGAGGACGCATCGGGCTCGCCCTTGATCAGCTCCTTGCCCGAGAACTCCATGATGACACCGCCGTCGGGAGCGGGGGTGATGAAGCTGTCGTGCTTTTCCGCCGTGACACCCGTCAGCGGCTGGAACCAGTGCGTAAAGTGCGTGGCACCGTGCGCAACCGCCCAGTCCTTCATTGCCTTTGCAACCGCGTTTGCCACATCGGTGTTCAGGCGCTCGCCCTCGTCGATGGTCTTTTTCAGCGAGCGGTAGATGTCGGAGGAAAGGGTGGCTTTCATCATTCTGTCATCGAATACCAGACAGCCGAAGTAATCCGAAACCGTGTTCATTGTTTTACTCTCCTTATGAAAAATGAAAAAGGCGCTGAAGATGGGAAATCTTCAAGACGCCTTTGCCTTTATGTGAGTATTATACACGATTTTTTCGATTTGTCAAGGGCTTTTGCGAAATTTTTTTTGAAAAACGCGATTTTTTTGCAAAAATGCGGTTGACAAAGACCGCGCGGCGTGCTATAATACAGTGTCAATGAGCAACGGCGTTCATCGGGACGGTCTTTTTCGATCCCCGCGGAACGCCCTTTTTTCTGTTCGGCGGCGGGGAGAATAAAAATTGCGACAAAAAAACTTTGTTTTTGACCAAAATAACAGTTGAAAAAGGGACCCCTTCTGTGATATAATAAGATGTTATTGAATACATCCGATCCGAAGGGAGGAAATACCGTGGCTGACGCGTCACCCGAATATGCGGTCCTCTTGGTCTCGCGCTCGTCAAAGGTCGTGGACCTGCTCTCGCGCGTGCTTCCGCCCAAGCGGTATTCCAGGGTCGTTACGGTCCCCGATGCGGCGGCGGCACGGGAGCGGCTTGCACGGGAGCACTTCGACATTGCCATTATCAACGACCCGCTCGCCGATCTTTCGGGCGCGGAGCTGGCTTGCGCCATCTGCGAAAACAGCGGGGTGGGGGTTCTGCTGCTGGTCAGGGCGGAGGATTTTCCCGAGGTCAACCGCAGGGTCAGCCCGCACGGGGTTCTGACACTGCCGAAGCCGACCTCCGAGACGATGATTGCGCAGTCCCTGATGCTGCTTTGCGGCACGCGGGAGCGGCTGCGGCGGCTGGAGGAACGGGCGGTTTCGATGGAGGAAAAGATGGTGGAAATCCGCATTGTGAACCGCGCGAAATGCCTTCTGATCGAGCAGCTCCGCATGACCGAGGAGGAAGCGCACCGCTACATTGAAAAACAGGCGATGGACCGATGTGTCACAAAGCGGACGGTCGCCGAAAATATTCTGTCTACCTATAAATAACGGAGGATCAGACCATGACCAAGTATATTTTTGTAACCGGCGGTGTTGTTTCGGGGCTTGGAAAGGGCATCACGGCGGCATCGCTGGGACGCCTGCTCAAGGCGCGGGGACTGAAGGTGGCGGCGCAGAAGCTCGACCCCTACATCAATGTGGACCCGGGCACGATGAGCCCTTATCAGCACGGCGAGGTGTATGTGACCGAGGACGGCGCGGAGACCGATCTGGACCTCGGGCACTATGAGCGCTTCATCGACGAGGACCTCAACCGCTATTCCAACCTGACCACGGGGAAGGTGTACTGGAACGTTCTGAACAAGGAGCGGCGCGGGGAATACCTCGGCTCCACGGTGCAGGTCATTCCGCACATTACGAACGAAATCAAAGATTTTGTCTATCGCGTGGGCAAGCAGACCGATGCGGACGTGGTGATTACCGAAATCGGCGGAACCATCGGTGACATTGAGTCCCAGCCGTTTCTGGAGGCGGTCCGTCAGATTTCTCTGGAGGTCGGGACCGAGAACAGCCTGTTCATCCATGTCACGCTGGTGCCGTTCCTGCACGGCTCGGACGAGCACAAGTCCAAGCCGACCCAGCACTCTGTCAAGGAGCTGCGCGGCATGGGCATTAACCCGAACATCATTGTTCTGCGTTGCGACGAGCCGCTGGAGGAATCCATTTTCAAGAAGATTTCGCTGTTCTGCAACGTCAAGCCGGACTGCGTGATTGAGAACATCACCCTGCCGTGTCTTTACGAAGCGCCGCTGATGCTGGAGGCTTCGCATTTCTCCGAAATCGTTTGCCGCGAGCTGCACATTGACGCGCCCGAGCCCGATTTGCGGAAATGGACCGAGATGGTTGCGCGCATCAAGGCGCGTGAAAAGACGGTGCACATCGGTCTGGTCGGAAAGTACGTGCAGCTGCACGATGCGTATCTCTCGGTTGCCGAGGCGCTGCGGCACGCGGGCTATCTGCTCAACACGCACGTCAAGATTCACTGGATTGATTCCGAGACGCTGACCGACGATGCGACCTGCGCCGAAATTCTCGGCGGTTTGGACGGAATCATCGTCCCGGGCGGCTTCGGCTCGCGCGGAATTTCGGGCATGATTCTTGCCGCGAAGTATGCGCGGGAGCACGGCATTCCGTACTTCGGCATCTGCCTCGGAATGCAGATTGCGGTGATTGAATTTGCGCGCGATGTGGTTGGAATTGCCGATGCGCACTCGGGTGAGTTTGACGAGCTTTGCAAGAACAAGGTGATTGATTTCATGCCCGGGCAGAGTGAGAACATTGACAAGGGCGGCACGCTTCGTCTCGGTGCGTACCCCTGCGTGATTACCGAGGGGACGACGATGGAGCGTTGCTACGGCAAGCGCGAGATTTCCGAGCGTCACCGTCACCGCTACGAGTTCAACAACGATTACCGCGATGTGATGGTTGCCGCAGGCTTGACGCTTTCGGGTCTCTCTCCCGACGGTCAGCTTGTGGAGACGGTAGAGCTTTCCGACCGTCCGTTCTATGTCGGTGTTCAGTATCACCCCGAGTTCAAGTCCCGCCCCGACAAGCCCCACCCGCTCTTCGTAGGCTTCATCGATGCCGCGATGAAGATGCGCGGGGAAGCGTAAGGACGCGGGGGACGCGCCAAAGGGGACTTTTAAGGAAAGTCCCCTCTGGACTCCCCAAACCTTTT
>DJSQ01000051.1:13465-13650 GCA_002438075.1 Clostridiales bacterium UBA6330
GACTCCCCAAACCTTTTAACCAACTTATAATTAGTGCGAACAAGGTGCCTCGGAATTTGCGGGGCAAAGATGGGGATACGAAATGTGTGCTCTGCGAATTGTTACGCAGAAGCCCCCTTGATAAAAGTTCTTGGGGTCAAGGGGCTTCTTCCAAGAAGCCCCTTGTAGGGTTCGGGGCAAAGCCC
>DJSQ01000051.1:13701-19823 GCA_002438075.1 Clostridiales bacterium UBA6330
CCCCGAGGTCTTAAAAAGGAGAAACATGACAAAAAGGATTGCAACGCGCGATATCGCGCAAATGGCGCTGTTTGTTGCGCTGATGGTCGTCTGCTCGTGGATTACCATTCAGTTGCCGTGGGTCCCGATCACCATGCAGGTGTTCGGGGTCTTTCTGGCGCTTTGTACACTGGGCGGACAGAAGGGAACCGTTTGCGTGTTCCTGTATATCCTGCTCGGTGCGGTCGGAGCGCCCGTCTTTTCCAACTTCGGCGCGGGCGTTGGGGTCCTGCTCGGAGTAACGGGCGGCTATATCGTCGGCTTTATCCCCATGGCAATGCTGTTCTGGCTTCTCACATCGGTGATAAAGACCGAGCATCCTGCGGTCCGCTTCGGCATTATGCTTCTGTGCCTCGCGGTCTGCTATGCGTTCGGAACCGCGTGGTATGTCATTGCATTTATGAAGGGAACCGGACCCATCGGCGTGGGGACCGCAATCGGTCGTTGCGTTGTGCCGTTCATCCTGCCCGATATCGTAAAAATTGTGCTTGCTATGCGGCTCGCAGCGGTGATTCATCGGATGAAGCTGTTGAACCGATAAGCGTTCATATCGTAAGGAGAAAACCATGAGAGAACAGTACGAAAACCCGCTTTGCCGACGCTATGCGAGCCGCGAAATGCAGGAGATTTTCTCCGACGCGCGGAAATTCTCCACATGGAGAAGGCTATGGGTCGCGCTTGCCGAAAGCGAGCAGGAGATGGGGTTGAACATCACCGACGCGCAGATTGCGGAACTGCGGGCGCACGTCAACGACATCGACTTTGCTGTTGCGGATGCGCGCGAGCGCGAGGTGCGGCATGATGTCATGGCGCATATCTACGCCTATGGCGAGGTCTGCCCGACCGCAAAGCCCATCATTCACCTCGGCGCAACCAGCTGCTATGTCGGGGACAATACCGACCTGATTCTCCAGCGGGACGCGCTCCTGCATATCCGCGCACAGCTGCTTCATACCATTGCGGCACTGGCGGACTTTGCCGCGCGCTACAAGAACCTGCAAACGCTGGCATACACCCATTTTCAGGCGGCACAGCCGACCACGGTCGGAAAGCGCGCCACACTCTGGCTACAGGACCTCATGATGGACCTTGACCGCCTCGATTTCACGCTGTCCCGCCTGCGCCTGCACGGGTGCCGCGGAACAACGGGGACCGGTGCGAGCTTCCTCGAGCTGTTTGACGGGGATGCGGACAAGGTGCGGGAGCTGGAAAAGAAGATTGCCGCGAAAATGGGCTTCTCGTCGGTCTATCCCGTCAGCGGGCAGACCTACACCAGAAAAGTCGATTACTTCACGCTGTCGGTCCTCTCGGGCATCGCGCAGTCCGCGCAGAAGTTCTCGGGAGATATCCGCCTGCTTTCCCACCTGAAGGAGGTGGACGAGCCGTTTGAAGCGGGGCAGGTCGGCTCCTCGGCAATGGCTTACAAGCGCAACCCCATGCGCTCCGAGCGCATTTCATCGCTCGCGCGCTTTGTCGTTGCGGAAACGATGAATCCCGCCATGACCGCAGGAACCCAATGGTTCGAGCGGACGCTGGACGATTCGGCAAACCGCCGCATCACCATTCCCGAGGCGTTCCTCGCAACCGACGGCATTCTCACGCTTTATCTCAATGTCATCAGCGGCATGACGGTCTATCCGAAGGTCATGGAAAAGCACCTGATGGAGGAGCTGCCGTTCATGGCAACCGAAAATATCCTGATGTATTGCGTCAAGCAGGGCGGCGACCGCCAGACCCTGCATGAAGCCATCCGCCGCCATTCGGTTGCGGTGGGAAAAGCCATCAAGCAGGAGGGCGCGGACAACGATTTGCTCGACCGCATTGCCGCCGACCCCGTGTTCGGGCTCGACCGCGCAACGGTGGATGAAATCATCCGAACGAGCAACTTCACGGGAATTGCCTCGGAGCAGGTGACCGATTATCTGCGCGAGGTGCGCGCGGTCCTTGCCGAAAACGCGGACGTTCTCGCAAAGGCTTCGGACGCACAGGTCAACGTCTGACCGATTGGTATCGTATATCTTCAATAAAATATAAAGGAAGGTACTTCAAATGCTTACTTCAATTGTCGGAATCAACTGGGGAGACGAGGGAAAGGGTCGTATGGTCGACCTGCTGTCCTCGGATTATGACATTATCTGCCGCTATCAGGGCGGAAACAACGCGGGTCACACTGTTGTCAACGACAAGGGCAAGTTTATCCTCAATCTGTTGCCGTCGGGTATCCTCCGCGATTCCACGGTAAACGTCATGGGGAACGGAATGGTGATCGACCTTGAGCATCTGGTCGGCGAGATCGGCAGACTGACCGAAAAGGGCATTCACATCTCTCCCGAGAACCTCAAGATCAGCGACAAGGCAATCATCTGTATGCCGTATCACAAGCTGATGGACTGCATGGAGGAGGAACGGCTGGCGGATAAGAAGTTCGGCTCCACCCGCCGCGGCATTGCGCCGGTCTACGCCGACAAGTACATGAAGAAGGCACTCCGCATGGAGGACCTGCTGCACCTCGACCACATCGCCGAAAAGGTGCACGACATTGTGGAGTGGAAGAATATCACCGTCACGGGCTACGGTCACGAGCCTGTCAAGGCGGAGGACATGATGGATTGGCTCCGCACCTACGGCACCCAGCTCATTCCGTATATCACCGACGTTTCCGAGTACCTGCACAATGCCATTGACGCGGGCAAGAACATCATGTTCGAGGCACAGCTCGGTGCGCTCCGTGATATCGACCTCGGCATCTATCCCTACACCTCGTCCTCCTCGACCATCGCGGCATATGCCCCGATCGGTGCGGGCATCCCGGGCGCACAGCTGACCGATACCATCGGCATCATGAAGGCGTACTCCACCTGCGTGGGCGAGGGACCGTTCACGGTTGAGCTGTTCGGTGACGAGGCGGAGGCGCTCCGCAAGGCGGGCGGCGAGTACGGTGCCGCAACCGGCAGACCGCGCCGCGTGGGGCCGTTCGATATTCCCGCATCGCGCTACGGCGTGCGTGTGCAGGGCGCAACCGAGATTGCGCTGACCAAGCTGGACGTGCTGTCCTATCTGGACCGCATTCCCGTTTGCGTGGCTTACGAGGTGGACGGCGAGCGCACCGTCAATTTCCCGACGGGCGAGCGCCTGAACCGCGCAAAGCCCGTGATTGAGTACGTCAAGGGCTTCGGCGATGTGTCGGGATGCAGAACATGGGAATCCCTGCCGCAGGCGGCGAAGGACTATGTGGAGTATCTGGAAAAGGCGGTTGGCTGTAAGATTACCTATGTTTCTGTCGGAGCGGGCAGAGACGAATACGTCAAAAAGAACTGAGGGGGAAGGGTATGGCATCACAGGTCGTTCTGATTCTCGACTTCGGCGGGCAGTATAAGGAGCTGATTGCACGCCGCGTGCGGGAATGCAATGTCTATTCGGTCGTCAAGCCCGGGGATCGCATTACGATTGACGAGATTCGGAGCCTTGCACCGATCGGCATCATTCTGACGGGCGGACCGAACAGCGTCTATGACCCCGCATCGCCGCATTGCGACAAGGAAATTTTCAATATGGGCATTCCGGTCCTCGGAATCTGCTACGGGACCCAGCTGCTGGCGTGGTCCACGGGCGGAACCGTGGAGCCCTGCCCCGTGAGTGAATACGGCAAGACCCCGATGACGGTGGACCCGACAGCGGTGATGTTCCGCGGTCTGGAGGCGGCGCAAATCGGTCTGATGAGCCACACCGACCGCATCACGGTCCTGCCCGAGGGCTTTACCTCGGTGGCGCACACCAAGGACTGCCCGAACGCGGCAATTCAGAATCCCGCACGTCGGCTCTATGGCGTGCAGTTCCACCCCGAGGTGGAGAGCACCCCGAACGGAACCCCCATGATTCGCAACTTCCTCTATGCGGTCTGCGGCGCAACGGGGGACTACAACCTGCACGATCTGGAGGCACAGCTGATTGCGGCGGCGCGCGAGCAGGTAGGGGACGCGCACGTCCTGCTGGGACTTTCAGGCGGCGTGGACTCTTCGGTCTGCGCGGCGCTCCTGTCCAAGGCAATCCCGGGGCAATTGCACTGCATCTTCGTGGACCACGGTCTGATGCGGAAGAACGAGGGGGACGAGGTGGAAGCGGCATTTAAGGACCGCGACCTGCACTTTATTCGCGTCAATGCGGCGGAGCGCTTCCTCTCCAAGCTGAAGGGCGTGACCGACCCCGAGCAAAAGCGGAAGATTATCGGCGCGGAGTTTGTGCGGACCTTTGAGGAGGAATCCAACAAGCTGCCCGATGTCAAGTATCTGGCGCAGGGGACCATTTACCCCGATGTCATCGAGTCGGGCGGAAACAAGGCGGCAACCATCAAGAGCCACCACAATGTGGGCGGACTGCCGAAGGACATGAAATTCATCGGCGTGGTGGAGCCGTTGCGCGGACTGTTCAAGGACGAGGTGCGCGCACTGGGGCGCCAGCTGGGACTGCCCGAGGCGCTGGTCAGCCGCCAGCCATTCCCGGGACCCGGGCTCGGCGTGCGGGTCATCGGAGAACTGACCCCCGAGAAGCTGGAAATTCTGCGCGATGCGGACGCCATCTTCCGCGAGGAGATGGACAAGCACGGCATCAAAGCCGACCAGTATTTCGCGGTGCTGACCAATACCCATTCGGTCGGCGTGGTGGGAGACTTCCGCACCTATGATTACACCATCGCCCTGCGCGCGGTCAAGACCTCGGATTTCATGACCTGCGAGTACGTCCCCGTACCGCATGAGGTGCTCGGCATTGCGTCGGCGAGAATCGTCAACGAGGTCAAGGGCGCGGGTCGTGTCGTCTACGATATCACGGGCAAGCCGCCTGCGACGATTGAGTGGGAGTGACTTGCTTCCGAAAGGGAAGAAAACCGCGCTTTTTGTGAGCAAATCCAAATAAAAAATAGCCCTTCTTGCATGAATGCGTTCATTCGGCAAGCGGGCTATCTTCGTTTTGCACTTGTTATCAACAGTTATCGGTCAAGCGAAAAGAGCGATGCGAATTTTGCAAAGCGCGGGCGGAATGCAACCGTGCGGTCAAGGCGGTTTGAAAAGAACCCGATGACAGTCCCGTTGCAGACCGCCATCACGAGCGTGCCCCAGTTCAAGCCGACCAACCCGCCGAAAAAGCAGAAGGACATGACAACGCTTACAAGCAGGAGCGTGAGGTCAACGCAGGTCTTGAAGCGGGACAGTCTGATGCCGTATCGGTGCGAAACGGCTTTTACAAAGAAGTCGTAGACCTGCGGGTAGAGGTAGGTTTTGAAGAACAGCGCAACCGAGAACGAGGTCAGCAGGACCCCGACAAGGAACATCGGAATGCGGAGCCACAGCGCCATACTGCCAGGGGCGGTCACGGCAGGATTGAAGCAGGGGAGCATCCGCCACAGGTCCAGCACCGCGCCGTAAATCAGGCAGGTCACGAAGGACATCAGGTAGATCGGCTTGAATTTCCGCAGGACCAGACACAGCAGGACGAACACGCCCGCCTGAATGATGTATTCCGCCTGCCCGAAGGTCACTGCACCGACCTTCAGGCTGAGCAGATAGGCGGGCGCTACAATCATGGATATCCCGAAGTCCGCCGCAGTCAGAATCGCAACGGCAAGCGCCAGCAGAACGATGGCAAGCAGGTAGGCAACCTCGGAGGAAACGCAAAGCCGCTTTCCCTTGGTGCGGTTCTCGTCGGATGGTTCGTTCTTTTGACTTTTTGTCTGTTCCATTTTTGTTCCTCCGCAAAAAAAATCGCCATACACCACATTGGGTGTATGGCGAAAAATGAGTGCTTTCTCAGAAAAATCCATACTGATTTTACGGGAATAGTATAGCACGCGGCGCAGGTTTTGTCAAGAGCAAATTGCAAAAAAACTTCGGAATGCGACAAAAAAGTCCTTGACCGAGTGTCAAGGACTTTTGGTGGAAACAGGGAGGAACTCCAGAGACGCTATATATAGATATAATTTGTGATAATACATCTATATATAGTATGAAAATAAAAATAGTAACACTTCGTAACAACGAATGCCATCGAAAACGGCTCTTGACCGTTTCCCGCCTGTCAAAAGCCCGCCC
>DJSQ01000051.1:19958-20145 GCA_002438075.1 Clostridiales bacterium UBA6330
GGGCATTCTGTCTTTCCGCCTGCGGCGGGGTTGCGGGTCAAGGGCATTTGCGGGGGACCCTCGCTCCGTCGAGAACGGTGAAGGGCACACCGTTCCCTCCAACCGCGTATCCCTTTCCGCTGTCACCTAAGAGAATGTGCCGTTGCGTCTGCCGCTTCGCCGATTCCTCGCCCTGCGAACATTTTTT
>DJSQ01000051.1:20264-21870 GCA_002438075.1 Clostridiales bacterium UBA6330
GAAACACCGGCGACGGTTACTCCCTCCGATGATTAAGAAATAATCGCCTCGGTTTGGAAGCTATGGGCGGTTATTTCTTTTTGTTATTGGATATGTCCAGCACCAACTTGATTAGTCCTACTACGAACGTGCCGAATAGGAACAGCATTTCCCAAGTTACGTACATCACATCACCTCCCTCCGAAGAATCGGAGGAAGAAAAAGAAATTTTTACGTCCTCCGAAGTCGGGAGGAAGCAACCGCCACCGTTTTTGGTGTTTCCAAGTCCGCGGGTTTCCCTGCGGCTCTTTTATTATACACCATCGGCGGCGGTTTGTCAAGGTCATTTTCTGCGCTTTCGCTCCGTTTTTTCCGGCGGCTTTCCTTTCGCCTTTTCGGGGTCGGACAGCGTTTCCATGTCCCCGATGAAGTAACTGTGCTGTTCGTGCAGCTCCTTCATGGCGGCGCGGGTGGTTTCGTAAGTTTTGAGGTCATCCAGACCGACTTTGCACCCTCGGCTTCGCTTCTCAAAGTACCCTCGGAAGCAGTCCGTGGCGAAACGGTCGCTGTAGATTTTCTTGCTTGACAGATAATACTGGTGCTCGGTTTTCTCGCCGTCCATTGTGCCGTCCTCGGTCTCCACGGTCAGGATGCACGTCCCGTAAAGGTTATAGATTCGATTACGGTAGCGGTGCCACGCGGTCACAAGGTGCGAAACGATGTAAAACGGCAGGGTCACGTCCGAGCGGTTGTGTCGGTAGGTGACCAACCAATTCCTGAAACGCGGGTACAGCAAATCGTGGAGCAGGTCCTCCACGAAGAACAGCGGCATCATGCAGGCGGTCTCTCCCGATTCCCTGATGTGCAGAATCGAGCAGAGGTCGCGCGCGTCAGCACCCCAACTCTCGGGGCGCTGTTCGTCGGTCAGGATGCGGACGAACGGGAAGTTACAGACCGTTGCGGGGTGGCGGCACATTTTCAGGTAGGTATTGAACAAATCGTTCTTCTGGTTGGTTTCCTCGGTGTTGCGCTTCATCTCCTGCAAGACGAGGTTATTTCCTCTTTCCTTTCCGACCTCCGAGACGGTGACCACACCGAATTCAAACGCGCCTGCGTTCGGGTTGGCTTCGAGGACGGTTCGTCCCAGACGGAGGATATCGTAATCGAGGATGTGCGCGTGCTTGGAGAGGGTTTCGGCAAGCTCGGGCTTGCGGCGGAACAGTTCGCTGTCCCAGACGGGGAAATGCTTCTCTCCCATCAGGGTCGCGTCGGTGCGGACGGAGTAATTCGATACGATGAGCGAGGACTGAATCGTATAGATGAAAAACAGACAAACGTAATCCGCGACCATATCGGTCACGGGGCGGACGGAGAGGTTATCATCGTATGCGAGGCGGTAGCGGCCGATCTCGTAGCCGTAGAGCCTTGCGGCGGTTGGCTCGAGGCGGAAACGCTCTGCCTTCTTCTCTGCCCATGCGCGGGCGGTGGTAAGGCTGTAGACCTGCCGATAGCGGACGGCGCGGCGGAATTCGCGTTCCAGTTCCACAAACGGGAAGTCGGGGTACTTTGCAAACTGCTCAAGCATCAGTTCCAGTGCCTTGTCGCGGAAGCGGATTTCCTCCGAGAG
>DJSQ01000050.1:0-6732 GCA_002438075.1 Clostridiales bacterium UBA6330
GTTCTCGGGAGGTCAGGGAGGTTTGGAGGGTAGGAGCCCCTCTCCGAAAGAGGGGCTCCTGCGCCTCCAAGGTCTTCCTAAATCTTCTTTGATTTCCTCGGCACCAAGAGACGGACCTTGCGGGGGACAACGGTTACTTCAATGTCGCCGCAAATGCCGCGCTCGCCGTCGAAGTTCCAGACAACGTCGTCGGGAACCTCAAAGCGGACCACCCCGCTCGGGAAATGCGCTATGTTGTTCTGCTTGAAACGGTAGCCGAAAATGAAAAGCTTCGCAACCGTAAAGAGCGCCCGTAAACGGTTCGGTAGAGTCGGGTTTTTCTTCTGACGAATGACAACCCCCTCCAAAAGCCCGTCTTTCATCGAGCCGCCCGGGTTCATGCGTAAGCCCGCTACACACCTGCCGTTCATGACCAGCGCGAATACGCATTCGGTCTCCAGCTCCGCCTCGGCACTTGCGGCGCGAATTGGAAAAACGCGGAATAATAGATTCTTCCGCATCCCCTCCAAGCCGTAAGCCAGAGCACCCATGCTCCGCTTGTTTTTCTGCGGCGTGGTGTAGGAGGCGCTGGTGAACGCCCCCGCCGAAACCGAATACATCGCATAACGCGTCCCGTTGACCAGCATACAGTCCAGCCGCTCCTCGCGCCCCTCCAGAACCACGTTCAGCGCGCGGCGTAAGCTGTAGCGCGGAATGCCGAGACTGTGCGCCACGTCGTTGACCGTCCCGCTCGGAATGTAGCCGAGCAGCGGCACCTCCTCCATGCCGCCGATGCCCTGCAATACCTCGTTGAAGGTCCCGTCGCCGCCCGCAAAGACAATGCAGTCGTAGTCGGCGGCGAATTCGCGGACCCGATGCGTGAAGTCCTCGGGCGCGCGGGAGGCGTAAACGTCCACGGTCTCATATTTGCGGCGTAGCTTTTTGATGATGTAAGGCAGCTTTTTGACGATTTTCCCCCTGCCGCCGTGGGGATTGTAAAGAAAAATACATTTCATGAGGCTATTATATCATATTTCGCTCGCTTTTGCAAGGGGAAACGGAAAAAATCCCCTGCCCACCGAGGCGGACAGGGGAGAGGGCCAGAGCGTTTGGATTACTGAAGCTCTGCGAAATACTTGATGGTACGAACCATCTGGCTGGTGTAGGAGTTCTCGTTGTCGTACCAAGCAACAACCTGCACCTGATAGGTGTCATCATCAATCTTGGTGACCATGGTCTGGGTTGCATCGAAGATCGAGCCGTGGGTCTCGCCGATGATATCGGTGGAGACGATCTGGTCCTCGTTGTAGCCGAAGGACTCGGAAGCCTGCGCCTTCATAGCGGCGTTGATGCCTTCCTTCGTGATGTCATGTCCCTTGACAACCGCCACGAGAATGGTGGTAGAGCCCGTGGGAACCGGAACACGCTGAGCGGAGCCGATGAGCTTGCCGTTCAGCTCGGGGATAACCAGACCGATTGCTTTTGCGGCGCCGGTGGAGTTCGGAACGATGTTCACAGCGGCGGCGCGAGCACGGCGGAGGTCACCCTTTCTGTGCGGTCCGTCCAGAACCATCTGGTCACCCGTGAAGGCGTGAACCGTGGTCATGATACCCGACAGAATGGGAGCGTAATCGTTGAGCGCCTTCGCCATGGGAGCGAGGCAGTTGGTGGTGCAGGAAGCGGCGGAAATGATCTGATCCTCGGGGGTCAGGGTCTTTTCGTTGACGCTGTAGACAATGGTCTTGAGGTCATTGCCCGCGGGAGCGGAGATAACAACCTTCTTTGCGCCTGCTTCGATGTGCGCCATCGACTTTTCCTTGGAAGTATAGAAGCCGGTGCATTCCAGAACGACATCGACCTTCAGCTTCTTCCACGGGCAGTTCTTCGCGTCCTTCTCGGCGTAGATCTTCATGGTCTTGCCGTCAACGGTCAGCGTGCCCGCCTCGTCGTCTGCGGAAATCTCATGATTGTACTTGCCCTGTGCCGAGTCGTACTTGAGCAGGTGAGCCAGCATAGAGGGCTTGGTCAGGTCGTTGATCGCAACGACGGTGTAGCCCTTTGCACCGAACATCTGACGGAACGCCAGACGGCCGATACGTCCGAAACCGTTGATCGCAACTTTTACATTTGCCATTGGAATGAATCCTCCGTTAAAAAAATTCTGTGTCGGGACCGCCCCGAGGGGTTGTCCTTTTCATACAGATATATTTTACCTCATTTTTCCGAAACTTACAAGGGCTTTGACGCAAAATTATCATTTTCGTTACAATTATTCAAGTTCACCGAATCGGAATCGGCTTCTGTGTGCATTTTGCCGTCGGTTTTGGTCGGCAAAGCGCGACAGAGACGCGAAAACCGCATCAGCGCGGGGAGATTTTCCATTCTGCGCGGCTCTTTGAGCATCCGCCAAGCCCATTCCAGCCCCGCTTTTTGCCAAAGCAGGGGCGCGCGGCGGACCCGTCCCGCCCAGACATCCAGACTGCCGCCCAGCCCCGCCGCCACACGGACCGAGGGAAGAAGCGGCAGATTGCGGGCAATCCACTCCTCCTGTACGGGGTAGCCGAGGCAGACCAGAAGCACCGAGGGGCGGCAGGCGCGGATGACCGAAATCAGATTGCGGTTTTCCTCGCCGTTGCGGTCAAAGTAGCCCCAATAGGTCCCCGCAACCGTGAGGGATGGGAAGCGCCGCCGCAGATTTTCCGCCGCACACGCCGCTACGCCGTCCGCCCCGCCCAGCAGAAAGACCCGCTCGCCCCGCGCGGCACAGGCGGAGAGAAGCGCCTCGCCGAAGTCGATTCCCGCAACCCGCCCGTGCACAAAGGGTGTTCCCAAACGCGCCGCCGCGCGTACAACCCCGCCGCCGTCGGGCAGAATCAGCGAGGCACCCGAGAGCAGACGCAGATGCTCCGGAGAGCGTGCGCAATCCTCCAGCATCAGCGCGTTCGGCGTGACCACAAAGCAACCGTTCCCGCCCGTCAGCGCCGCGCGCACCGCGTGTTCTGTCCCGATATCGTCAAAATCCAGCCCGCAAACCCGTATTTTCATCCGTTTTTCACTCCGTTCTCAAGAAAAAGACTTGACAATTCCCCGCAATGGAGATATAATATATAAAGTATCAGGAAAATCGGCAAAATGATACGGCAAAGCCGCGGATTACCGATTTTTGCATTCGGAAAGGATTTTTTGACATGGGAAAGAACAACGAGAAAATGGTGGAGCAGATCACGTCCATGGACGTGGATTTTGCGCAGTGGTATACCGACGTGGTGAAAAAGGCGGAGCTGGTGGACTATTCCGGCGTGCGCGGATGTATGGTTATCCGACCCTACGGCTACGCAATCTGGGAGAACATTCAGCACGACCTCGACGCGCGCTTCAAGGCGCTGGGGCATGAGAATGTCTATATGCCGATGTTCATTCCCGAAAGTCTGTTGCAGAAGGAGAAGGACCATGTGGAGGGCTTTGCGCCCGAGTGCGCATGGGTCACGGTGGGCGGCACCACACAGCTGACCGAGCGCCTTTGCGTCCGCCCGACCTCCGAGACGCTGTTCTGCGAGCATTATAAAAATGTAATTCAGTCCTACCGCGACCTGCCGAAGCTCTACAACCAGTGGTGCAATGTCGTGCGTTGGGAAAAGACCACCCGCCCGTTCCTCCGTACCTCCGAGTTCCTGTGGCAGGAGGGTCACACCATGCACGAGACCGCCGAGGAAGCGCGCGAGGAAACCATGCGGATGCTGAAGGTTTACGAGGACTTCTACGCCGAGGCGCTGGCGATTCCCGCTTATACGGGGCGCAAGACCGAAAAGGAGAAGTTCGCGGGCGCGGAGGAGACCTACACCATCGAGCCGATGATGCACAACGGCGTGGCGCTTCAGGGCGGAACCTCGCACTATTTCGGTGACGGCTTTGCAAAGGCGTTCGGCATCACCTTTACGGGGCGCGACAATCAACTGCGCTACCCGCACCAGACCTCGTGGGGGCTGTCCACGCGCTCCATCGGCGCAATCATTATGACCCACGGAGATAACAACGGACTGATTCTGCCGCCCCGCGTGGCACCGATTCAGGTGGTCATCATTCCCGTTGCCCAGCATAAGGAGGGCGTCCTGGAAAAGGCGGAGGCTCTGCGCGCGGAGCTCGCCAAGACCCTGCGGGTCAAGCTGGACGACAGCGAGAACTCCACGGGCTGGAAGTACAGCCAGTACGAGATGAAGGGCGTTCCGCTCCGTCTGGAAATCGGACCGCGCGATATCGAAAGCAACACCTGCGTGCTGGTCAGCCGCGTGACGAGAGAAAAGACGGTTGTCAGCCTCGACAATCTGACCGAAGCGGTGAATGCCGCACTGCAAAAGGTGCATGACGAGCTCTATCAGCGCGCGCTGGAGAACCGCAACAACCGCACCTATGACGCGCACAGCTATGAAGAGTTCCTTGACATTGCCGCCAACAAGTCGGGCTACATCCGCGCGATGTGGTGCGGCGAGACGGAGTGCGAGGAGAAGCTGAAGGACGTCACGGGCGGCGTGAAGTCGCGTTGCATCCCGTTCACCGAGGAGCACCTCGCCGACACCTGCGTCTGCTGTGGCAAGCCCGCCAAGCATATGGTCATCTGGGGCAGACAGTATTGATTGTTGTTTAAGCGCCGATGGTGCTGAGAAAGTTTTCGCCCACCTTTTTCAAAAGGCGGCACGGATCCAACGCCGTGGAGCGTTGGTCGCCGCCCGCAGGCGGCGAAACTCCTATTCGGCGTTTCTTTTCGCAAAGCCTTTTCTTTGCGCCTCTTTCTTGCAAAGAAAAGGCGTGAAAGAAGTCTGATGATTTTAAGCGATAAAGAAGCCGAGAGACAGAGTCCCTCGCACCGACCCGCAAGATTCCCGTCTTGCGGGTTCTTTCAAAAGCATCGGAAAGGAGCGCCGCATGGAAGCGATTTGGGAAAAAGTCAAAGCATATCTCCGCCATGCCGTGCGCTGTGTCGATCCGGTGCTTTTTTTCAGCGTCACGGCGCTCGGAATTCTGAGCATCGTCACCATCTACGGCGCGGTGGACAATTTCGGAATGTCCAAGCTGAAAATGCAGGTGGCAATGTTCTTGGTCGGCAGTATCGCAACGGTGGTAATCGCTACGCTGGACTTTCGCGTCATTGTGGACAAGCTGTGGCTGCCGTTTTTCATCGGGTCGGTGCTCCTGCTCGGCATTACGCTGATTTGGGGCAAGAGCGGCGTGAGCATGGAGACGGGCAACAAGAGCTGGTTGCAGATTCCGCTGGTCGGGCTGATGATTCAGCCGTCCGAGTTCGTCAAATTCGCGTTCATCTGCACCTTTTCCAAGCACCTGTTCACGGTGCGGGACCGCATCAACCACCCGCGCAGCGTTGCGGGGCTTGCGTTGCACGCGGGCATCATTGTGGCGCTGATTCTGAAGTCGGGCGACCTCGGCGTGGCGCTGGTTTACTTTGCCATCATTGCAATGATGCTGTTCTGCGCGGGGCTTCATCTCGGCTACTTCGGTGCGGGGACGGTTGCGCTGGTCCTGCTGTCGCCGTACCTATGGGAGAAGCTGGCGTTCTACCAACAGCGGCGGATTATTATAGGCTTCAATCCCGAGCTGGACCCGCAGGGAAAGGGGTATCAGCCGCTTTTGAGCCGTCGGGCGATTTCGCACGGCGGGCTGTTTGGGCGCGGGCTGTTCTCGGGGGGCTATTACGAGGTATTGGACGCATCGCACACCGATTTCATTTTTGCAACCATCTGCGAAAAGTTCGGCTTTGTCGGCGGGCTGCTGGTCATCGCAACGTTTTGCGTGATTGTGGTGCGGATTTTCCGCATTGCGCGGATTGCGAACAGCTCGGATTACGGCGGGCTGATTTGCGCGGGGGTCGGGGCGATGTTTGTGGCGCAGATACTCGAAAACATCGGCATGACGCTTGCGATGCTTCCCGTGGTGGGCATTACGCTGCCGTTCTTGTCCTGCGGCGGCTCGTCGATGCTGGCGACCTTTCTGATGATGGGCTTGGTACACAGTGTATACGCGCATTCCAACGCGGTACGGTCCTCGGTGGCGTTGCGCGCACTGGGGGAATGAATCTTTTTTGCGTTGTCATAAAGCGGACCCCGAAATCATATAGTGTAACACATCAATACACGAAATGATTTCGGAGGTTCGCTATGTTTATTTATTCCATGCGTGCGGGGACGCTGAAGCTGATCGGTGTAATCTGTGTTGCGCTGACGGTTTTGATTACACTGATTGCGTTTGTTCCGACCTACACGGTAGGCAGTGATGCGGTGAATGCGAGCGGGAATGCGGTGGAAATCAGCTACGACAAGGTAAAGAGTGCGGACGATGTGGGAAAATTTTTGTCGCAGTTCGGCTGGCAGACTGACGGAAAGCCCGAAGAGGTGGAGACGGTGACGGTTCCCGAGGAGTTTGACAAGGTATTTGCGGCGTACAACGAGCTTCAGAAGGAGCAGGGTTTGAATCTGTCGAAGTACCGCGGCAAGGAGGTCACGCGCTACACGTTCCGTGTGACCAACTACGAGGGCTACGAGGGAAAGGTTTTTGCCAACGTTCTGGTTTACCGCAACCGCGTAATCGGTGGTGACGTCTGTTCCGCCGACCCCTCCGGTTTTGTACACGGATTTAGTCCGAGAGAGTGAGGGAAGGAAGGGAAAGACCTTGGAGGCGCAGGACCCCCTCTTTCGGAGAGGGGGTCCTACCCTCCAAACCTCCCTGACCTCCCGAGAACTTCCC
>DJSQ01000050.1:6798-24494 GCA_002438075.1 Clostridiales bacterium UBA6330
TCCCCCAAGAGCACCCGCCCATGCGGTACGAAGATTTGTTTCGTTCTGTTTGGGGCGGGTGCTCTTGGGGGAAGTTTTTTGTCGGATTGGAAGGTATAGATTTGTTGCAGAGTGCGGCTATCGCGCTTTTTTGGTGAGTGGGGCTTTTTACCGACTTTGGGAATATACTGTAGGGAACGGCGTTTGTGTCGTTCCGTTTCTTTTTCTTGTGATTCTCCGATTTGCACAGAAATGAAACGCAAAAATTGTCGGGAAAGCCCAAATGATTGTGTTTTTGACAAAAGAGGAAAAAAGATATTGACAAATTATCACCGATGGTGTATAATATGAGCGGAAGCAAACGAAATTGTGACTTTTTTGTCGAATCGGAGGAGGCACTTTCGGTTTGCCGCCGGTTGCTTTGAGCAAGGAAAGGAGAACCAAGATGGGAAGGTTTGCAATATGTTGTCCGCATTGTGGCTCTGTGAATACTGCGTCTACAGGGCTTTTTGCGAAGAAAAAGATATCCTGCACGAAGTGTGGAGAAATCATTGATACGGTACATTCCCGTATGGCTACGCACACCTGCGCAAAATGCGGGACCTCGTTTCAGTATGACCAGTCAGACGCAGTTATTACCTGCCCTGTTTGCCATACGAAGGAGAGTAAGAAGGACGCTGTTTCAAAGTACATCCAGCTCAAATGTCCGAAGTGTATGCACATGATTGATGTTGGAAAGGAGTGTAGCAAAAGTTTCTGTCCGCTTTGCGATGAAGAAATAGATGTGCAGAAAGAACTTGTGAAACAGAATTTGGTCGGTTCGGGAACCTTGAGCGATATGGAGTCACGGCGTGACCAAGACGATAATTTGCTTGCGTGGAAAGATGATTGTGAGGATTTTAATCTTGGATCGCAACTAATTGTAAATGAATCGCAATCTGCAATTTTTGTAAGCAATGGGCAGGCATTGGACGAATTCGGTCCGGGACCACATATGCTCAAGACCGAGAATCTGCCACTTTTGAGAAACCAGTTATCCATCATGAACGATGGAAAGAACACGCCGTTCCATTCAAAAGTTTATTTTTTCAATAAACGCACCAAGACGGTCAAGTGGGGAACCAGTGAATTACTTAAATTTAACTTGGCATCTGCGGATAACCTGCCGATGGAACTGGGGATGCATGGCACAATGGTGTTGCAACTGATTGAGCCAAGACGATTGTTTGTAAAGTTAGTTGGGACCAAAGAGCGGCTGACATGGGATGATTCTACCTTGACTGCCTTGTATACTTCGCGGTTGAAATTCCAACTGATGAGCGTGGTGCCCGCAGTCTTCCTTGCGGAGGACGCAGATATCTTTGATTCCTCGTTCACGGCAAAGGTTTCCGATGCTATCCACAAGCCGCTTGAAGAGAGTTTTGCACAGTACGGGATTGGGATTGTGGAGTTCAATTTGGAGGGTATCTACTATCCCGAGGATAACAAAGCCTACCAAAAGCTATTGGAGCTTCGCCAGATGGATATGGACCAGAGGCTGGAACGCAAACGCACAGACCTTGAGGCTCAGAAAGCAAAGACCAAGATGCAGGTGGCACTCGGCAACCACTCAGACGACCTTGCCTTCGCGGAGGTCATGCGTGCGCAGGGCTACACGGGCAAGGACCGTCTGGATGCGGAGGTGCAGAAGGAATTCGCGCGCGGCATGGGGCAGTGGGGCTCCAACGGCGGCGGAAGCGGCGGAGGCGTTGCGTCCGAGGTCGTGGGGACCATGCTCGGCATGAAGATGGCGGGCGGAATGCTCGGCAATTTCGGCGGCATGAACGGAATGTTCGGCGGTGCGCAGGGCGGTCAGCCGACGGCACCGCAGGGGACTGCGGCGGGAAGCTGGACCTGCTCCTGCGGGCAGAGCGGCAACACGGGCAGATTCTGCGCGGGGTGCGGGCAACCCAAGCCCGAGGTCTGGACCTGTGCCTGCGGACAGAGCGGCAACACAGGCAGATTCTGCGCGGGGTGCGGTCAGCCCAAGCCCGAGGCGTGGACCTGCTCCTGCGGGCAGACGGGCAACACGGGCAGATTCTGTGCGGGCTGTGGTCAGCCCCGTATGGCGGGCGGTTGGACCTGCCCGCAGTGCGGAAAGACAGGGAACACGGGAAGATGCTGTCCCGATTGCGGAACGCAGAAGCCGAACTGATGCAGATTGGTGAATGGGAAAGGATGGAAAGCGTATGAAAAGTATGAGTTTGTCGCGGATTGTCATAATTCTGGTGGCGATTCTGGCGGTTATCCTGTTTGCGGGCGCGCAGGTTGCGGTGGCGCTTCTTGCGGGGCTGTCCGCGTCGTTCTGGGTGTCGTGCGGCTTCTTTGCGGTCGGGCTGTGTGTCGTGATCGGTTTTTCGGTCTCGGCAATGCGCAGACATACGGCACTGTTTGATGTCCTGCTCCGAATCCCGCTTTGGAAGCACTGCGTGGCGTATGCAATCGTGGAATTCGTGCTGGCGGTCCTCTTCTCGGCGCTCGGGCAGTATGTGCACTGCGCGGTTGCGGCGGTGGTTCAGCTGGTTGCGCTGATTGTTTATCTGGCGTGCGCGATTTCGGCGCTGATTCCGGGAAAGGTCATCGGGGAAATCAGAAAAGAGGTCAAGCAAAAGACCACCTCGCTCCGCCTGTTGCAGGTGAACGCGCAGATGCTGGCGGATGCCTGCACCGACCCTGCGGCAAAGAAGGAAGCGGCGGCGCTGGCGGAGGCAATCCGCTTCAGCGACCCGATGAGCCATGCCTGTCTGGAGCCGCTGGAGGCGGACATCAGCTCGGCAATCCGCACCGCGCGCGAGGAATGCGCGGCAGGGAACACCGAAGCGGTCCTTGCGGCTTGCAGGAAGGCAAGCTCCCTGCTCTCCGAGCGGAACATGAAATGCAAGGTGCTGAAATAACGGGGGTGCGGTATGGAGGACAAAATCTGTAAAACCTGCGGCAGTACGCTCCTGTCGGTCGGAAACGGCGGCTATCGGTGTCTGTACTGCGGGAACGGCTACGCAACCGATGCGGCGCATCCCGAGGTCATGACCCAATCCGAAGCCGTCAGGCGCGACCGCGGCGCGGACGTGTTTGAAGAGAACATCAACGGTGTTTTGGAGATTGTGTGGGATGACGGGAACGGCTGTGTCTTTTCCGGCTCGGGTTTGCTCCTGACCAAAAGCGGCTGGGCGCTGACCAACACCCATGTCGTAACCTCGGAGGACGGACGCTCCTGCGGGCGTGTTGCGGTTCGTCTGGCGGGTATGGAGGTCGGCGCAACGGTGGAAAAGCTGGGTGACGATCACCACGGCTCGGGGAACGGTGTGGATTTGGCACTGATTCGGTTGGATAACGTCCCCTCAGGCGCGCAGGTGCTGAAATTTGCCGACTTCGCATCGGTCCGAAACGGCGAAAAGGTGTATGTCATCGGAAATTCGCTGGGACTTGGGACCTGCATCACGAGCGGGATTGTCAGTGACCGCAGACGGAATGTGGAGGGTGACGAGCTGTTGATGACCGACTGCGCCGTCAACGGCGGCAATTCGGGCGGACCGATGTTCAACGAATCGGGACGCGTCATCGGGGTCATCGTGTCGGGGCTTGTCGGCGCGGAGGGCATGAACTTTGCCATTCCCGCAGATACCGCCCAGCGCTTCTGTCGGGATATCCTTTGAGGGCGGCGCAATGGCAAAGGTATCGGATGTATTGATCTGTAAAACCTGCGGCGCGGTGCTCAAGCCCGTGGGCGATGCGAAAACGGCGCGGTGCGAATATTGCTTCAACGAATGGGACATCGTGCGCGAGGAGGCGCTGACCGAAAAGCAGATTGAAAACGCGGCGCGCGCGGGCGTGGAAAAGGGAGTCGAAGCCAAGCGCGGGCTGGCGGTCGACGCGGCGGTCAATGCGTTTCTTGCCTCCGATTTGCGGACGGCAATGTCCTCGGCGGGCGAGGTGCACGCAAAAACGGCGGACTGCCCCGAGGCGGAGTTCATTCTCGGCTTCTGTGCCTATGTCGGTCAGTCGGCAAGCACGGCGGGGATGGACCGCTTCTTCACGAAATTTCATCCGTCGGAGCTGACCGACGCGCAGAAGAGCAATCTGCGGCGGATGTTCCTCAAATTCCCGCGCAACCTTGCGGGGTATGAATTGCAAACGGTCCGCTTCGTGCGGGAAATGTCGGGCGGAGACGCAAAGGCGCTTTGCGATTTCGTGGACGCATTCTCCCCCTATATCATCAAGAAACGGGAATCCGCGCGCTTTCTGGATCGGGAAATGTGCGATTTCTATCGGGAGCTGGCAGGGGAATGCTCGATTCCCAAGACCTGCTATGCGCTCGTGGGCGCAATGAAAACACTGCCCGAGTCCCCCTTTGCGGGCGATTCGTTCGGACTGCGGACGCGGGCACAGAATTTCAGGCGGGATTTCATGAATCCCGTTGGAGACATCGTTTCGGGCATCCGCGACAGCGCCCGCAGGGAACAGCTGACGGGAATGTACCGCGAAACGGTTTCCGAATTTGAACGTCGGCTTCGCTGACGGCAGCTTGTATTTTATCGGGTCACCGAATAAAATAAATTTTCAGTAAGGAGAAAGAGATAATGGCAAATTCCGAAAATGTTATGGTAAGCTATGTAGACTTATCAAACATGACATCCTCTCTGCGGAGCTTGGCAAACCAAGTCGGGCAGATCGGAAGCAATCTCAATATTGTAAACAGCAATATCGGGATTGTTGACAACAAGGTGAATCAGACCGCATTGGAGCTTGCAAGCCTGAAGAAGCAGTTCATGCTGATGATTGAGGAGCAGAGAAAGAGCGCCGCCCTGCAACGCGCGCTCACCGAAATCATCCGCGTCCGTCAGGAGCTGGACCAGAAGTTCGGCAACCACCAGCTGGCAAGAGACACCATGCTGGGTATCCTGCAAGCAAACGATCTGGAGCTGGTCAGCAAGGAGACCTTCAACCGTTGCTCGGAGGAGCTGATGGTTTCCACGCCGAGATACTGGCTCGCACCCTGCGTGGTTGCGCTGACCGCGTGGATTTCCAACAACGAGGAGCTGGCATACAAGGCACTGCGCGAGGGTCTGCGCCGCGATGCGGAAAAGACGACCCTGCTGTTCGCGCTGATCTGCCGCCGCATTGCGCACGGCTGCAACGATGCACTGTCGGGCAAGGGCTCTGAGCTCGATGGCGCCAAGAAGAAGGAGCTGGAGAAGCAGCGTGACGAGGCACAGGCGGCTTGCCTGAACTGGTTGCAGAACCACTTTGCGCTGTTGCAGGCGCGCGACATGAAGCGCAGTGTCATCACGCTTCTGGATGCGTACATCAACGGCGTGTTCGGGGAAAGACCCAACGAGGGCGGAAACACCCTGAGCGACCGCGACAACCTCTGCGTGGACAGCATTGCGGGCTGGATTCGGGAAATCGAGACGGGCAACATCACGCAGGAGGAAGGCGAGAGTGACGAGGACTTTGCCGAGCGTTGCCGCAAGGCAAGCGAGACCTACCGCGAGGGACAGATCAACCGCTGGTCATCTCTGATGGCGAACTGGTGCACGGGCATCAAGGAGCAGTATCCCACGCTGGCGGCAACCTGCAAGGAGTTCGCGCAGATTGAGGCATATGTTCAGCGCGTGAACGCGGTGGGCACCATCTACCGTTACTTCAGCAACATCATCCATGCGAAGATCAACCGCAAGGAGCTGATGGAGGCGATTGACGATCAGCTGGTGAATCTGGTCACCATGTACGATGACGAGGAGCGCGACCTGCGTCTGGAGGAAGAGCGGATGCAGCACATCAAGGAGTTCAAGGGTGACGAGGCGCGTGCGGACAGGCTGATGAACCTGCTCTACAGCAACAAGGACGCGCGGGTCGACTTCGTGGACTGCCTGACGCTGGAGGCAATCGGAAAGAGCGACCTCAGCGCGGTGGACGCAACCGACACCGATAACGCAAAGGACAGCAGAGCCTCGGTGCGGAGATGTGCGGTTATGATTCTGCACGATTACATCATCGCGGGCTACGAGAAGTTCATCACCGAGTGCGAGGGCGCGTTCCCGAGCACCATTACCGTTCAGCTGGCGAACGAGGACTGGAGCGGCACGACCGATGGCGCAGAGACCACGCAGATTCACGAGTCCTTCAAGTCCACCATCAACGAGCGGCGGAGCCGTGACCTCTCCGCTGTCAAAACCGGCAAGCGCACGGGAATGCTGATTCTGACGCTTCTGGCGGCAGTGGTGGGAATTATCCTCGGTGTCGGCGTTGAGGGCACCGTCGGAACGGTTCTCATGGTCGTTCTGTTTGTGGTTGCGATTTTCCCGTTTGTGAGCTTCATCAAGACCTGCAACCGAATCAAGCAGGAGAAGGCAAGAATCAATGCGCTGTATGATAAACGGTTGAGCGACGGCGATGCGGTCATCACTGCCGCCATCAACGAATGGTGCAGCATCAAGACCTTGATTGCATCGTTCAAGAAGAGAGAAGCAACGCAGGACCCCACGGTTTGCGTTGTGCCGATGATTCCGATGATTGAGGGAGGCGAAAGCAATGGCTGATTTGGAAAAGGATCTGGACCTTGAGGTCGACGGCGAAGGCGGCGAAATCGGCGAGGCGGCAACGCTGAGCGTGGACGACGGCGCAGTGGTCGATGCAGAGGAGACGGTTGACACCTCGGCGGAGGATTTGGAGGTTGCGGCGCGCAAGACCGAGCTGAGCCAAGGGGACCTTTCGGGCTTTTCGTCCGGCTTCCCCGCAGGCTGGACGCTGACCACCGCAAAGGTGGACGACCTGCTGAAAAAGCTGATTTCCGAGCGGCACCCGTCCAAGAAGGGGTAAGCCGTCAGGCGAAACCAAGCAACAGGTAAAAAGAAAAGGAGCAATTTCGGTTGCTCCTTTTTGTGTTGCTTATTGCTTCAGCGTGTGACCTCAAAGGCGACAACGCCGAACGGGGGGATATCGTCAAGCAGGACGCGGTTGCCGTCAAGCCGTCCGCATCCCGAGAGGAAGGTAATCGAGCGGTAGCAGTCCCCGAGGCGGACCTCCGTATCAAGCGCCTCGTCCTCAAACAGGTTGAACAGCCCGACCGCCAGCGCATCGGCGTTTTCCTTGCACAGCAGGTAAAGGTCGGGAGACCCAGAGGTCCATGCGGGGAGCCTTTTGCCCGAGACCCACTCTGCGGCGCAGGCGAGCAGGCGCGAGCGCCCGTAAACGCGGTGGTAACGCTCTGCCGAGCCGTAAGCGTCCGAGCAGAGGACAAAGAAGCGCTGTCCCGCCGCGTTCTCGTAGCGGTAGGAGGTGGCAACGGTGGCTCCGTCGGGGGAAAGGGCAGTTGTTTCGGGAATGGCGGATGCGTCCACCCTGAAATTTCGGATTGGTTGATCAAAGGCTCGGATGTGGAAGCCGTCCGCGAGGTAAAGCTCCGTGTCCGCCGCAAAGCCCGCATCCTCGCCGCGCAGACCCACATCCAAGCCGCGCGCGGTCAGAAGCTCCGCTGCGCGGGCATCCAGAAGCAGACCCTTGCCGAAGTCCTCTGCGGGCAGATATTTCGCGTTCTCCCCGAACACCGCAATTCCCGTGCCGTCTCCCGCAAAGACCGTCGGCAGTCCAACGGGGGAGAGAAGCTTGGAGGACGGGTTGAAGCAGGTCAGCTGGAGGTCGTAAATTTTGTTTTCAAAGCGCTTCGGAATGTCCATCCTGTCGTACTTGTGGGGGACCTCAAACACGCGGATACCGCAGGGCTGCTTGTCGTCAAAGTGCGCGGCGATTGCGCGGTAGAGCGGCAGGTTCCGCATATGACGCTTGAAATAGCCCTGCTCGTTTTCAAGCTCGGTGGCGTATTCAAACAGGTATTTGAGATTGTGAACGGCAGGGTCGGTCATCGCGCGGGCAAGGTCAAAGCACTCCATGTAGGAAGCGGCACAATTCCAGCGCGGGCGGGGGTAAGCGTCCCCCTCCCACATCACCTCCATGTCGGGCTTGTCGAACGCCGCAGTCTGAAAGCGCTCGAATTCAATGATGTCCTCCATCCGACAGCCGAACGAGCGGTGGTCCGCCCAATAAGGTGCGCCGCTGGTGCGCAGAAAGGGCTTGGTGTTGCCCGCAAACGCGCGGCTGACCATTTCGGGGTCGGTCCCGTCCATCTCCCACGAGGAGGGGGCGGCGCAGACCGCCATGCGAACCGAGGGGTTCACGCGGTCCACCGCCGCGCGCATCCGTTTGGCAAAGCCGACCAGAGACGCACCGTTGACCTTGAGGAACGCGGAGCGAATCGGATTTTCACCGCCCGAGAGCGTGGCGCGGCGCAGGTCCTCGGCGCTGACCTCGTGTCCCACAAGCTCCGAAATCGCGCGCAGATGGAGCGGGCAGAAGCAGCCGAAATTCCGATTTTCAAAGCCGTAGCGGAAGCCGTCATCAATCATCAGCGCATCGGCACCCGTTTCGGCGAGCGAGGCGACATAGCCCTCCAATGCGGAGAGGTAGTCCTCGTCCAGCGGACAGCACTTTGCAAGCACCGAGCCATCGGCAAGCACCTGACGGGTCAATTCCCGCTCGCCTGCGGGGTAGACCCCGGGCCAGAACCAGACCCCCACGCGAATGCCCGCGCGGTGGAAGGTCTCAATGTGGCGGAGCAGGGTTGCCCTCTCCCGTGCGGTCGCCTCGGGGTCTCCCCACGGTGCCTCGACTGCGAGAAAGGCTTGACCGACCCCCATTTCCGTCAGCATTCGGACGGCAGTCTCGGGCTTTTGCAAATCAAGGGAGTCCTTGCCGCCGCAGGCGCGCAGGGGATAGGACGCGAACGGAACGGTCAGGCGTTCCCCGGGGTTGAACGGAGAAGAAACGGTTTTCATTTGCGGTACCTCACGAAATGGATTGGTTGTCATTATTATAGCAAAAAATCGGCGGCTTGTAAATACAAAAAGAAGGCTTAAAAAGTGCATATCCTTACTTTTTCGCTTGACGTGAAGCGGGAATTTTTTCTTTTTCCGCCGCGCTCTTGATTTTGGGCGGGTGGTATGTTATAATAGACATGATAAATGCGGTGATGCGGATGGGAGGTGCGGCATGGAGACCTACATTGATTTTACAAAGGACCTTGAGGTGGAGGCAACGACGATTATGGATGTACTGCCGTCGGATAGCGTTATGCATATGCATTCCTCCTATGAGCTGATTTATCTGCCGTCGGGACTGGAAACAACGGTTATGGCGGGCAACGAGGTCTGTCAGGTGGACTATCCCGCAATCGTGATTTTTGCGCCGTTCTGTATGCACTTTGCCTATTTTACCGCAATCCGAAATCCCGCGCGGACGCGGCGGGTGGTGCTGTACGTGGGGGACGTGTTCAACCGCACCATGTCGGAGGAGGTGACATCGCCCGAAATCCTCTCGGACGGTGCACGGATGCAGATTTTCGACCTGCGCGGGAAGGAGGACAGCTTCCTGCGGACGCTGGGAATGATTGTGGATATGCAGACCCGCGAAAAGGTGCGGGACCGCAACCCGGGCATGATTCCGCGGCTGGCAACCGGCATTCTGCTGGAGCAATTGCGGGAGCTGACCGAGGAGGGGACGCGGACCGTCTCCATGCGCGAGGCGTGCGGCTACATCGCCGATGTGCCGCTTTACATCCTGCAACACCTTTCCGAGAATCTGCGGACCAACGACATCGCACAGGCGTTTTTCGTCAGCCGCGATAAGCTGAACAAGGATTTTTCCGCCTATATGCAAACCAGCGTGCGGAAATTCATCATCGCCCTGCGGCTCAACAAGGCAAAGCAAATGCTGCAATCGGGGCAGTGCTCCGCGCGCCTGATTACCGAGCAGTGCGGCTTTGAAAACGAAATTTACTTCTATACCTTCTTCAAGAAAAGCGTTGGCATGACCCCGAGGGAGTACGCGGCACAGTACGAAAGCGGTCGGCGGCACCCCGTTGGAAGCGAAAAAGCGAAAAAATAATGGAATCGGGCGGGAGCAGACCCCCAAAAAGACCGAAAAGTGAGTATTTCGGTCTTTTTTTATGCTGTTTTTTGATTGCAGACTTCGGTTGATTTTGCTATAATAGTGGTACGGATTCACGGAAAGTGAATCAAAATAAACAAAAGGAGAGAAATCAATGAAAAAACGAAGTCTGCTCTTGCTTGCAATCTGTCTTGCGCTCCTGCTCCCGTGCCTTGCGGCGTGCGGAAAGACAACCCCCTCGGGCACCCCGACAACCGTGACCGATGAGAAACGCTCCGAGCTGCCGACCGAGGACAACGTCACCGAGACCGAGGAGCCGATTGACCCCTCCCTGCGCTATGACGTGCCGTCCGACCTGCGCTTCCCGAATGATGAGGACGGAAACCCGCAAAAGGTCCATGTCCTCCAGCGCAAGGACCAAACGGGGGTTACCAACGAGATGGAGGTTGCGAAGGACCTCGAAA
Organism: Clostridiales bacterium UBA6330; assembly: GCA_002438075.1. Lineage (GTDB taxonomy): Bacteria > Bacillota > Clostridia > Oscillospirales > CAG-272 > UMGS1865. Next base: position 17,223 of record DJSQ01000050.1, read on the forward strand.
ATCCCACCAAGGTCCAGTCGGCAATCTATTCGCGGCAGGAATACATCATGGAAAAGCTGAACGTGGAGTTTGACTACCAGTACGAAAGCGGTGCCGCGACCAACACGGACAAGGCGGGCTTCCAACAGCGGATGCGGAACATCAATTCCTCGGGCGTGACCGACCCGTGGATTGTTTCGAGTATGATTTACTTCCTGCCGCCGCTGATGGCGGAGGATACCAACATCCTCTACGATCTCTACACGCTCAACCCGAACCGCACCAACTATATGGACTTCGATAAGGTCTGGTGGAACAGCTCGGTAAAGGAGCAGGTCGAGCTGAACGGCAAGCTCTATTTTGCGGTCAGCGAGGCGAATATCTCGGTTTACAACCGCATGACCGTCATGCTGGTCAACCTGACGCTGGCGGATGAGCTGCTGAAGGACAGCGACGGAAACGCGTATGATTTCCGTCAGATGGTCTATGACGGCAAGTGGGACATGACCACCTTCCTCTCCATGCTCCGTCAGGTGGGGGACGGCGACCTCGAGAACCCGAACAGCAGCTACTGGGGCTTGACCGTGCGGAACGATGCCACCACGATTGACGGCTTCCTGCTCGCCTCGGGTGTTCGGATTACGCAGCGTGACAGCAACGGCAAGCCGACCGCAGACGGCGTGTTCAACACCGAGTGGAACAAGGACCGCAACGAGAAAATCAAGGCGCTCTACAACTCCAACGGCGCGGTCCTGAAGGGCGCAAAGGCGGTTGACGTGGAGAATCCCTTCGTGCAGGGCAAGGCGGTGTTCCATGCCAACCTGATGCTGGCGGTGGCGCAGGAGAACATTCGCGGAATGTCCGATTCCTTCGCGCTCCTGCCGCTTCCGAAATACAGTGAGGTACAGGATGACTACCGCGTCTCCTCGCACAATGAGTTCAACGCACTGGCAATCCTGAACTGCACCAAGAATACCGACATCGCAAGCGCCGTGCTGGAGATGATGTCCTACGAGAGCTATCAGAACGTCCGTCCCGCGCTCTTTGAGGATACCTACGCACTCCGCTCGCTCCAGACCCTCGAGAACCGCACCATGTTCTATTACATTCTGGACCATTCCTACATTGACTTCGCGCAGGTGTTCGGCGATATCTTCGGTCTGCCGCTTGACTATATGCGGGAGGCGGTCCGTTACAACAAGAGCGTTGTGGATACCTTTGACGCACGGAACGAAAAGACCGTGACACGTCTGGAGACGTTTGTAAAGAAGCTGTGGGGCGAGGAATGAGACGGCTGACAGCGGGGCTGTTGGTCCTGACCCTGACCCTCTTTGCGGTTGCCTGCTCGTTCCGTCCCGCAGAGCCAGCGGGAGCGTCCGACACGAAGCCGCAGGCAACCGATGCCAAAACCGATGCGGGAGCGGAGACAGGTGCGAGCGCGACCGCCGCACCGACCGAAGCAACGACCAAGAAGCCCGATACACCCGAGAAGCCCGAGAAGCCCGAAAAGCCCGAAAAGCCCGAGGTCCCGTCCTACAGCGGCGGGACCCTGAAGGGGGAATATCAATTGGAAAACGGAAACGAAATGAAACGCTATGAGAAGGTCGCGGAAAACGGCTTTGCGGACTACCGAAAGCAGCTGACCGATGCGGGCTATACGCTCTACGACAGCCACGAAATCGGAGCGAACCGCTACGCCACGCTGACGAAAGCGGATACGGCGGTCAGCCTTTGCTACATCGCGGCGGATAACAGCCTGACGGTCACCGTCGACCCGCTGGAGCGCACCGCGCTCTACCCGCGCGAGGACTATGACGGGAGCACGAAGGTCACCGATACCACCTTAGGGATCATCTCCCTGAACTATGCCATGCAGGGCGGCAAAAAGGACCCCGAAACAGGGGAGAACCTTGACGGCAACGGCATGAGCTTTGTCATCACGCTGGAGGACGGCAGATACATTGTCATTGATGGCGGGTACGATTCGGATGTCTCGCGCCTGCGTTCCTATCTGCGCGACAACAATAAGCGCACCGACGGAATCAAAATCGCGGCATGGATTATGACGCACTCCCACCCCGACCACTATGGCTGTCTGGATGCGTTCTACTTCAATTGCGCCTCGTGGGGCATTGAGGTGGAGTATGTGATTGCAAATCCCGTTCCCGAATCGCGGCAGAACCCCAATTTTGCCTATGAAGCATGGATGCGCGATAAGCTGCCGAAGATTGTGGAGCGGCTTGGTGCAAAGTACGTCATGCCGCACGCGGGGCAGGTCCTGCGCTTCTGCAATGCCGAGCTGGAAATCCTTTACACGCATGAGAACATGGCGCCCGAGCTGATCTGGAACCCGAATGAGGCATCCACGGTGTTCCGCCTGAAGGCTGACGGCAAGAGCGTGCTGTTTCTCGGGGACGTGGAATTCTCCACCCCCGTGCTGACGAAGATGTACGGCGCGGAGCTGAAATCCGACATCGTGCAAATCAACCACCACGGCTACGCGGGCGGCAGTCAGACCGAAACGGCGGAGGAATTGCGCCTGATTGACCCCTCGATTGCCATCTGGACCACCAGCCGTGCCACCTTTGATTTGCGCCGCTCCGCAAGCGACACCGAGCCGCGCCGCCAGCCCTTCCGCGACCTGATTGACAAAATCGGGTTGGAAAACTGCCTGATTGCGGACGGTCCCTGCAAGCTCCTTCCGATGAAGTACACCTCGCTTGCGGACATGACGACCTACGAATTCCCGACTACCTAATTGAAACGGAGGAATGAAACAATGAAAAAACTACTGTCAATCTGTCTGGCGCTTCTGCTGGTCGCGGGTCTTGCCGTGATTCCCACAGGCGCCGATGCCGCCGCGATTGCGGCGGATACGACTTGGTATGACGAAAGCAAAACCGAGTTCGTTCTGGAGGACGAAGCGGACCTGCTCGGCTTTGCGAAGCTGCACGCGGAAGGAAAGACCTTTGCGGGCATGACGATTCTGCTTGCGCGCGATATGGACCTGAATCCCGACTTCACCGCAAGCGTGTCCGCCGCCCAGCCGACCAATGTCTGGGCAAACGCGAAGGGCACCGCTTTCGCGGGTGTATTTGACGGACAGGGACATTCGGTCAAGGGAATTTATTCGCTGGAAACAACCGGCGGCGGGTCCGGTTCCGGAATATTCGGATTGGTTGCGGCGGGAACCAGCGCAACAATCCGCAATCTGATTCTTCTGAATTCAATCTACAGAATCAACAGGCACCAGCCCGGGGCAATCTTTGGAACCGTTGCGGGGACAGCAACAATCTCCAATGTGTATTCCGAAATGGAGCTCTATTCTTACTATCAACCAGCAAACGGCGGGTATTTCGCAGGGTATGTTACGGGAACGCTGATTGTTGACCGCTCGGTCGTAGCCGCGACCATTACCTCTGAAAAGCATAAAGAAATGGGCGGATTTGCCGGATTTATTGCTCAAGGCGGAAATGTTACGGTTACAAACAGTGCCTTTTACGGTAGTCTGGCGGATTCCCAAAATACAACCGCGAACTCCGGCTTTATTGATGAAAACCGCGGAACCCTGACCGTTAAAAACTGCATTTCTGCGGGAACCGTGGCTGCAAACAGTGATGGAAATGTCAACTCCATCGTTCGGAATCCGAATGGGACCGTAACACAAGTCGGTATCTATATCGCCGAAAACAATCTGTACACCGAGGAGAAAACTGCCGCTGCCTCCCAAAAGGGCGCAACGCGCGTCACCTCTGCCGACCTTGCGGGCTTCTACGCATGGAACGAAGCAAACCCCGACGCGGGCTTCTCCACGTGGGATGTCATCGACGGCAAAGCCTACCCCACCACGCTTGCATGGAAGGTCAAGGGCACGAATTCGGAGGCGGTCTGCCTGAAGAATTGGCAAAAGACCGCAGTCACGGGCGGCAAATGGGCAGTCCGTCTGCTCGGCGGCGTGGATGCGCTGGACTATGAACAGCTGGAGCTCCGCCTGACGGTCCGCAACACCGAGGGCAAGACCGCAACATGGACCGAGGAGATTGCAAAGGTCTACGGCTCCATCCTCGCGGACGGCGAGACCCACACCGCCGCAAGCCTTGAAACCGCGTACATCTGGGCGGTTGTGCTGGAGGATATCCCCGAGGCGCAAACCGCAGTGGACCTCGACGCGGCAGTCTATACCGTAAAGGACGGCGTAAAGACCTTGGTCAGCGTCCACAGCATTTTGGTTGGAGGTGCAGAGCAATGAAAAGAATTTATGAGACCCCGTATGCCCTGACAGTCACCCTGACGGAGCAGGACATCCTGACGCTTTCCACCCCCGACGGAGAGGTCGGAACCCCGCAAAAAATCAGCTGGGGCGATATGGATTTTAGCTGATTCGGACAGACAAAAAGCACTTGCAAAAGCAGGTGCTTTTTTGTCAATGACAAGTATTGAAGAGCTATTGAAAAAAGCGGGAAAATATAGTATAATAAAATCGTTAAGGACAATGCAAAAAAAGGTGTTTCGCTGTTTGTGGGGAGCAAATTCGCTGTTTATGGGGAAGCATTTTTACGAAAAATATGCTATAATTTTCTTAGAGGTGAGCCAAATGAATCAAGTGAAAATAGGAAAATTTATCGCCGCTTTGCGGAAAGAAAAAGGCATGACGCAAGAGCAACTCGGAGAGAAACTCTGCGTGACGAACAAAACAATTTCGCGTTGGGAAAACGGCAACTATATGCCAAACGTTGAAATGATGTCGCTACTCTCAAAAGAATTCGGTGTCAGCATTAACGAGATGATTGCCGGAGAACGGCTTGGGACGGAAGAATTTAAGAAAGCCGCCGACGATAATCTTGTGACCGCGCTCAATAACAGCACCTATACGTTGAAAGAGAAAATTACATTTTTTAAGAAAAAGTGGTTGCGCGAACATCTTGCAACGATTGTTTTATGCGTTGTAGCGTGGATTGGTATGATGGTATTGCTGAAGTTAAAAACGCGAGGCAATGACGGATTTCCGATTTTGTGTGCGGTTGGCAGTTTACTTGCCGTACTGTTCTATGCAGTGTTGCATAACCGCATGATGGCGTATGTAGAAAATCGCGTATACCCGAATCCCGATAATGAAACAGACAATAAAAATAAATAAACATTGTCAGATATGTTTAACCGCCACGGAACGGCAATGTACCCTTGTTTTGCATAGAAAAAGACACACGCAACGGAACTTTGTATGCTCCCTTTGCGTGTGTCTTGCTGGTGCGGGCGACAGGACTTGAACCTGCACACCGAAGGTATAAGATCCTAAATCTTACGTGTCTGCCAATTCCACCACGCCCGCCCGTTTTGCTCCCTTTATTTTACCATTTTTTCAGCCGTTTGTCAAGGCTTTTTTGCACTTTTTCGGCGGTCGATAATCTGTTCCATGCCGATCTTCTGAACCGTCAGACCGCACTTCTCGTAAAAGCGCATGGCGGAGGCGTTGCAAGCCCAGACGTTCAGCGTCACGTTGTAGCAGCCGCACTCCTCCGCAAAGGCGAGAACGTGGTCATACAGCGCTTTCCCAATCCCTTTGCCCCGTATATTACCGTCCACGCAAAGGTCATCAATGTACAGCGTGCGAATCGGTTGCATGGAGTCGGCGTGCGGGCTCTGAAAGATACAAAACGCGTATCCGAGGATTTGGCCGTCCTCCTCCGCCACAAAAATCGGGCGCTCGTCGTTCGGAATCAGCGCCTCCAGCTCCTCCGTTGTATACTTTTTTGCTCCTGCGCGGAACAGGTCGGGTCTTGCGTCCGAGTGGACCTTGTGAACCTGATACAGCAGGGGAATAATCTGCGGGATATCTGCCGCTTTTGCTCTTCTGATTTCCATAACCTTGTCTCCTTTGGAATATACCCTATTATACCACGCCTTGCGGAAAAAAGCAAGAGGGGAGGGAGAAAAGAGAGAGGGGACCCTCCGCAGAAGATCCCTCTCTTTTGAGCGTTATTTTTTCTTCTGCCCGTGGCAGGAGCCTGCCATGGCACAGTGTGCGCAGTTACAGCCGCAGGACGATTTTCCGCGCCGCTTATCGCGGACCAGCGAGAAGATAATCAGTCCGACAACCACGACCAACGCCGCGCAGATCAGCACGGTTGGCAGATACTTTGCAACCCAAATCAACATAGCAGAAGCTCCTTTCACAATTTTTACAGTCGATTATTTCGCAACCTTGACCGATGCGGTCAGCTTGGTTGCTTCCTTGTAGGGACGGACCACCATGTAGACGATACCCGCCAGAAGCGCAACCGCCACGATGATACCGAACGGATTTGCCTTTCCGAGGAAGATGTTACCGAACTGGTTGATCATCAGCGCGATTGCATAAGCAAAGCCGCACTGATAGCCGATGGCGAACCAAGTCCACTTCGGGCTGTTCATCTCACGCTTGATAGCACCGATTGCCGCGAAGCAAGGCGCGCAGAGCAGGTTGAACACGAGGAACGCATATCCGCTGACACCCGTGAAGGCTGCCTGAAGCGCGGTGTAGACGTTGCCCGATGCACCGTAGAGGATACCCATGGTACCAACGATGTTTTCTTTTGCAACCAGACCGGTGATGGAAGCGACGGTTGCCTGCCATGTGCCGAAGCCGAGGGGCTTGAAGATCCACGCAATGGCACCGCCGACTGCGGCGAGCATGGACTGATCCAGCTCATCCTCCGCAAGCATACGGAAGCCGTCTGCCGTGAAGCCGAAGTAGCTGGTGAACCAGACAACGATTGTGGACAGAGCGATGATGGTACCTGCCTTCTTGATGAAGGACCAGCCGCGCTCCCACATCGAACGCAGGACGTTGCCGGGTGTGGGCATATGGTAGGCAGGAAGCTCCATGACGAACGGAGCAGGATCGCCGGCGAACATCTTGGTCTTCTTCAGCATGATACCCGAGAGAATGATTGCTGCCATACCGATGAAGTATGCGCTGGTGGCAACCAGAGCCGAGCCGCCGAACAGAGCGCCCGCAATCATTCCGATGAACGGAACCTTTGCGCCGCAGGGGATAAAGGTGGTGGTCATGATCGTCATCCGACGGTCACGCTCGTTTTCAATGGTACGGGATGCCATGATGCCGGGGATACCGCAGCCGGTACCGATCAGCATCGGGATAAAGGACTTACCGGACAGACCGAAGCGGCGGAAGATCCGGTCCAGAACGAAGGCGATACGCGCCATGTAGCCACACGCCTCCAGGAACGCAAGCAGGAGGAACAGCACCAGCATCTGCGGCACAAATCCCAGCACCGCGCCGACACCGGCAAC
>DJSQ01000050.1:24543-25435 GCA_002438075.1 Clostridiales bacterium UBA6330
CACCGCGCCGACACCGGCAACCAGACCGTCCAGAATCAGACCGGAGAGCCAGTCGGGCGCCTCCGCCTTTTCCAGTCCGTTTCCGATCAGAACGGGAATTCCGGGAACCCAGACGCCGAAGTCAGCAGGATCCGGCTCGGCAAACTCCGCATTGTCCTTGGTGAAGTAATCCACCGCTTCCAGATAGCTCATCTGGAGAACAGCGTCATTTTTCTTCTCGGAATCGGGAACCTTGTCATAGTAGACCGTCAGGTCGGATTTTGCAAGGGTTTCCTCATCCTCTATGGTGACGGTTCCGGTCGTACCGTTTGCCGCGGTAAAGCCCTTGATGGCTTCCAGCGCTGCGGCGGCATCGAACCCGTCGGCGGAGGGATCCGTTTCAACGAATGCGTTGATGGCGTTCAGGGCATCGCCGTACTCGCCGGAGGCATCCTCATATGCCGAGGAGCCGATTCCCAGCAGGTGCCAGCCGTCGCCGAACACACCGTCATTGACCCAGTCGGTTGCAAAGGAGCCGACCGTGACCATGGAGATGTAGTAAACCAGGAACATGATTGCCGCAAAGATCGGCAGACCCAGCCAGCGGTTGGTGACCACGCGGTCGATCTTATCCGATGTGGAAATCTTGCCGGCGTCCTTCTTTTTGTAGCAGCTCTTGATGATGGTGGAGATGTAGATGTACCGTTCGTTGGTGATGATGCTTTCCGCATCGTCGTCCATTTCCTTCTCGGCGGCTTTGATGTCCGTTTCGATGTGGGAGAGGACGGTGGGATCCAGCTTCAGCTGTGCCATGACTTTGTCGTCACGTTCGAAGATCTTGATGGCATACCATCTCTGCTGTTCTTCCGGCAGACCGTGCACCGCCGCCTCCTCGATGTGGGCGATGGCGTGC
>DJSQ01000225.1 GCA_002438075.1 Clostridiales bacterium UBA6330
CCATGTGTCGTTCCGTGTTGGGTGAATGTAACATTGTAATGAATCGGTTACATCTCACAGAATGCTACACTCATCTTTTTCCTGCATCAAATATCGAATCTCCTCGGGTGTCAGGTCGCGCCATTTTCCCGTTGGGAGGTCTGTCAGGGTAAGGGAACCGATGGCGGTGCGGGTCAGCTCGGTCACGCGCAGTCCGACCGCCTCGCACATCCGCCGAATCTGGCGGTTTCTGCCCTCGTGCAGCTCCATTTCCAGCACGGCGTTGTCAAGGCGGCGGACGGTGACGGGGAGCAGGCGATAGCCGTCCAGCACCATAGGGGCACGGAGGGCTTCCAGCTGTGCATTGGTGGGGGCGGGGGAGACGGTCACGCGGTAGCGCTTGGCGATTTCGTGGCGCGGGTGGGTCAGGTGATTGGCGAAGGCTCCGTCATCGGTCAGGAGCAGAAGCCCGTCCGAATCCATGTCCAGCCGTCCGACAGGGTAGAGGCGGGTATCGGCGATTCGGACCAGCTCGGTCACGTTCCGCCGTCCCTTTTCGTCCTTTGCGGTGCAGACGTAGCCGCGCGGCTTATTGAGGAGGATATAGCGGTAGGGCTTGTCCGCGCGGGGGAGAATCGGTTTGCCGTTCCACTCCACGCGGTCGGTCCCGGGGATTACGCGGTCTCCGAGGGCGGCGCGGCATCCGTTGACCCGCACGTGCCCTGCGAGGATTTCCGCTTCGGCGGCACGGCGGGAGAGGACACCGCAGTCCGAAAAATATTTTTGCAGTCTGATGGCTTCCGTCATGTTCTCATTCCTGTTTGTTTCCTTTGAAAATTCCGCAGAGCCACGCGAAAAAGCCGCGCTTTTGCGTCTGCTTGCGGTCTGCTTGTTCTCCCGTGACCAGCGGGACACGCCCGATTTCCTCCTGCTTGCCGTCACCGTCAAGGTCGCAGGTGAAAACGGCATAGCCGACCTCCCTGTCGGGCAGGACGGGGGCATAGAGGAAGTGCGGGGCTTCGATGGTACCGTTCAGCGGCGCATGACCAATCGGAAGTGCGACGGTCAGGTCGGCGGCGTAGCACAGAGGGACCGAATCCACGGTTCCGCCCGTAACGGGCAGGTCACAGGCGCGGTCTCCCGTGTTGCAGAGCGAGACATTCTGATAGCGCGCAAAGCCGTAGTCCAGCATGGCGGCATGGTCGCGCCAGTCATCGGGGGCGTTCAGCGTTACTGCAATGAGCGTAACGCCGTCCCGCTCGGCGGCGGAGACCAGACAGCGCCCGCTCCGTTTGGTAAAGCCCGTTTTGACCCCGATGGCACCGCTGTAGGACCGCAGAAGGCGGTTATGGTTGACCAGCAGGCGCGCATCGGGGTCATCGCCCTGCGGGATGGTTGCCTTGACGGTTCCCACGATTTTGCGAATCAGCGGGTCGGCAAGTGCCGCGCGGGTGACGGTTGCCAGCTCGCGCGCCGTGGTGTAGTGCTCCTCGGCATCCAGACCGTGCGGGTTGCAGAAGTGCGTATCGGTCAGTCCCAGCTTTTCCGCCTCGGCGTTCATGAGGTCGGCAAAGCCCGCAATGCTCCCGCCGATGTCAATGGCGATTGCCGCCGCCGCATCGTTTGCCGACTGCAACAGCAGGGCATAGAGCAGGTCGCAAAGCGTCAGCTTCTCGCCCTCGGCAAGGTAGACCGAGGACCCCTCCACACCGACCGCCTCGTGCGGGACGCAGATCACGCGGTCGGGCTCGGCGTTTGCAAGTGCCGTCAGCGCGGTCATGATTTTGGTCGTGCTTGCCATCGGGAGCCGTCTGTCCGCGTCCTTTTCAAAGGTGACAAGCCCGTGTTCGGCATCCATGAGAATCGCGCTTGCCGCCGAGACCGAGGGCGGGGTAACCGAGCGAATCGGCTCCGCCGCGGCGGAAAGCGGGAGGAACGGGAGGACAAGGGTCAGAGCAAGCAGAAGGGGCAGGACTATTTTGCGCATGATAAAACCTCCGGAAAAACATACTGATTCATTCATGTATATTTTTCCGGAGTTCGTTTTATGTCTTGGAGAATCAGTTTCCGTCGCGCGCGGCGTCTACATCGTCAAACAGCTCCTTGAGTCTGCCGACCACCTCGGGCGCGCGGTTGAGAATTTCCGCAATCTGTTCCAGCGGACCGACCTCCTCGGGACCTGTGACGGGGAGCATCTCCACCTTGCCGTCGGGATAGGTGACAAGGAAGCCGATGGGGTTGACGGTCACGCCCGTTCCGCCCGCACCGCCGAAGTTCTTGCGCACCCGCTCCTGCTTTGCGGGGAGGTCCAGACCGCCCGACGCGAAGCCCAGCGAGACCTTGGAGAAGGGGATGATGGTAACGCCGTTGTCCAGCTTAATCGGCTGACCCGTTACGGTGTCCGCGTCCATGATTTCGCGGATCTGCTGCATAGAATTGTGGATCATCTGCTTGATAGAGCTTTCGTTTTCCATGATAGTTGTATCCTTTCACATCTGAGATGATTTTTGATTGGCTTTTTTGGCTTTCCGTTCGGCTTTGCGTCGGATTCTGCGGATTGCCTTCTTTTGTGCTTTTTCCTTTTCCTCGGTGTAGTGTCCCCGCATTGCCATTGCGATGCGCAGAGCCGACCACAGGCGGACCGACAGCACAAGGTCGATGTCCGCGCCCGCGTCACCGCCCGCAAAGTCGGGGCGGATGTCCACCTCACCTCGGTAGTGCTCGATTGGGAGGAAGTGCTCATCCATCCAGTTTAAGAGAAGCGATGCGCTCGCGGTAACACTGCCCCAGAGCAACGCGGTCTGCGCCGCATCGTCGGTTGCCACCACGATGTGCATCCGCAGGGTGCGGAGGCGAAGCTTTCCCTTTGCCACGCGGTAGAAATCCTTGAGCAGGGCAAGAATCATCGAAAGATTCTCCGGCAGATTGAGTTTGGGGAGACCTGCGGATTCTGCCGCCTTCTTCCGCTTTTTCAGCCGCTTTTTCTCTGCCCGTTTGATTGCTTTTCGCTGTCGCCGCAGCTCGCGCGCCAGTGCACGGTTGGGATTGCGGCAGAAGCGCCTCGGCTCCTCCGACCCGCCGTCCTGTGGGTACAGGCGAAAGCGCAGTCCGAGAACCCGCAGGCTGACCCACACGTCCTCGCGGCAGGTCACACGCAGGCGCGCCATGCCGAACAGCAGGAGCAGGAGAAGCAACAGAAGAACTCCGCCGACCGCAATCAGTGCGATCAACCATCCGCTCATGCCATCACACTCCTTCCGAACGGTCGCCGTCGGCGTTCCCGTCCTCGAAAATCACATTGCCGTCATCGTCCTCCTCAACGGGTCTGTAGTCCTGCGCATCGGGGGGAAGCGGCTCGTCACTGTCGGGCATATCCTCGCTTCCGAGGTCCATCTCAATCTGCTCGGCATTTTCCGCCTGACTTTGTGCCGCCGCCGAGACGCTGAGCGCTTCGGTTTGCGGCAATTCGTCCAGCGAGTTGATGCCGAACACCCGAAGGAACTTATCCGTGGTAACATAGAGCATCGGTCGCCCGGGGGCTTCCAGCCGTCCCGCGGCTTCAATCAAGCCCTTGTCAATCAGCGATGTGACCGCATAGGAACTGTCCACGCCGCGCACATCGTCCACAAAGGTCCGCGTCACGGGCTGATTGTAGGCAACCACCGCCAGCGCTTCCATTGTGGAGGCGGAGAGGTTTCCGCCGCGGCGAATGCCGAGCGCTTCGCGGATGTAGGGGGCGTATTTCTCCTTGGTCGCCAGCTGGCAGGCGGTGGGGTATTGCAGGAGCTGAATTCCGTGGAAGGTGTCCTCGGCTTCAAATTTCTTTCCGATTTCCCGCACCATCGCGCGCACGTCCTTGACCGTCAGGGAAAGCACCTCTGCCAATTTGTCGTAGCGCATCGGATGACCCGCCGCAAAGAGGATGGCTTCAATCGCCTGTTCGACCTCCTGCGCGCTCCCGAGGGGCTCGAGTATCGGCTCTGTCTGCTTTTTTTCTTCCATAATATATTACTGTCCCTCCTCGGTATGCTTGTCCCGATCCATTCGGACCGCTTCCTTTGCCATGTGACCGACAATCTCGTTCATGTCCAGCCCGAGGTCATCGAGCATATCCTCGTCCTCTTCGGAGAGGCGGTCCTCCAGCATTGCCTCCACGCGTTCCTCCGCATCGAGGTCGCTGTCGTCGGCGGGGAGCACCTCCTCACGCGGCAGCAGGTCGTCCACGCTCTCTCCGAGCCGTGCGGCTTCCTCTGCGGCTTTCTTGCGTTCCTCGGCGCGTCTGGCGCGTTCCTCCGCCCGCAGCCGCTTCTTTTCCTCCAGCTTCCGCTCGCGGATGATGCGGCGCTGTTCGCGGTGCATTTCCGCTTTGGAGGAAAGGGGAATCGGGTCCTTCGAGAGTGCCAGTGACGGGCGCTTTTTGCGTTCCTCCTCCTCTTCCTCGGGCGTTTTTTCGTTGACCGAGAAGCAGGTATTGGTTCCGTGCACCGCATCGAGGTATTCGCCCTCGTCAATCAGAATCCTGCGGACCTTCACCAGCTCCAGAATGCCGAGGAAGATGGCAATCAGGTCGGGGAGCGAGACCGCGTCCGAGAGCAATTCCTTCATGCTCGTTTCCTTTTTCTTCTCCATGTGGTGGAGAATGCCGACAATCTTGATTTCCACGGGGACAATCGGCTTTGCAATCATCGGCGCGAAAACCGCCTTTTCCGCCTTCGGTCGGCTCTCGTTGGCGGCAATGATGCGGCGGACCGCAAGGCACAGGCTTGTAACCTGCTGGTCGGCAACATAGGTGGTGTCAACCGTCACCTCGTCGGTGTCCTTGACCATCCGCCCGCTGTAGACCTTGTAAAGCGCCGCCATTTTCTCTGCGGCTTCCTTTGCCTGCTGATAGCGCCGCAGGGCTTCCTGTAGGTCCATGCGCGGGTCCTTTTCCTCTTCCTGCGGACGGGGAAGGAGCATTTTGCTCTTGATGCGGACCAATTCGCTTGCCATGACGATGAAATCGCCCGTCAGCTCCATGTTCAGGTCCTGCGCCGCTTCAATGTAAGCGAGGTACTGGTCACAGATCAGGGAGATCGGAATGTCGGTGATATTCACTTTGTTTTTCTGAATCAGCGCGAGCAAGAGATCAAGGGGACCCTCGAAATCGAATTGCTCCAGCCTGTATGTGACGCTTTCCATGTGTGTACCTCGGAGAAAATCAGACTAACAGCTTTTTAATACCGTCTGCAATCGGGTTTCCAATCAGATTCGGCAGCTTGGTTGCAACGTATCCGATGGGGGAGTAGCCGAAATTGGAGAGCACCAGCATGACAATCAGAAGCCCGATCATGATTTGCCGCTCGTAGCGCATGATGCCGAAATAGATGCGGTCGGGCAGGAATGCCAGCGCGATGCGCGAGCCGTCAAAGGGCGGAATCGGAATCAGGTTGAAGAGCATGAACATGAAATTGATTGCCGCCGCGTAGAAGAAGGTATCGGAAAGAATCAGAAGAAAGGTGAGCAGCATTCCCGTCAGCCCGAGATAGAATTGCGCTTGGTACAGCCCCCAAAACAATCCGAACAGCACCGCATTGACCAGCCCGAGCAGCAGATTTGCCGCAGGTCCCGCCGCCGCAGTCAGCGCCATGTCGCGCTTCGGCTTGCGGAAATAACGGGTGTTGATCGGCACGGGCTTTGCCCAACCGTAGCCGAAAATCATCAGGAAAATCAGACCCATCGGGTCGAGGTGCTTCAGGGGATTCAGCGTCAGCCGCCCGAGGTTGCGCGCCGTGGGGTCACCGCAACGCCACGCGACCCAGCCGTGCGCGGTCTCGTGGAGCGAGAGCGCCAGAAGCATGATGGGGAGCGTGAGGAGCAGGGACAGGACCGCCGAGAGCGGATCGCCGCTGTGAAGGATTGAAAAAAGCATTCGCAGAAATCCTTTCGTTATGAATTTACAGCTTACAGCTTATAGCTTATGGTTACAGCTTGACACCCGTGCGGTCCGAAATCAGCCGCCAGAGGTCCGCTCTGCCTTCTCCCTTTTCGGAGGAGGTGAAGAGAATCGGCGTGTCGGTCGGAATTGCGGGGTGGCTGTGCAGGAGTGCCTCGGACGCGCGGCGCTCGGTTGCGTTCAGCTTGTCGGCTTTGGTTGCGACCACCACGAACGGGGTTCCCGTTTCACGCAGGTATCCGAGCATCATTTCATCGTCCTTTGTCGGTCCCACGCGGCTGTCAACGAGCTGAACCACCAGCTTGACAAGGTCCGCGTTTTTGTTGTTTGTAAAATAGCCGTCGGTCAGCGCCGACCATTGCGCCTTCTCCTCTGGGCGGCGCTTTGCAAAGCCATAGCCCGGCAGGTCGACGAAGAACAGCTTGCCGTCAAGCTCGTAGAAGTTGACGGTTACGGTCTTGCCCGGTGCCGAGCTGACCCGCGCGAGCGATTTGCGCCCGAGCAGGCAGTTGATCAGCGAGCTTTTCCCAACGTTGGAGCGTCCCGAAAAGGCAACCTGCGGAATCGGGTCGGCAGGAAACTGGCGCGGGGTCCCCGCGCTGATGCGCAGGGTGGTTTTGTTGAGGTTGATCGACATGAGAATTCCTCAATTCTGTGAAAAATGCAGCTGCGGAGCGGGCTGTGCGGTCGGGACATAAAGCCCTGCGGCAACCGTCTCCTTTGCTGTCTCGGCTTCGGGGACCAGCGCGTTTTGCAGGACCTCCTCCGCCGTGTGGCAGGGGACAAAGACCAGCCCCTCGCGCGCCATCGGGTCCAGCTCCTCCATATCGCGCAGGTTTTCGGCGGGAATCAGCACGGTTTTGGCACCTGCGGAGTACGCCGCCATGGTTTTTTCCTTCAGTCCGCCAATCGGCAGAACCTTTCCGCGCAGGCTGATTTCACCTGTCATGGCAACATCATGGCGGACCGCTCTGCCCGAAAGGGCACTGACCAGCGCCGTGACCATCGTCACACCCGCGGAAGGACCGTCCTTCGGGGTTGCGCCGTCGGGGAAGTGAATGTGAATGTCTCTCGTTTTATAGAAGTCGGTCGGAATGCCGTATTGCTTTGCAACCGTTCGCACATAACTGACCGCGATGTGTGCCGATTCCTTCATCACGTCTCCGAGTGAGCCTGTCGTTTCAATCTTGCCCGTGCCCTCGGGAACCGCAACCTCCACGCGGAGCAGGGTTCCGCCCAGCTCGGTGTATGCCAGACCGTTGACGCAACCCACCTCGTCCTCGCTGTCCACCGTTTCGGGCAGCATTTTACGCGCGCCGAGGTAGTCTTTTATATCGGGGGCGTCGACCGTGATGTGCCTGATTTCCGGATCGGAAAGGAGCTTGCGGATTGCCTTGCGGCAGATTTTTGCAATCGTCCGTTCCAGATTGCGCACGCCCGCCTCATGGGTATAGTAATCGATGATTTCGAGAATTGCCGCATCGGTGAACTTCAGAACCCGCTTTTGCAGGTTGTGCCGCGCCAGCTGCTTCGGAATCAGATGCGACTTCGCAATCTCCAGCTTCTCCCGCTTGGTGTAGATGCCCAGCTCGATAATTTCCATACGGTCAATCAGCGGGCGGGGGATGGAGCCGAGGTCGTTTGCCGTTGCGATGAACATACAGTCGGAGAGGTCGAAGGGCAGCTCGACAAAGTGGTCGCGGAAGCTCCTGTTCTGCTCGCCGTCCAGCACCTCCAGCATGGCGGAGGTCGGGTCACCGTGCCCGTCGTGGCTCATTTTGTCGATTTCATCCAGAAGAATCAGGGGATTACGCACCCCCGCCTGTGTCAGCGCGTTGATAATCCGCCCCGGCATTGCGCCGATGTAGGTCTTGCGGTGCCCGCGGATATCCGCCTCGTCCCGCACGCCGCCCAGAGAAATACGGACGTACTTGCGGTTGAGTGCCCGCGCAACCGATGCGGCAACCGAGGTTTTTCCAACCCCGGGAGGTCCGACCAGACAGAGAATCTGCCCGCGCAATTCGGGGCTTTGCTGCTTGGCGGCGATGTATTCGACGATGCGCTCCTTGACCTTCTCCAGCCCGTAATGGTCCGCATCCAGCGCCTTCTGTACGGCGGTGAACTGCAAACGGTCCTTTGTGGCTTTGGTCCACGGAATGTCAAGGCAGACATCCAGATAGTTGGCAATGACGGTTGCCTCGGCAGAGCCGAAGGGGGCTTTGGAGAGCCGCTCGGTCTCCTTCGTCAGCTTCTTCTCAACCTCCTCGGGCAGTCCCGCCTTTTTGATTTTTGCGGTGTACTCCTCGTAGTCGGAGCCCTCGCCGAGCTCCTCCTCGATGACCTTAATCTGCTCGCGCAGATAGTATTCGCGCTGGTTGCGGTTCATCCGCGCGTTGACCTTGCGGCGCAGGCGGGATTCCTCCTCCAGAATCACGGATTCCTGCGCGAGAATCAGGAGCAGACGCTCGGCGCGGACCGTCGGGTCAAAGCATTCCAGCACCGCCTGTCTGTCGGCGGGGCGGGAGAGGACGCTCGCCGCGATGAAGTCGGCAAGAAGCCCCGGGTCGTCGATTCCCTCGGCGGTTGTCATCAGATCGTCCGAGCCTGCGGGGAGGTAGTTGAGATTTTCGTCCAGCGCGTCCAGAAGCTCGCGTACATATGCCTCGGTCCGTGCGTTCTTCTCGCCGAGCGCAATCTGCTTGCAGACCAGCGATGCTTCGATGATATCGGCATTCTTGCGGTATTCGGTGACAACGGCGCGGGTGATGCCTTCCGCAATCACGCGGGTTACGCCCTCGGGCGTGCGGAGCATCTGTTTGATTTTGGCAACCGTGCCGACCTTATAGAATTGGGAAAGCTCGGGTGTGGCGCTTGCGGGAACGGTCTCCGAGGTACAGACAAGGAGAAGCGTTCCGCCCTTTGCCGCCGCTTGGCGCAGAGCCGCGGCGGAGGCATCGTCGCAAGCCTCGAAGTTGACGGGCAGGGACGGATAGCACACCGTGCCGTGCAGAGCGACAACGGGGAGCGTGAGCTGTTCAGCGGTTTCAATAAAAGAGGACATTTCGCATCCTTTCGGGTAACATAACATCAATTATATAGTATTATACCACATTTTCCTCGGGATTTCCATAGGTTTGGCGAAAAAAGTCCCGTGCAATCGCAACTTTTTCTGCCTTGTAAAAATGAACAATGATGGGAAATGAGAAAATAAAATTGCACACCGACCGAACCGGTTCCGCGCAGGGATGTCATAAGCTTGACATTTCGCAGAAAACGGAGTTTGCAGTGTGCAACAAAGGGAACCTGCCGGCGATTGCCGACAGCATAACTATTATACCGCAAACCGACCGTTTTGTAAATTAGGAATTCTGACAAACTTCAGCACGAATTTTTGTGTAAAAGCATACATGGGAGAATTTTCCGACCGTTTCGGTGTGATTTTTTGTTGCTTTTCCCGATAGACATCCGTGTCGCACCTCCGCAAAAATCCCGAAAATGCAAGAAAAGGGAAAATCAGGATTGAGGAGACGGAGCCGAGAGGGGGAGGAAAGAAAAAATCGGATTATTTTTCAAAAAACCCTTGACAAAAGGACGGTTGTGTGGTATGATATACAGGTAAAACAAAGCAGAGCGCTCCG
This sequence comes from Clostridiales bacterium UBA6330, assembly GCA_002438075.1. Taxonomy (GTDB): domain Bacteria; phylum Bacillota; class Clostridia; order Oscillospirales; family CAG-272; genus UMGS1865. The sequence goes on from DJSQ01000225.1 coordinate 9,553, forward strand.
CTCTCACCCCGGCACCGGTTGTGACCGTGGGTTGATAGGTGTATTTTCCCGTAGTGTGCGGGAGAAGTCCGTGCGGAGACGTTCGTCTTTGTACGGCTTATTTTTTGCATGGAGGTGTTGCACCATTAGCGCGAAGGAAAAAGAGACCCTGCTCAACGAGGAGATTACCGCAAAGGAAGTCCGTCTGATCGGCCCTGCCGGAGAAACGCTTGGCATCATGAGCGCATCGCGCGCTCTGGAGCAGGCTTACGACCGCGGCATGGATCTGGTTATGATGTCTGCTCAGGCTGTCCCGCCCGTGTGTAAGATCATGGACTACGGAAAGTTCTGCTTCGAGCGCGACAAGCGCGAAAAGGAAGCGCGGAAAAAGCAGACGACGGTGGAGCTGAAGGAAATTCAGCTGTCCTGTCGGATTGACACGCACGACTTCGAGACCAAGGTCAGACACGCGCAACGCTTTCTCGGAGACGGGAACAAGGTTCGGGTCGTGATGAAGTTCAAGGGCCGCGAAATGAGCCATACCGAAATCGGGCGCGAGGTGCTGGGCAGATTTCAGGCTGCCTGTGCGGACTGCGGCACGGTGGATAAGGCACCTGTGCAGGACGGACGGTTCCTGAGCATGATCATCTCGCCCGTCAAGGCAAAATAAGACAGTCGGAATGTTCATTCTCTCCGTGCCTCGGCGCGGAATTGTATGAAATCAGCTTCCGTCAGGGACGGAAACAGAAGAAAAGGAGTTTTCAAAATGGGAAAGATCAAGACGCATAAGGCTTCTGCCAAAAGATTCTCCGTTACTGCTAACGGCAAGGTAAAAATGTTCCACAGCTCGCATCGGCACAAGACCGGTCAGAAGAGCGCAAAGCGCATCAGACATCTGCGCTCGAGCGTGATGGTGCAGGGACAGATGGCGGACAACATCAAGGCATTGGTTAAGTAAGTCGAAACGGAGGAATTGAAAAATGGCAAGAATCAAGGGTGCGCTGATGACGCGCAAGAGAAGAAAAGCAACGCTGAAGGCGGCGAAGGGATACTGGGGCGCAAAGTCGAAGCACTTCAAGATGGCGAAGGAAGCCGTCATGAAGAGCGGCAACTACGCGTTTGCGGGCAGAAAGATGAAGAAGAGAGACTTCCGCTCTCTCTGGATTACCAGAATCTCCGCAGAGGCGAAGGTCAACGGCATGAACTACTCCACGCTGATGCACGGTCTGAAGAAGGCGGGCGTTGACCTCAACCGCAAGATGCTGGCTGAGATCGCGGTTTCCGATAAGGAAGCATTCGCGGCACTCGCGGCACAGGCAAAAGCGGCTCTCTGAGCTTTTGCAACACAAAAACCCGATGATATCATCGGGTTTTTGTCGTAGATAGAGCGGTTCAAAAAGAGTCGAAAAACACGTCGGAAAGGGGAAAAAGCATGGAGGGAGCCGCAGAGATTATCACATCGAGGCAGAACCGAACCGTGGTTGGGGTCGGAAAGCTGACCGACCGTCGGGCACGCGAGGCAAGCGGTTGCTTCCGCTTTGACGGCATCAAGCTGGCGGCGGAGGCGGTGCGAAACGGGCTTTCCGTGCTGCTGATGCTGTTGCGGGAGAGCAACGCCGAGGCGGTTGCGGCGCGGCTGGCGCAGGACACGGGACGGTCGATTTTTGCCTGTGCGGAGCGTGTCCTGACCCTTTCGGACGGGGTGTTTGACAAAATTTCCGAAGAAAAATCGCCCGAGGGCGTGATATGTGTTGCGAAATATCTTGACAAATGCAAAAAAATCGCTACAATATATAGTGACGGAAAAATTCCCGACGCGGGCGAAACGGTCGTTCTGCTCGAATCGGTCAGGGACCCCGCAAATGTCGGGGCAATCATCCGCAGTGCGGCGGCGTTCGGTGTGGACCGTCTGATTCTCAGTGAGGACTGCGCCGACGTTTACAACGCAAAGGCGGTCCGTGCCTCGATGGGGACCCTGTTCGGTCAGACGATTGACCGCGTGGGCGACCTGTGCGGGGTCATCGGACAATTGCGGGCGAGCGGCAGGCGCGTGTTTGCGGCGGCGCTGGATGAACGGGCGCAGAGATTGGGCGAATTCGATGTGCGGGCGGGAGACTGCGTGGTTATCGGAAACGAGGGGCACGGGCTTTCTGCGGCGGTGCTGAATGCCGCCGACGAGCGGGTGTTCATTCCGATGAGCGGACGCGCGGAATCCCTGAATGCCGCGGTTGCCGCGTCGGTTCTGATGTGGGAATTCGCAAAGAAAACGGGACGGAGGACATAACGGGATGAAAAGCGATGAAGCCCTGTTCTGGATTTGGCTTGCAGAGGCGTTCGGCGCGGGGAACGGAGAGTTTCGCACTCTGCTTGGGATGTACGACACGCCGTACAACATCTTTTCGGCATCGGCGGAGGAGCTTGACCGCCTGACCTGCATTCCCGAGCGGGTCAAAACGGCACTCTCGAACAAGGACCTGCGGGAGGCAACGCGGATTGCGCAGACCTGCGAGCAGATGAATATCGGAATTCTGACTTTTTCTTCGCCGCTTTACCCACAGCTGTTGCGCGAAATCAAGAACCCGCCGCTCCTGCTCTATTGCGCGGGAACGATTCCGAAGCTCGACCGCATCCCCGCGATTGCAATGGTCGGCACGCGCAGAATGAGTGCATACGGAATGCGGACCGCGTATAAAATAGCCTATGAGCTGTCGGCGGTCGGCATGACGGTTATCAGCGGAATGGCGGCGGGAATTGACGGTGTTTGCGCGGCGGCAACGCTGGAAGCGGGCGGATTTCCGATTGCGGTGCTCGGTTGCGGGCTGGACAGAGCCTACCCGACCCAGCACGCGCCGCTGATGACGGCAATCGGGCGGCACGGACTGCTCCTCTCGGAGTATCCGCCCGGGTCGCGCCCGATTTCCTACCATTTTCCCGTCCGCAACCGCATCATCAGCGCGCTGTCGCAGGGCGTTGTGGTTGTGGAAGCGGGACTTGGCAGCGGGTCGCTGATTACCGCAAAGGAAGCGGTATTGCAGGGCAAGGAGGTCTTTGCGATTCCGTCGGGTGCAGAGGGAATCGGAGAAGCGGGCGCGGAGAGCCTGTTGCGGGACGGCGCGCATTTTGCCTCCTGTACCGAGGACATTCTGAACCGTTACCTCTATTCGTTCGCGGACCGTCTGCGTCCCGACCTGCTCCACCGCGCGGAAGCGCATTCGGCTGTGAACACCGCCGCACTGGAGCGGTACGGGGTTCTCGGCAGTCGGACGGTGATACTGAAACGGCGGGACGACGCATCGGAGCCCGCGCCCATCGGAGCCCATGCAAGGGTGGTTCCCGAAAAGCCGAAGCCGCGCGAGGCGGCAAGGACCGAACCCGAGGCGGCAGGTCGGAAGCCCGCACCGCAGACGGACCTGCCCGAGGGACTTTCCGCTGTCGGAAAAATTCTGATGGCAAAGCTCGCGGAGGCGGGGAAGGCGGTTTCACTGGACGAACTGGTGGACGCGGAGGTCTCCTACGGGCAGGCGCTCTCGGAGCTGACCCTGCTTGAGCTGCGCGGCTGCGTTGCAAAGCAACCCGGCGGGTTGTACCGAAAAATCTGAAAAGGAAACAAAGAACATGGCAAGTAATCTGGTAATCGTGGAGTCCCCGTCGAAGGCAACGACCATCAAGGGGTATCTCGGCAGTAACTATAAAGTCATCGCGTCAATCGGTCATGTCAGAGACCTGCCGAAAAGCTCGCTCGGCGTGGATATCGAGAACGGCTTTGACGCGCATTATATCAGCATCCGCGGCAAGGGGGACCTGATCAAGGAAATCCGCAAGGAAGCGAAGGCGGCAAACAAGGTCTTTCTTGCAACCGACCCTGACCGCGAGGGAGAAGCGATTTCGTGGCATTTGGCGGCAACGCTCGGAATTCCCGTGGAGCAAACGCAACGCATCTGCTTCAATGAGGTGACCAAAACAGCGGTCAAGGCGGCAATCAAGGCGCCGAGGACCATCGACATGAATCTGGTCAACTCCCAGCAGACCCGCCGCATTCTCGACCGTATCGTGGGCTACAAGCTCAGTCCGTTGCTCTGGAAGAATGTCAAGAGCGGCTTGAGCGCGGGACGCGTGCAGTCGGTTGCAACCCGCATCATTGTGGAGCGGGAGGAGGAGATTCGCGCATTTGTTCCCGTTGAATACTGGACGATTGATGCGGTCCTGCACACGGCGGGAAAGGCAATCCCCGTGCATTTCTGGGGGGACGCTTCGGGAAAGGTCAGACTGAATTCCGAGGCGGAAGCCATGACGGTGGTGAACGCGGTCAACGGAAAGCGGTATACCGTTTCGTCGGTCAAGCGTGCCTCGCGGCATAAGGCACCCGCGCCGCCCTTTACGACCTCGACCATGCAGCAGGAGGCTTCCAAAAAGCTGGGCTTCCAGTCGCAGAAGATTATGAAGGTGGCGCAGGAGCTGTACGAAGGGGTCAACCTCGGCACGGAATTCGGCGGCACACAGGGTCTGATTACCTATATGCGTACCGACTCGCTCCGCATCTCGGCGGACGCGCAGGAGGCGGCAAAGACCTTTATCACGGGCAAATACGGCGAGAAATACTATCCCGAGACCCCGAGAATTTACAAGACCAAAGCGGGCGCGCAGGATGCGCACGAAGCCATCCGCCCCGCAAGAGTGGAGCTGGAGCCCGCCAAAATCCGCAAGCTGCTCTCGAACGACCAATACAAGCTCTACAAGCTGATTTGGGAGCGCTTCATTGCAAGCCAGATGGAGTCGGCGGTGCTGGATACAGTGTCGGTGGACTTCACCTGTTCGGGCTATATCTTCCGCACCAGCGGCTATTCGGTCGCGTTCCCCGGCTATATGGCGGTTTATGAGGAGACCGAGGAGGATTCCGCACGCGCGGCGGACGATGTGGCGGAGGTCAAAAACATCCGCCTGCCCGACCTTTCGGAGGGTGAACTGATGGATGCGGACGATGCGGTTCCCGCCAAGCACTTTACCGAGCCGCCCGTGCGTTACAACGACGCGTCGCTGATTAAGATGCTGGAGGAGCAGGGGCTCGGCAGACCGAGCACCTACGCCACCATCATTACCACCATCCTGTCCCGCAACTATGTCAAGCGGGAGGGCAAGGCGTTTGTGCCGACCCCGCTGGGCGAGGTGACGAACAAGCTGATGAAGGAGTATTTCGCGGATATCGTAGACTACGGCTTCACGGCGGAAATGGAAAACGAGCTGGATGAGATTGAAGCGGGCAAGGCAACGATGCAGGCGGTTCTGAGCAGCTTTTGGGCGGATTTCTCCAAGGAGCTGGAGCACGCCGAGGAGACCATCGGGCAGAACAGCATCGAGGTCCCGCCCGAGGAGACCGACATTGTTTGCGAGAAGTGCGGGAGCAAGATGGTCATCCGCAACGGGCGCTTCGGCAAGTTTGCCGCCTGCCCGAACTATCCCACCTGCCGCAACACCAAGCCGCTGACGGCAAACGGCGAGGAAAAAACGGTTGCCGAGGAGAAGCCCGAGGCGGTTGAAACCGACATGAAGTGCGAAAAGTGCGGCGCGCCGATGCTTCTGCGCACGGGAAGATACGGCAGCTTCTGGGCTTGCAGTCGGTACCCCGAGTGCAAATTCACCAAGCCGCGCGTGCGCGATACGGGCGTTGCCTGCCCCCTTTGCGGCGCGAAGATTGTAACCAAATTCGGCAAGAACCATACCGTGTTCTACAGCTGTGAGCGCTATCCCGAGTGCGATTTCTCGTCGTGGGATATGCCCGTGAACGAGAAATGCCCGCAGTGCGGGGGACTGCTCTTCCGCAAGAAGGGCAAGAACCTGCTGGTCTGCCACGATAAGGCTTGCGGCTACAGCCGTGAACTGCCCGAGGGCGAGACCTCGGAGGAAAAAGAGGAATCATGACGCGCGAGGTGACAATTCTCGGCGCGGGGCTTGCGGGCTGTGAGGCGGCTTGGCAGGCGGTGCGCGCGGGGGCGGAGGCGGTCCGTCTGGTTGAAATGAAGCCGCAGAAAATGACCCCCGCGCACCACACGGCGGAGTTTGCGGAGCTGGTTTGCTCCAATTCGCTCCGTTCGGACAGTCTCTCCAACGCGGTGGGACTGCTCAAGGAGGAATTGCGGCGGTGCGGGTCGCTCATCATGGAGGCGGCGGACGCAACGCGCGTTCCCGCAGGCTCGGCACTGGCGGTTGACAGAGAGCGCTTTTCGCGCTATATCACCGAAAAAATCCGCTCCTGCCCGCAGATTACCGTGGAGGAGCGCGAGGCAACCGAGGTTGCGCCCGACGGCGTGACCGTGATTGCAACGGGACCGCTGACCTCCGACGCGATGGCAGACTATATCGCGCACGACCTCGGATGCGGCAGTCTGCATTTCTTTGACGCGGCGGCACCGATTGTGGATTTCGCATCGGTGAACACCGAGATTGCGTTTTTCGCGTCCCGCTACGGCAAGGGGGATGCGGACTACCTCAACTGCCCGATGTCGCGCGAGCAATACGATGCCTTCTGGCAGGCGCTGACCTCTGCGGAGGAAGCGGCGCTGAAGGAGTTTGACCGCGAATCGCAAAAGGAAATCACGGTTTTTGAGGGCTGTATGCCGGTTGAGGTTATGGCAAGGCGGGGCTACGACACCCTGCGCTTCGGACCGATGAAGCCCGTGGGACTTCCCGACCCGCGCACGGGCAAGGAGGCTTATGCGGTGGTCCAGCTCCGCAAGGAAAACGAGGCGGGGACCATGTTCAATCTGGTCGGTTTTCAGACCCACCTGACCTTTCCCGAACAGCGGCGGGTATTCCGCATGATTCCCGGGCTGGAGAACGCGGAATTCCTGCGCTACGGCGTGATGCACCGCAACACCTACCTCAATTCCCCGGGGCTTCTGACCCCGACCTACGCGATGGCGGATCGTCCCGATGTCTTTTTTGCGGGACAGATGACGGGCGTGGAGGGCTATGTGGAGTCGGCGGGGAGCGGCTTGGTCGCGGGAATCAACGCGGCACGGCACGCGCAGGGGGAGACGGCTTTGGTGTTCCCCGAGGAAACGATGCTGGGTGCGATGGCGGCTTATGTCAGCCGCGGCGGAATTGGGAAATTCGTTCCGATGAACGCAAACTTCGGAATCGTCAGACCGCTTGACGTTCGCGTCAAGGGCGGCAAGTCGGCAAGAAACGAGAAATTAGCGGAGCGGGCGCTGGCGGCACTCGCACAAACGCACTGTATATAAAGGACCGAGCCTATGAAAATAATTGTTGATGTAATGGGTGGAGATAACTGCCCGGGAGCCGCTGTCAGAGGCGTTTGCATGGCGGCGGCGCAGTGGCACGCGACCTATATCATGGTCGGCGACCGTCGGCAGATCGAGCAGTCCGCGGCGGAAGCGGGACTGGACATCCGACGGTTTGACATCGTGCACACCGAGTCGTACATGACGATGGAGGATGACCCGCTGTCGGTGGTCCGTGCCAAAGGGGACAGCTCGATGGCGGTGGGACTGCGGATGCTTGCCGAGGGAAAGGGCGATGCGTTCGTTTCTTCGGGTAACACGGGCGCGCTCTTCACGGGGGCAACGCTGATTGTCCGCAAGGTCAAGGGCATTCTGCGGGCGGGAATCGGGACGGTTCTGCCGTTTCAGAATCCCGTGCTGCTGTTGGACACGGGCGCAAATGTGACGGTCACGCCCGAAAATCTGGAGCAGTTCGGCGCGATGGGCTCGGCGTATATGCGCAAGATGTACGGCATTGCGCGCCCGCGCGTGGGACTTCTCAACAACGGCACCGAGGCGTGTAAGGGGACCGAATTGCAACAGGCGGCGTACCGTCTGCTTTCCGAAAATGAGGAAATCAACTTTGTCGGAAACGTGGAGGCAGGGACCGCGCCGTTTGATGTCTGCGATGTGCTGGTGGCGGACGGCTTTACGGGGAACATCTACCTCAAGAGCGTGGAGGGGGTCGGAAAATTCCTGCTCAAGCGGGTCAAGGGTGTTTTCATGAGCTCCACCCCTGCAAAGCTGGCGGCGCTGGCGTTGAAAAAGCCCCTGTACGAGATGAAAAAGGAATACGACCCGTCCGAGCGCGGCGGTGCGCCGATTCTCGGCATTTCCAAGCCGGTCATCAAGGCGCACGGCTCGTCCGATGACCGCGCGATTATGAACGCGATTCGTCAGGCGATGGATTACAAGCGCTCCGAGGCAATCTACGACCTCGCCGACAGCGCCCATGCCTTCGCCGAGCGGAAGCGCGCCGAACGGGAAAAGCAAAGAACTGAGGACTAAGACCTTGGGCGTTGCCCAAACCCACTCAGGAAACTTTTTTGAAAAAAAGTTTCCTAAGAACCTTCAAAAAACTTCAACGCATACAGGGACGTGCGAGCAAGATGCGTTGGAATTTTGAAGGGGTATTGTTCGCACGTCCCCTTATGCGTTGAAGTTCTTGGAGTTCTCAGAACCTTCTTTCAAGAAGGTTCTGAGTGGGTTCGGGCAACGCCCGAGGTCTTATTCTTAGCCTTAGAAAGGAGGAGTGTTTACGGATACCTTACAGTTGCAGGAGAAAATCGGATATCGGTTCCGTGACCCCGATTTGCTGTTGCGGGCGGTGACGCATTCCTCCTATGCAAACGAGACGGGCGCGAAGAACCATCACCTGCTTTGCAATGAGCGGCTGGAGTTCCTCGGTGACGCGGTGCTGTCGGTCCTGACGGGGGAGTACCTCTATAATCGCTTCCCGAACGGGACAGAGGGGGACCTGACGCGAATTCGCGCGGCGGCGGTCTGCGAGGGGGCGCTTGCCTCCTATGCGGAGAAAATCGGTCTGCGGGAATACCTCCGATTGGGGCGCGGCGTGCTCAACAGCGGCGGCGCGAACAATCCCGCCCTGCTTGCCGATGCGTTTGAAGCGCTCTTGGCGGCAATCTACCTCGATGCGGGGGCGGACGGGCTGAACCGCGTGCGGGAATTTTTGCTCCCGTTCATCAAGTGGACCGTGGACACGCTCCCGCCCGGGGGCGGAACCGACCCGAAAACCGCACTCCTGCGCTTTTTGCAGATGGACGGACCGCAACGGCTCGAATACCGCGTGGTCAGCGAAACGGGACCCGACCACGATAAGCATTTTGAAGTGGAGCTGTACCTCGATTCCAACCGCATCGGGCGGGGGAGCGGGTCCTCCAAGCGGTCGGCGGAACAGCGCGCCGCCGCAGACGCACTGAAGCTGTTCGGCGTGGAATGCTGACCGCACAGGTGCGAAAGCATCGGAGCATTCCCGTGTTCATCCCGCACCTCGGTTGCCCGCACGCCTGCGTGTTCTGCAACCAGAGGACCATTTCGGGATGCACGGAATTTGACGAGGCGGCGGTCCCCGTTCTCATCGAACAAGCCCTTGCAACAATCCCGCAGGATTGCGACTGCCAGATTGCCTTTTTCGGCGGGTCCTTTACGGGTATTGACCGCGGGCTGATGGTCCGCCTGCTGGAAACGGCGGCGGAATTCGTGCGGGGCGGGCGGGTGTCGTCTGTCCGCCTCTCAACAAGACCCGACTTCATCGACCGCGAGGTGCTGGAAATGCTTTCCAGTTACCCCGTGCGGACGGTGGAGCTGGGCATTCAGAGCACCTCCGATGCGGTTCTTGCGGCATCGGGACGGGGGCATACCGCCGCCGATTCCGAGCGCGCCTGTCGGCTGGTGCGCGAGGCGGGCTTTGAATTGGTGGGACAGATGATGATCGGTCTGCCGCTGTCGGATGCGGAAAGCGAAAATCGGACCGCGCGCGACATCGTGGCGTTCGGCGCAGGGGCGGCGCGGATTTACCCGACGGTCGTTTTTGCGGGGACCTCGCTGGAAGCTATGACCGCGCGGGGGACGTATCACCCGCTGACGCTTGACGAAGCCGTGGAACGCTCCGCCGATGCCTATGAAATTCTGGATGCGGGCGGCGTGCGGTGCCTGCGCATCGGACTGTGTGCCTCGGAGGAGCTGACCGACCCGCGCTGTGCCGTGGCGGGACCGAATCACCCCGCGCTGGGCGAATTGGTGCTGGGCGAGGTCCGCTACCGCGAGCTTTTACGCGCTGTGACGGCGGCGGGCTTGGTCGGTCGGCGCGCGGCGCTGACCGTTCCTGCGGGACGAATCTCGCAAACGGTCGGGCAAGGGAGACGGAACCTTGCGCGGCTGGAGAAGGAGTACGGAACTGTAATCGGTTCGGTTGGGGAGGATGCGCGCCTTGCGGGTCCCCGCCTCCGTCCGATGGAATAATAAGAAGGAGAACATCTGCCGTGTATCTGAAATCACTGGAAATGCAGGGCTTCAAGTCCTTTCCCGACAAGACGAGACTGCTGTTTGACCGCGGCGTGGACGTGAATGTTGCCGCCGACGAGGGACAGGGCGTTACGGTCATTGTCGGACCGAACGGGTCCGGAAAATCCAATATTGCCGATGCCATGCGTTGGGTCTTGGGTGAAATTTCCTCCAAGAGCCTGCGCGGAAGCAAGATGGAGGATGTCATTTTCGGCGGTGCGGACAGCCGCCGCCCGATGGGGTATGCCGAGGTGTCGGTCACCTTTGACAATCGGGGCGATTTTGCAAAGCTGGACTGTCCGTTTGACGAGGTGACCGTTACCAGACGCTACTACCGCGCGGGGGACAGCGAATACTTCATCAACCGCAAGGCGGTCCGTCTGAAGGATATCTATGAGCTGTTCATGAACACGGGTATCGGACGTGACGGCTACTCCATCATCGGGCAGGGTAAGATTGCCGAGATGGTCTCCCGCAAGAGCGAGGAGCGCCGCAGTGTGTTCGAGGACGCTTCGGGAATTGCGAAATACCGCCATCAAAAGACCGAAGCCGAGCGGAAGCTGGCGGAGGCGGAGGACAACATCAGCCGCCTGTCCGACATCTTTTCCGAGGTTGCCTCGCGCGTCGAGCCGCTGAAAAAGGAAGCCGAGCGCGCAAAAAAGGCGATTGAGCTGCACGACAGCAAGAAGCGCGCGGACGTGAGCCTGTGGCTCTATGACACCGAAAAAATTCGGGACGAGCTGAGCGCGGCGGAGGAAGCCATGTCGCGTGCGTCCTTCGATTTGCAAACGGCGGAGGACAGCATTCAGGCGCTGGACACGCAGTATGCCAAGCTGTCCGAGGCGGCGCAGTCGAGCCGTCAGAAAAGCGAGGAGCTGTTTGAGCGCATCCGCGAGCAGACCGACCGTTGCCATGAGCTGGAGCGGCGGCGCACGGTTGCACAGAACAATATCGCGCACGCGCGCGACCTGATTGCGGCAACGCAGGGGTCGCTGGCGGGGACCGAGAAGTCCATCGCGGCGGAGACCGCTTCGAGTGCCGCGCACGCGCAGAAGATCGGCGAGTTGGAAAACCGCGTTGCCGACCTCGGCGCGGAGCAGGACAAGCTGAACGCCGCGCAGGTGACGCTTGGCAAAAAGGAAGCCGACCTCTCGGCGGCAATCGCGCAGGCGCTTGCCGATATTCGTGACTTGGAAGCCGAGGAAAAGGACGTGGAAATCCGCATTTCGGTCCTCGACAATGCCAAGACCACCGATTTCGATAAGAACAGCTCCGCTTTGCAGGAGATGGACGGCTATCGAAAGATTTCGGAAACGCTCGGCGGGCAATGCAAGTCGAAGGAAGAGACCGTGGCGAAGTATGACGCGGAGCTGGCTTCCATCGATGGGGAAATCGCCGACGCCGAAACCAAAGCGGGACGCGTTGCGGTGCTGGTCCGCGCGGCGGAAAAGGACTGCAACGATGCAAAATTCCGTCAGGATTCGCTGGCACAGCGGATTGCGACCATCCGCTCCATGGAGGAGCATTTCGAGGGCTATTCGGGCGCGGTCCGTTACGTCATGAAGCAATACGATGAGGGGAAAATCACCGACACCCACGGCGCGCCCTGCGGGAAGATTTACGGTCCACTTTCCAAGGTCATTTCGGTTGAGGACCGCTATGTGACCGCAATCGAGATTGCGCTCGGTGCAAACCTGCAAAATATCGTGGTGGAGGACGAGGCAACCGCAAAGGCGGCGATGTACGCCCTCAAGCGCGGGGAAGCGGGACGGGCAACCTTCTTTCCGCTGACCTCCATGAAGGCATCCCAGCCCACGCGCGAGATGACCGAGGCGGCGGGCTACCGCGGCTATATCGGCGTTGCCGACAGTCTGGTTTCCTGTGACGGGAAATTCCGCGATGTGCTATCCTCACTGCTTGGCAGAACGGTGGTCTTTGACAACATCGACAACGCCAACGTGATGGCGCGTGCCACGCATTACCGCGTCCGCGCGGTGACGCTGGACGGTCAGCAAATCAACGTGGGCGGTTCGTTTACGGGTGGCTCGGTCCGCACGGGGAACGGCATTCTCTCGCGCGGGAGCGAGGTCAAGCGGCTGGAGGCGGAGCTGAACGAAAAGAAGGCGACCGTTGCAAAGCTGGAAAAGCAGCTCGGCGAGCTGACGCATGAGGCGGAGGAGCTGGAGGAGCGCCGCAATTCCGCCGAGGACCGCCGCGAGCTGATTGGCGTTCTGCGGAACACCGAGGCGGCACAGCTGGAGCAGCTGCGCGCCAAGCTGGACGCGAACAACACCCTGCTGGACAAGCTGAAGAACGACATGAAGCAGCTCGAGGAGGCGCGCGCACGCTACGAGGAGGACCTGACGCGGCTGGGAGCCGAGCGGGAAAGCCTTGCGCACCGCATTTCCGAAATCCGCGATTTCCGCAAGGAAAAGGAATCCGAGCACGGCGACACGGTTCTGGAAAAAGACGGCAACGCGCGGCGGATGACCGAGCTCTACATTCAGATCAGCGAGGCGCAGAAGGATATTGAAACCGAGAACACCCTGCGGCAGGATTGCGAGGACCGCATTGCCGCTCTGACGCAGGAGCGCGATGCGCTGACCGAAAAAATCCGCGCCCGCGAGGAGCAGATTGCGCAGACCGAGGAGGAAATCCGCCGCGAGGGGGAAGAGCTGGAAACGGCAAAGACAACGCTTGCGGAAATCACCGAGAGCCGTACCGCAATCGAGCAGGGCGGCGCGGAGTTTGAGCGCAAGCTGACCGATGTCAACACCCGTTTGCGCGACAAGCAGAACCAAAAGGAGCTGATTCTGCGCGAATACACCAAGTGCGAGGCAAAGCTGAACGGTCTGCGCGATTCGCAGGACAAGCTGGCGGGCAAGCTGTGGGAGGAATACGAGATGACGCGCAACGATGCGTTGGCGCTCGGATATCCGCCGCTGACCAAAGAAACCAGACCCGAAATGCTCGCGCTCCAGACCGAATGCAAGAACAAGCTGCGCGCGATGGGCAGTGTCGACCTTGACGCGGTGAACAAATACGAGGACGTGCGGACCCGTTACGAGAAGATGAAAGCCGACCTTGACGATTTGGAGGAAAGCCGCAAAAAGACAATTCTTGTCATTGCGGACCTCGAAACGGATATGAAGACCGCTTTTGTGGAATCCTTTAATCGAATCAACGAAAACTTCGGGCGCGTGTTCTCGGAGCTGTTCGGCGGCGGCTCGGCGGAGCTTTCGCTCTCCGACCCCGAAAACGTGCTCGAAAGCGGCATCGAAATCAAAGCCGCACCTCCCGGGAAGATCATCAAGAACCTGATGCAGCTTTCGGGCGGCGAGCAGGCATTCATCGGCGTTGCGCTGTTCTTTGCGATTCTACAGGTCAACCCCACGCCGTTCTGCATTCTGGACGAGATTGAAGCCGCGCTGGACGAGGTGAACGTCGAGCGTCTGGCTCAGTACATCAAGCGCTATTCGCACGGAACGCAGTTCATCATGATTACCCACCGTCGCGGAACCATGGCGGCGGCGGACCGACTGTACGGTGTGACGATGCCCGAACACGGCATTTCCAAGGTGCTGATGTTGAATATCAACGATATCTCGAAGAAGGAAGGAGAAGACTGGGATGGGATTTTTGGATAAGCTGTTCGGCAGAAAAAAGAAAAAAGAGACTGCCGCAGTTGAAGAGCCCGTTGTAACAGAAGAAAAAAAGGAAGCGGAGGAAGCGCCGGCGGAGGAGCCGAAGCGGGAGACGGAGGCACCGAAGCCCGAAATCGTGCCCGAGGTCCCCGTGGCGCCCACCGAGCCTGCCGCGCCCGAAGCGCCGCTTCAGCCGATTATTCCCGACCTCGGAGAGGAGGCATCCGAGCCGCTTCCCGAGGTGCCGGAGAAGCCCGACCCGCAGCCCGATAAAGGGACCGAGGAGAAGCCCGCGCCCGAGGTGATTCCCGTCACCGAGCCCGAGTTGACCCCCGGGGCGGAGCCCGAAAAGGAGCCAAAGGAACAGGCAGAGGTGCAAAGCACCGTCTCGGAGGAGGTCTCCGAGGCTACATCCGAGACGGAAGCGGAAGCCGAAACGGAAGTGGAAGCGGTTCCCGAACCCGAGACGGTTGCAGAGCCCGAGGAGCCGAAAACGCCCGAGGAGCCCGCAGAGCCCGAGAAGCCTGTGGAGCCCGAGGAGGACGCGCCGCTGACGGGCGAGGAAAAGAAGAAGGAGAAAAAGTCCTTCTGGAGCCGCGTCAAGGCAGGGCTGAGCAAGACCAAAAACGCGCTGTTCGGGCAGATCAACGACCTGCTGAAGAACTTCGTCAAGGTGGATGAGGACCTGCTGGAGGAGCTGGAGGAGCTGTTGATTTGCGCGGATGTCGGCGTGAACGCATCCGAGGAGATTATTGAGGAGCTCCGCGAGCAAATCAAGGACGGCAGGCTCAAGGAAAAAGAGCAGGTCATGGGCGCTTTGCAGGGCATTCTGGAGCGGATGATCGGCGAGGGCGAGGATTTGAAGCTCGAAACCGTGCCGTCGGTGATTCTGGTCATCGGGGTCAACGGTGTGGGCAAAACGACCTCCATCGGTAAGATTGCGAACCGTTTGCGCAAGGAAGGCAAAAAGGTCATTGTGGCGGCGGCGGACACCTTCCGCGCGGCGGCAATCGACCAGCTGGCGGTTTGGTGCGAGCGGGCAAAGGTCGATTTGGTCCGCCAGAACGAGGGGAGCGACCCTGCGGCGGTGGTCTTTGATGCCTGCCACGCGGCGAAGAACAAGAATGCCGACGTGCTGATTATCGACACGGCGGGACGGCTTCACAACAAGACCAACCTGATGAACGAGCTGGCGAAAATCAACCGCGTGATTGACCGCGAACTGCCCGGGGTGAGCCGCGAAAACCTGCTGGTGCTGGACGCGACCACGGGTCAGAACGCCATCATTCAGGCAAAGGAATTCAAGAATGCGGCGGCGCTGACGGGTTTGATTCTCAACAAGCTGGACGGGACAGCAAAGGGCGGCATCATCATTTCCATCCGCAAGGAGCTGAACATCCCCGTCAAATTCATCGGCGTGGGCGAGAAGCTGGACGATATGCAGGAATTCGACCGCACCGAGTTTGTCCGTGCGCTGTTTGAGGGATGAGGTGAAGCGATGACAATGGTATTGGCATCCCGCAACCCGAAAAAGATTGCCGAGATGCGCAGGCTGATGGCGGAGCTGTTGCCCGAGGTGGAGGTCCTGTCGCTTGACGATGTGGGCGTGACCGAGGACATCGTTGAGAACGGCGCGAGCTTTGAGGAGAATGCGCTGATTAAAGCGAGAGTGGCGGCGCGCGGCGGCAGAATCGGCGTGGCGGATGATTCGGGTCTGACGGTGGACGCGCTGGGCGGCGAGCCGGGAATCTGGTCGGCAAGATATGCCGCGCGGTGCGGCGTTGACGGTGACCACAACGACGCGGCGAACAACCGTCTGGTCCTGCGGAAGCTGGAAACGGTTCCCGATGAGGCGCGCGGCGCGGCATTCGTCTGCGCGATTGCCTGCGTGCTTCCCGACGGGCGCGAATTCACGGTTCGCGGTGAGGCGCGCGGCAGACTTCTGCGGGAGTATCACGGGAACGGCGGCTTCGGCTACGACCCGCTGTTCTTCTATCCGCCGCTGGGCAAGACCTTTGCGGAGCTTTCCGCCGAGGAAAAGAATGCCGTTTCGCATCGCGGGCAAGCCATGCGGCTGTTTGCGGCGGAGCTGAAGCGGCGGCTGACCGAGGGAGGTAGCGGAAAATGAAATATTCCGATTATTTTCTCTCTCCCGCAACGCGGTGGATTGCCACCTGCGCGGGGCTTCTTATCGGCTCGCTGACGTGGATGTTCACTCGCTGGGAGTACGGCATGATTGGGGGCGTGAGCGTTGCGGTGCTGGTAACGGTGATTCTGCCGTTCGTGATGTACCTGCAAAATCTGCCTCTGGAGCGGCTGAAGGCGAAAATCAAGGGTCCGTTCCTCTTTGACGAGCAGGTGCTGTTCCGCTCGCCGAAGGGCGCGTTCGGCGGATACTTCATCCTGACCGACGGGACCATGGTCCTGATGACGCGCGGCAAGGAAAAGACCTGCATGGAGCTGACCCGCGAGGACGTGCGGTCGGTGCATCTGGACGATGACAACACCCTGCGGGTGTTTCTGAACGAAACGCAGTATATCTGCATTCTCTGCGGTGTGGCGGAGGAGATATTCGAGTCTCTTGCCTCGCAGGGGTGGCATACAGCGAAAGACTGATCGAGGAGAATACAAGCATGATCACATCCAAACAGCGCGCCTATCTGCGCGGACTGGCAAACGACATTCCCGCCATTATGCAGGTGGGGAAGGGCGGACTTTCCGAGAATCTGACCAAGACCTTTTCCGATGCGCTGGAGGCGCGGGAGCTGGTGAAATTCAATGTTCTGGAAAACAGCGGCGAGACCGCAAGAAGCGTGGCGGACGCGCTGGCTGAGGCGCTGAATGCCGATGTTGTGGCGGTGACGGGAAAAAAGGTGGTGCTGTACCGCCGCTCCTCCAAAAAGCCCGTGATTGAACTGCCCCGATGACGCGGATTGGGATTTACGGCGGAACCTTTTCGCCGCCGCACAACGGGCATCTCGCGGCGGCGCGGGCGTTCATGGAGCAGATGTGGCTGGATATCCTTTATGTGATTCCCGATGCGCTCCCGCCGCACAAGGAGATGGCGGACCCTGTGTCCGCCGCCGACCGACTGGAAATGTGCCGTTTGGCATTCGGCGGCATGGAGGGCGTGTACGTCAGCGATATGGAGATTTGCCGCGGCGGAAAAAGCTACACGGTGGACACCCTGCGGGAGCTTGCGGGGGAGGACCGACGGCTCTTTCTCCTGTGCGGGACCGACATGGTGCTGACGCTGGACGAATGGCGCGAGCCTGCGGAAATCTTCCGCCTGTGCTATCCCGTCTACATCCGCCGCGAGGCGGACCCGTCGCTGGACGGTCTGCTGATTCGGAAAATTGCGGACTATCAGGAAAAATACGGAAAGGTTGTGCGGCGGATTGTTACCGAGCCGCTGGCAATCTCCTCATCCGAAATCCGCGAAAAGCTGCGCGCGGGCGAATCGGTTGGGGATTTGCTTCCTCCTGCGGTGGAAGCATACATTCGTGACAAACATTTATATGTTTGAAGAAAGGTCAGGTGGGGTATCATGACAGAGAGTGGTGAGGAAAGACTGAACCGATTGCGCGAAACCGTGCGGGCGCGGCTTTCCGAAAAGCGTTGCCGCCACACGCTGGCGGTGGAGGACATGGTGGCGCGGCTTTGCGCGCTGTACTGTCCCGAAGAGACCGAAAGAATGCGGGCGGCGGCACTGCTTCACGACATTACAAAGGAGCTGTCGGTCCCCGAGCAGGTGGTGCTCTGCCACGCATACGGGATTCCGATTGGCGAGGACGATTTGCTCGCACCAAAGACCCTGCACGCGCGGACTGCGGCGGCGCAGATTCCCGTGGAGTATCCCGAATTTGACGACCCGACCATCGTGTCGGCGGTCCGTTGGCATACCACGGGGCACGCGGAGATGACGCTGACCGAAAAGCTGCTCTATCTTGCCGACTACATCGACGATTCGCGCACGTTCCGAAACTGCGTCATTCTGCGCCGCTACTTCTGGGGTGCGGACCCGCAGTCCATGACGGCGCAGGCGCGGGAAGCACTGCTACGCGATACGCTTCTGCTTTCGTATGACATGACCGTGCGGGACCTGATCGATGAGGGCACGCCCGTTGCCGTTGATACGATTGAAGCGAGAAATGAGCTGTTGCGGGGGAAGGGATAATTTCCTGTTTTGGGAAAGCAGATTTATCCCCCCTCATCAGTCGCTTGCGCGACAGCTTCCCCCCAAGGGGAAGCCTCTTTGCAGGATGCCTTTCGTATCTCATGCCAACATAAACGTGTGGATATACGTTATGATTTCTCGGAAGGACCGCCGTTTCGGTAGGCTTCCCCTCGGGGGGAAGCTGTCGCGCAAGCGACTGATGAGGGGGGATATTCTTCATCCAACCATTGCGGTTTTTGGCTGTTAACACAACCTCCAACCTTACATCAAGAGGTCCTGCGATCTCGGAAGGTGGGGTATGGGGATGGTTGCTGTTATCAAACGGTTGTGCGGTATCGCGGTGTTATTGGCGGTCCTGTTTTCTCTCGCTTCTTGCATGGGCGCGGCGGGGACCGACATCGGTGACGCGCGCGGGGCGGATGCCGCCGTTCCCTCGGAGACGGAAACCGGGGACCTGCGGATTCTGATGCTCGGCTGTGACCGTGCCGCGTCGCTGACCGACAGCATCCTGCTCCTGTCCGTGACCCCGCGAACGGGGCGGGTGCACATTTTACAGCTCCCGCGCGATACCTATGCGAATTATACCGACCGCGACTACAAAAAGCTCAACGGGGCATACAATACGCTCGGTGCGGACGGCACACGGGAGTTTCTCAGCCGTGCACTCGGCGTGCGGATTGATTACACGGCGGTTTATGATTTGGATGTTGTTCGCGCGGCGGTTGACGCGGTGGGCGGCGTGGAGGTCGATATCCCGCAAGCCATGCGCTACAGCGACCCGATTCAGGGGCTGGAAATCGACCTTGCCGCAGGAAAACAGCGGCTGGACGGCGAGGCGGCGGAGCAGTTCGTCCGCTTCCGCGCGGGCTATGCGGATGCCGATTTGGGTCGGCTGGACGCGCAAAAGCTGTTTCTGGACGCGTTCCTGCGCGCCTGCCGGTCGCTCTCTCCCGTGCGTCTGTCGGGGGTCTGCCTGACGGTTCTGCCGCGTGTGCGGACCGATATGCCGACCGCAGAGGTCCTGCGTCTGGCATTCGCGCTCCTGCGGGCGGAAGCGCCGACGCTTACGACCGAGACCGCCCCCGGGGATGCGGCAAAAGGGGTCAGCGGCGCGTGGTACTATATCCTGAACCGCGAGGAAGCGGCGCGCGCCATTTCGGACATGACGGAATTTTCCTGCACGGAATTTGATCCGAATCGGGTATTTGACCGCCCCGAGCATCCGGAGTTTCACAGAATATACACGGCGACCCGAGCGGTGCCGTAAGGAGGAAAGCATATGGAAGAAAACAAGACCGAACAGCAGACGGAACAGCTTCCGTCGCTTGCAAACGCTTCGTCGGAGGAGCTGGCACACGCAATCTTCGACGTGCTGGACGCAAAGAAGGCAAAGGACATCAAGGTCCTGCGCGTGCGGGAGCAGACCGTGTTGACCGATTATTTCGTCATCTGCACGGGGCAGTCCAACACGCAGATTAAGGCGCTGGGCGGCGAGGTGGAATACAAGCTCGGACTGCGCGGCGTGGACCCACAGCATTTTGAAGGGCGCGACAATAACAACTGGGTTGTGGTGGACTACGGCACGGTGATTCTGCACATCTTCAGCAGGGAATCGCGCGAGTTTTACAAGCTGGAAAAGCTCTACGGCGATGCGGAGGAGCTTCACTACATCGGCATTGACGAGAAGGCGGAACAATCGGAAGAGGAGAAAACCGAAAAATGAAGTACAATTTCAGAGAAATCGAACCGAAATGGCAAAAGAAATGGGAGGAAGCCGACGCTTTCCATGCCGAGGACAACAGCGAAAAGCCCAAGTACTACACGCTGGTTGAGTTCCCGTACCCCTCGGGTGCGGGGATGCACGTCGGACACATCAAGGCATATTCGGGGCTGGAGGTCGTTTCGCGCAAGCGGCGGATGCAGGGCTACAACGTCCTGTTTCCCATCGGCTTTGACGCATACGGGCTTCCCACCGAGAACTATGCTATCAAAACGGGGATCCACCCGCGGCAGGTGACCGATAAGAACATCGCAAAATTCACGTCCCAGCTCAAGCGGGTCGGCTTCTCCTTTGATTGGGACCGTGTCATCGACACCACCGAGGAGGACTACTACCGTTGGACGCAGTGGATTTTCCTCAAGATGTTTGAAAAGGGTCTGGTGTTCCGCGATACGGCACTGGTCAATTACTGCCCGAGCTGTAAGGTGGTGCTGTCGAATGAGGATTCGCAGGGCGGGCGTTGCGACATCTGCCACAGCGAGATTGTGCAGAAGTCCAAGACCGTTTGGTATCTGCGCATCACCGAATATGCGGACAAGCTGCTGGAGGGTCTGGACCGCGTGGACTACCTGCCCAACATCAAGCAGCAGCAGGTCAACTGGATTGGCAAGTCGACGGGCGCATATGTCAATTTCCCGTTGAAGGGGACCGAGGAAAAGCTGCGCATTTACACCACGCGCCCCGATACGCTGTTCGGCGTGACCTTCATGGTCATTGCGCCCGAGCATCCCGTGATCGAGAAGTACCGCGACCGCATCGCAAACATGGCGGCGCTGGACGCTTACCGCGAGGACTGCGCGAAAAAGACCGAATTCGAGCGGACCCAGCTGGTCAAGGACAAGACGGGCGTGCGCATTGAGGGACTGACGGCGGTCAATCCCGTGTCGGGCAAGGAGATTCCGATCTACATCTCGGATTACGTGATGATGGGATACGGAACAGGCGCAATCATGGCGGTTCCCGCACACGATGAGCGCGACTGGGCGTTTGCGAAGAAGTTTGGCATTGATATTGTTGAGGTCATTCGCGGCGGGGACGTGACCAAAGCCGCCTATGCGGGTGACGGCGAGATGGTCAACTCGGATTTCCTCAACGGCTACACCAATAAGAAGGAATCCATCGCGCGGATGCTGGAGTACCTGACCGAAAACGGCATCGGCGAGGCTGGCGTGCAATATAAGATGAAGGACTGGGCGTTCAACCGCCAGCGTTACTGGGGTGAGCCGATTCCGATTGTGCACTGCCCGACGTGCGGCATGGTTCCCGTGCCGTATGACGAGCTTCCGCTGAAGCTGCCGAAAATGGACAGCTTCGAGCCGGGCGAGGGCGGGGAAAGCCCGCTGGCAAAGCTGCCGTCGTTCGTCAACTGCAAGTGCCCGAGGTGCGGCGGAGATGCCAAGCGCGAGACCGACACCATGCCGCAGTGGGCAGGGTCGTCGTGGTATTTTCTGCGCTATATCGACCCGCACAACGACAAGGCATTGGCGGACCCCGAGAAGCTGAAATACTGGCTCCCCGTTGACTGGTACAACGGCGG
>DJSQ01000079.1 GCA_002438075.1 Clostridiales bacterium UBA6330
TGCGCCTCCAAGGTCTTCCTCACCTCTCCCGCAACCTCTCCACCCGAGCCGCAGAGGGGGAGACGACGCAGGACCAGTTCGTGTGGTAGATGACAAAGCCCGGCTTCGCGCCTGCGGGCTTTTTTACGTTCTTTGCGAGCGTGTAGTCCACCTCTGCGTTCGACGTGCCCGCGGAAGAGGAGGAAGCTTTGGAGTAGTACGCCGCAATCTCCGCCGTGTCCGTGAAATCTTGAACATCAGGCTCCCGACCCTCGCAGAATAGCACCGCGTGCGAGCCTGCCGTCCCCTTCGCGTGGAACCAGTAGTCGGTCTTGCCCGCCAGAACGTGCGTCACATACTCGTTTTGCGTGTTGTTCTTGCCGCAGGCAACGCGGAAGCCGTTCGTTGTCCGAAACCATAGCACCTCGGGGTGCGCCTTCTTCCGCGACAGCGTCACCTTGTATTGCTTCATCCGCGACGCGTACCCCGAACGGTATAGCTCCTCCCGAATCTCGGTCAGGTCCGCCGCCGTCTCCGCGTGCGTCAGCGCGTCAAAAACACTGTCCAGATACACCAACTCCGCCTCGCCGAGCGCAATCTGCCGCGTCAGCTCTACCCGCGCGTTCTTCGACTTGTTGTACCGCTTGTAAAGCCGCTGTGCGTTCGCCGCAGGGGTCAGACGCGGGTCAAGCGTGACCGTCACCGCCCCGTAATGTCCGTCCTCGTGCCAGTCCTCGTAGTCGGTCAGCTCCACCGACTCCGCCCCGCGCGGAATCGCGTGCAGGTTCGCCGTGATGAGGTCCGCCTGCTTCTTCCACTCCGCGCCGCGCTCGCACTCGGCAAGCTCCGCCCGTTGCAGGTCCAGCTTCTTGCGGATGCGCGCGTCGGCGTTTGTCAGAATGTGCAGGATGTCCTGCGCCCGCTGGCGGATGTGACGGTCGCGGTCGCGCGCGGCGAAAAACGTGTCCAGAAGCGCGCTCGGGCGGTCGAACTCCGTGACCTCCATCCCCGCGCCGTACTGCTCCAGCCGCAGGTAGGCGTACTCGGTCGGCACGCCGTTTTCGCTGACCATGCAGGGGGAGAACCGCCCCGCGCGGATGTCCTCCATCACGGCGAGAAAGCGCTCGCAAAGCGCCGCGGCGCAGTCCCCGATCGGCGCATCGACCGCACCGCCCTCGCGGTAGGCAAGCTCGCGCGCAACAGCGGGGGCAATGCCGCAGTAGGTCGCGGTCAGAAAGCGGTCGGCGGGGCGGGAGGGGTCGGAGGCGGCAACCGCAGCCGTAAAGCCGTCGGCGGTCTCTTCAAGCGGGTCCCGCTTGTTCTGGCTCGGCGGCAGCTCGTAGACCATCCCGGGGAGCAGCTGGCGGCGGGCGGAGGTTGAAAAGTCGATGGGGTAGAGGACCGACAGAATTTTCCCGTCCCCGTCCGTGAAAATCAGGTTGCTGTACTTGCCCATGATTTCGGCAATCAGTCGGCGGGTGCAGGAGAAGCCCATCTCGTCCCGCCCCTCAAAGGAGAGGATTGCGACCCGCTCAAAGCCCGCCTGACGGATGTCGGTCAGCTTGGCGCCCTGCAAATGCTTGCGCAGGAGCATACAGAGCATCGGCGGGACGGCGGGGTTTTCCTTTTGCGCGTCGGTAAAGCAGATGCGCGGCGCGGTGGAGCCTGCGTTGATGAGCAGACGCTTTCCACCCTCGCGGCTCCGCATCTGGAGCACGATTTCGTCCTTTTCGGGCTGAAAGACCTTTTCCACGCGCGCATCGAGGGAAAGGGTTGCAATTTCATGGATACAGCAGGCGAGCATTCCTGCGTCAAAAGCCATTTCGGATACCACCTTTCGGGTTTTGCTGAGAATATTATAGCATACTGTTGCAATTTTGGCAAGAGGGTGTTATAATATAAGCAGAGAAAAATTGATTCGGACGGAGGACGGACGGATGGAGCGTGTTGTAATCGGAATTGATGTTGGCGGGACGACGACAAAAATCGTGGGGTTCCGCAGTGGGGCGGACGGAAAGCCGGAGCTGATTGCGCCGCAGTTTGTGCGCGCAACCGACCCGCTGACCTCGGTCTACGGTGCGTTCGGGCGCTTTACGGTGCAGAACGGCTTGGACCTTTCGGACATTGACCGCATTCTGATGACGGGGGCGGGGTCCTCGTTCATCACGAAGCCGATTTACAGTCTGAACTGTCAGCCCGTGCCCGAGTTTTCGAGCATCGGCATTGGGGGGCTGTACCTCTCGGGGCTGGACGAGGCGATTGTGGTGAGCATGGGGACAGGCACGGCGCTGATTCACGCGAAGCGCGTAAACGGGCGCGCCGAGGTGGAGTATCTCGGCGGCACGGGTGTTGGCGGCGGGACGCTGGTTGGGCTTTGCCGTCGGCTGATTGGGGTTGACACGGTAGAGCACATTGAGCAGCTTGCCGAGGGGGGCAATCTGGACAATGTGGACCTACGCATCAAGGACATTTCGCAGAATCATCTTTATCACGGCATCAACGAGAATCTGACTGCGGCGAACTTTGGGAAGGTATCGGACCTTGCAACGCAGGACGATCTGGCGCTTGGGGTTGCGAATCTGGTGGCGGAGACGATTGCGATGTTATCGGTTTTTGCGGCGCGCTCCTACAACCTACGCGACATTGTTCTGACGGGCAATCTGACGACGATTGCGCCCATTCGTCGTGTTTTCGAGGCGATGACTGCCTCCGGCGGTTTCGGTGTTCGCTTCCTGATTCCCGAAAACTCCCAATTCGGCACCGTCATCGGCGCGGCGCTGAATTCTTGAGGGGGGGAGGGAAGACCTTGGAGGCGCAGGGACCCCTCTTTCGGAGAGGGGGTCCTACCCTCCAAACCTCCCTAACCTCCCTAACCTCCCGAGAACTTCCCCCA
>DJSQ01000102.1:0-1412 GCA_002438075.1 Clostridiales bacterium UBA6330
CTTAGGGGACTTCTCCTAAAGAAGTCCCCTAAGCAGGGTTCGGGGCAGAGCCCCGAGGTCTTAATAGGAGGAAAAGCAATGAAATTCAGAATGGGCGTTGTCGGGTACGGGAAAAGAGGGTCGTCGGTCACCCGCGAAATTTTGCTCCGCATGAAGGACGTGCAGGTTATAGCGGTCTGCGATCGCTACGAGGACCGCGTGCGCGAAGGACAAGCGGACGTTGAGAAAAAAGAGGGAAAAACCGCAAACGGCTATACCGATTATCGGGAAATGCTCGAAAAGGAAGCGCTGGACGGCGTGTATATCGCCGCCGCGTGGGAGTACCACGCCGAAATCGCAATGGAAGCTATGCGGCGCGGCGTCCCCGTTGCACTGGAGGTCGGAGGCGCGTATTCCATCGAAAGCCTCTGGCGCATGGTCCGTACACAGGAGGAAACGGAAACCCCCGTTATGCTCATGGAGAATTGCTGCTTCGGGAAGGACGAATTGCTCGTTACCTCGATGGTCCGCGGCGGCGTCCTCGGAGATGTCGTCCATTGCCACGGCGCGTATGCCCACTTCCTCGGTGACGAAATCCTCATGGGCGAAAAGGACCGCCACTACCGCCTGCGGAACTATATGAGAAGGAACTGCGAGAATTATCCAACCCACGAGCTCGGTCCCATCGCAAAGGTCCTGAATATCAACCGCGGCAACCAAATGGTGTCACTCGTCTCGGTCGCATCGCGCGCGGCGGGACTGGAGGCATACGCAAAGAGCCACCCCGAGCAGTACGGGGACTTCATCGGAACGAAATTCGCACAGGGGGATATCATCAATACCATCATCACCTGCGCGGACGGCTCCACCATCTCCCTGCGGCTGGATACCACCCTCCCGCGCTTCTATTCGCGCGAGTTTACCGTGCGTGGAACGAAGGGGCTTTACGAGCAGGGGAATAACTACGTCTACCTGATGGGCGAGCCCGAATTCTGGGAGCCCGCAGAGCAGTACGGAAAGTACGGCAACAACGCCGCCAAATACGAGGAGGACTACCTCCCACCCGTTTGGCGGAATATCACCTCGGAGGACACCGAGGCGGGACACGGCGGGATGGATGCAGTGGAGTTCCGCGTGTTTGTGGACTGCCTCAAGGCGGGGAAGCCCATGCCGATTGACATTTACGACACCGCCGCTTGGATGTGCATCTCGGTGCTGTCCGAAGCCTCGATTGCACAGGGCGGCGCGCCGCAGGCAATCCCCGATTTCACCGACGGCAAGTGGGTTCTGCGCGAGCCGATGGACGTGGTGGAGCTGAAGTATTGAAGGATAGAAAAATAAGAATAGAAACCCAGCCCGACGCACCGAATGCGGTGTGTCGGGCTGGGTTTGTTTTAGGGTGTAGCCGAAAGAAAGCACAAATTTCTTTCACG
>DJSQ01000102.1:1563-12568 GCA_002438075.1 Clostridiales bacterium UBA6330
GCCCTTGACTGCGCCGCCTTTGAAAAGGCGGGCGAAACTTTCATCCCACGACAAAAGTCGGTTATTTCGTGGTGCGGTTCGCTTTACGGTAGGCGATGGGGGAACAGCCTGTGCGGGCGGTGAAGGCTTTGGAAAATGCGGCGGAATCGTTAAAGCCGATTTGTGCGGCGATTTGGGCAACCGAATCGTCGGAAAAGAGCAGGCGCTTTTTGGCGTGGTTCAGGCGCGCGGTCTGAATATAGCCGCCGAGGGTCATGGCAGTCTCGGACTTGAAAATGCGGCAGAGATGGAATTTGGAAATGTGCATGGCGGTGGCGAGTGCGTCCAGCGAGAGGTCCGAGAGCAGATTTCGGTTGATGTAGGCAACGGTACGCGCGGAAATGCTGTTGTCGGGGATGAACTGCTCGGATTTGCGCGAAAGGCAGTCATCCAACAGGAGCAAAAGCTCTGCACAGACCCGCAATTCGGAGGCGCCGCTCTCCTTCATCTGCGCGAGGCGGTCAAAGCGCGCGGAGAAGGTGTCCGAATCGGCGAGCGAGAAGTACGAGGAGAGCGACAGCGGCATTCCGCCTGTCAGCTCCGCGAGGAGCGCGCGGTCAAACAACAGCTTGTTGCGCACGTAATCGGCGGGGACATCGGGGGAGGTGCAGTGAATTGTGCCCGTGTCGATGACGAATACATCGCTCGGGCGGAAGGCGCAGAAGTTGTCTCCCAACAGAATCCGCCCCGTGCCGTGCAGGATTTGTACAATCTCGATTTTGTCATCGTGGACGTGCTGACTGCTGAACAATGCGTCCATTCCGCGCTGGCGGTTGTAAAGCTCGTATACCATCCTGCCCTCCCGAATTCCGACTGTTTGATACCAGTATAGCACATTTCCTTCCGAAAAGCAAGATATAACAAGAAAATAAAAAATAAAAGCAATATTGCGCATTCCATATTTGGTTGAACTGTGCTATAATAGTGGTAGTTACAGCGGATGCGCTGTGCGAATATCACAATTCGGAGGGAGAATTCATGAAAAAGCGACTCTTGTTCATCTTGGTTTTTGCAATCCTGTTGACTGCGGTTCCGTCGGTCGGGCTTCGTGCTTCCGCGGCGGCGGGGGAGGCTTGGGACGGCAGTATCGGGACCTCGTTTGACGGCGGGACGGGCACCCAAGCGGACCCCTATCTCATCGGCTCGGGCAAAACGCTGGCGTACCTCGCCAAGCAGGTCAACGAGGAAAAAAAGCGTTACGATGCGAAAACATATTTCCGCATGACCGCCGATATCGACCTCGGCAATCTGCCGTGGACCGCGATTGGAAAATATGAGGACGGGACCAATGCCAACCGTCTTTGCTTCAACGGTCACTTTGACGGGGACGGGCACTGCATCACGGGGCTGAACGCAGTCGCACCCGACAGCACGGCAACCCGCATCGGTTTGTTTGGAGTGATGCTCACAGGCAGTGTGCGCAACCTCGGCATTGAGAGCGGGACTGTGAATGTAACCACGCAGGTGGGCGGCGCGATTGTCGCGGAGGTGACCTACAGCGGTGTTGTCATTCAGAATTGCTATAACAACGCGACCGTGCGGAGAATTTCGGGTGACAACAACGGCGGTATGATGCGTATCGGCGGAATTGTCGGTGTGATGAACAATGCGAACGCGGTGATTGCCGACTGCGTGAACTACGGCAAAATCGATGCCTCCGTGTCGGGCTCGAATAATGGCACCGGCTTTGGCGGTATCTGCGGATTTGCACAGGCGGGAACGCTTCGGAATTGCTACAACCTCGGGCAGGTCAACGGCGGCTCCTGTTGGGCGGGCGGATTGGTCGGACTTGTGACAAGTGCCAATGCCAAATTGGAGAGCTGCGCTTCGTCGGGGCTGGTGTATACCCGCTTCAGCGCGAGCGGAGAAACCAACACGCACTGCGCGGGCGGTTATCTGGTCGGGCGCGCAACGGCGGCTCCCGTTATGACCGACTGCGTGGCGTACACTGTGGATTATGCGGCGGTCGGCGCGTCCTTCGTTGAGGACGGAAAGACCTACTACCCCGCAGAAAAGCTGCTTGCCAACGGCGATGCGGCGCTGGTGTCGGGAACGGTCAATCCAACCGACCGCCTGAATCCCACGCCCTACGAAAATGCGCCCGTCATGCACTACGGCGCGGGCGTGCGGCTGGTGAAGGACAGCAGTGGTCTGCGCTTCCTTGCAACCGTCTCAAAGGCGGCGCTGGACGCGGCGGAGGCGGACAAGGACGAGGGAACGGCGGTAACCGTGGGAACGCTGGTCTGCCCTGCCGATTTGGTGGCAGAGCGCTCGACCTTTACGCACCGCGCACTGGATTTGGCGGGAACGTTGTATCAGGACGTGACCGCCGCCGATGGGCTGTCCTATGACGCGGACGGAAACGCAACGGTTCGGGTGGCGCTGGTCGGCATTGACGAGACGAATTACACGCGCGCCTTTGCCGCACGGACCTATATCCGTTACATCAAAAACGGGGAGACGGTTTATCTTTACGCGGATTACGTTGCGGCGGACCATGCAAGAAGCATTGCCGCGGTTGCGAAAGCCGCGCTTGCCGATATCCGCACCGAGCGGGACGAGAAGTACGCATTTGCCGTGGAGGGCGGCTACAGCCCCTACAATTCGGCGGAGCGCGCGGTCCTCTCGGGTTATCTGAATGCCGCAAACTGAAAGGAGCAAAGAAAAATGAGAAACGGACGGGTTTACGAAAAGCCGATCGGAATGCCGATCTGGATTGGGACAGAGGATGTGATCCGCACCTCGGAATTGGCGGATGCGGACAACGGTGACGATGTGGTTCACGATATTTGGGGCGTTCGCACGCTCTGATACAGACAGGAAAAGGAGAAACGTTATGAAAACAGGGTACAGATTACAGGCTTGGGCGGTTCTGCTCGCACTTTGCATCGGTCTGCTCGGCGCACTCACGCTTCCCGCCCTTGCGGACGGGGAGAGCACCGTATGGGACGGCACCGTTGGCACCGCCTTTGACGGCGGAAGCGGGACCGAGGAGGACCCCTATCTCATCGGCTCGGGCAAAACGCTGGCGTATCTTGCGCATCTGGTCAACGAGGTGAGCGCGGAGGAGGGCGGCGGACAGCAACGCAACCTTTATTTCCGTCTCACTGCCGACATCGACCTCGGCGGCAAGCCGTGGACGGCAATCGGAAAGGACTATGAGGGCAGTTATGGAAGAGTTCCCTTCAACGGCAATTTTGACGGCGCGGGACACGTTGTGAAAAATCTCAACGCCGTGGCTGCCGAGGGCGCGAGACTCACGGGTCTGTTCGGCTTGAGCTACACGGCGCACATTCGGAATCTCGGAATCGAGAGCGGAACCGTGACCGTTACCACCGCATATGGCGCGGGCATTCTGGCAGTTGCGCAGGGCGTTGCGGACGCGAGCACCGTGATTGAAAACTGTTATAACAACGCAACCGTCCGCAAGGAGGGCAACCCCGGCGGCATGACCGAAATGGGCGGCATTGTGGGGTATTCGGTCCACGCGAATGTTGTGATTCGGAATTGCGTGAACTACGGTCTGATTGACGGCGGCGTTGCGGGGGCAAATCAGAATACCTCCATGGGCGGTGTTGTCGGATTCGCACAGCGCGGGACCATCGAGAGCTGCTACAACCTCGGAACCGTCAACTCGGGCTTTGCAAGGGGCGGCGGACTGTTCGGAATGTGCAACCAGCCGCAGGACTTTGTTGTCAAAGACTGCGCAACGGCGGGGCTTGTTTACAACCGCGCAACGGACAACGCACTCCCAACGGGAACCTTTGCGGCGAAGCTGACAGCCGCGCCGAAGGAAATCAGCGGATGCACGGTCTACACAAAGGCATTCGCGGAGTATCGGGGCGGAACCTTTACCGCCGAGGAGAAGGAATACCGCGTGGCACAGGCGCTTGCGGGGGACGGCGCGAGCTACATCACGGGCGTGACGGTCAATACGACCGATGAAATACCGTCCGTAACCGCGCGGGGCGAGAAATTCGTGAACGCCACCGAGTGGGGAAGGTACCTTGCGGGCAGTATCGGAAACGGAACACCCGCCGCGATTGACGGTGTGGCGGACGAGGCGTACTTCGGCTCCTTCGCGCGCTATGAGCTCGGCACCGAGGGCGGAATGCGCGCCGACCTGCATCTGGTGGCGGACGCGCGGAATCTGTACCTCTTCGCCTCGGTGAGAAGCTCCGAGGCGGCAAGCGATGCGGTGTCGCTGACCGTGGTTTCCGGCACGGAGACCGCGACCTTCCGCGTCACGCGGGACGGCACGCTGACCGCCGACAGCGCCGAGAAGCAGGAGGCTTCGGAGGCGGCTGTGCTTGCAACCGACGGCGCATGGACCGCCGAGGCGCTCCTGCCCGTCAGCCTGATGGGAATCCATTCGGTCAACCTGACCGTTACGCTGACGAATGCGGCGGGAGAGCATCCCGAGACCCTTGAAGCGGTCCCCGTGCGCGACATTCTCGGAAACGAGGGGGTGGCGGTCACGGGAATCGAGCTGAACAAAACCGAGCTGGCGCTGAAAACGGGCGAAAGTGCAACGCTGACTGCGAAGGTCACGCCGTTTGACGCGTATGACCCCACGGTGGAGTGGTCGAGCAGTGACACAACGGTGCTGTCGGTTTCCGACCGCGGCATTGTGAAGGCAAGCAAGCCCGGGCGCGCAACGGTCACGGCAAAAACGCGGGACGGCGGGCATGAGGCAACCTGCACCGTGACGGTGACCCCGAACGAGGTCACGGGGGTGACGCTGAGCCTGACCGAGCTGACGCTGGAGATTGGGAAAAAGAAGCTGTTGGTCTGCACGGTGGCACCCGAGAACGCGGACAACAAGAATGTGACATGGACCTCGGGGAACGAGGCGGTTGCAACCGTTTCGGCAAACGGGCTGGTCACGGCGCAGGGCGGCGGAGAGACGGACATCACCGTGACAACCGAGGACGGCACATTTGAGGCGGTCTGCCACGTTACGGTTACCGTCACGCTGTCGGGGCTGACATTCTCCGAATCGGAGATTTCCATGACGGTTGGCGAGAAAAAGACGGTCTCGGCGGAGAAAACGCCGTCGGACGCAACCGACCCGCTGACATGGGAGAGCAGTGACAGCACGGTGGTCAGCGTGAACGAGCAGGGCGAATTGACCGCGCTTGCGGCTGGAAGTGCAACCGTGACGGTGAAAAACGCGGACGGAAGCATCCAAGCCACGCTGACGGTAACGGTCACGGAGCCTGCGGAGAGCACCCCGACCGACACGGAGGAGCCGAAGGGCTGTGCATCGGCACTCGGCGCGGGGCTTCCGATGCTTCTTGCGATCGCGGCAATCGGCACGGTTGCAAAAAAGAGGAAGCACGGGAACTGAAGCGATGCAAATACAATACAAATGCAAATGAAGAAACGAATTCGGAAAATCATACCCTTCCTGCTGTTGGCGGCGCTGCTGCTCGGCCTTTTGCCGAGCGTTGCCGCGGCGGGGGAGGATGAGGTGTATATGGAAACTTATCCCTTTGAAAACGCGGGGGAATCCAATTTTCGGATTCCCGCAATGCTTGCAACCAACGCGGGCAAGCTGTTTGCCTTCTGCAACGACAGGCGCAAGAGCGTGAGCGACAACGCGGAAATTCAATGGCTCTGCTATGCGGTGTCCGAGGACGGCGGCGAGAGCTTTTCCGAGGTCCGCTACCTGCTGTGCGAGGAGGGCTGGACCTACATCATCGGCGCGCCCGTCTATGATGCCGTCCACGACAACATCCTGCTGTTCTATCAAGCCTATCTGCGCACCGATGCGGCGCGGCAGGCTTACGCGGTGCTGACCGATGAGGAGAAGGCGAAGAAGCCGACGGGAAACGCGATTCTCGAGAGCGCGGACGGCGGAAACACATGGACCTCCCGCGCGGTCAATATGCCAAAGGCGCTTGTGACCCCGGGGACCGTGATTTCCACGCACGGCGCGAGCACGGGCATTCAGCTCAAAAACGGCGAGCACGCGGGGCGGCTCGTGGTGGCGGGCAAGGCGGGGAGCGGAACGCTCGACAGCAAGCGGCAGAAGAACTGGCAGCTGGTTGGGTGTCTGATTTACTCCGACGACTACGGAAAAACGTGGAAGTCTTCGCTCAACGCCATGCCGATGGGGACCGATGAGACCTCGGTCTGCGAGCTGTCTGACGGGACGCTTTACATCTCCTCCCGCACCATTCTCAATGCCTGCGGCAGGACGGTTGCGTACAGCCGTGACGGTGGGAGAAGCCTGCGCGACTTCCGCTTTGACCGCAGTCTGGAGGTCCAGCTCGGTGACGGCGTGCACGGCGGGCTTGCAACGGTCCCGAACTACGACGGCAAGGGCAACACGCTGACGCTGTTTACCTCGCTCAACTCCACCTCTCCCTTCCGCCGCAATCTCTGCATCTGGGCGAGCTTTGACGAGGGGAAAACATGGTCGAAAAAGACTGTCATCTATCCCAAGCTTGCCTCCTATGCGGAGCTGTGCTACAACCCCGCAACGGGGCTGATTTCGGTGATGTACGAATACGGAATTGCCAACTGCTATGCAAACGGCATCCGCATTCTGACGGTTTCGGTGGATTGGCTGTTGGAGAACGCGACCGACAATGTCTCCCTGCGCGATGAGGAGCCATTGACGGGCACATTGACCCCGCAAATCACGGAGGCGTCTCTCCTGCTTCAGCTCAACGGTGACGGTGCGGAGGGAATCGCAAACGGCATCTGGTACAACAGCATCGGAGCCGCGAACGGCACGGTTGCGAAGGGCGCGGGCGTGACGGTCGGAAAGACCACCCTGAACGGCGAGACGGTGCTGTCGTTTGACGGCACGGGCGGCGTGTCGGTCTCGGGGCTGGGTACGCTGACGGGGGACACGACCTACTTTATCGTGTACCGCTCGGCGGCGGAAAGCTACATCGGCGGCAAGGAGCAGTCGCTGTTCCGCAGTACCCATGCGGGCGGCATCTTCTCCTCCTTCAAGCCTGCGTTTGACGCGCTTTGCACCACCGTGCAGGGCGGCTACTATGTCCCAGCGGAGGAGTTTGTCGATACCGAGTGGCACATCGTTGCGGTGACATGGCACGGCGAGAACGAGGCAGACGCGGTGCTGACGCAGTTCACGGACGGAAATCTGACGCGGAATTTCGAGGTCGGCTATCTCGCCGCGCGTCACGGCAGCACGGCGGGGGTCCAGACGATTGCGCCCGACCTTGCCTGCGATGTGGCGGAGGTGCTGGTGTGGAACCGCTGTCTCTCCGACCGCGAGGTTGCCGAAACGGGACTTGCGCTGGCGGAGAAATACGGACTGACATGGACCGCGCGGGCAGCCGATGCGGAGGATAACGATTCCGACGACAATAACGGAAAGGGCAACGGGGAGACCGAGAGTCGGGGGCAGGAGACGGAAAGCCGTCCCGAAACGAAGGCGGCTCCGAGCAAGGACGCGGGCTGTGCTTCAACCGTTGCGGGTGTGCCGTGCGCCGCAGTCCTTGCATTTGCGGCACTCGGGGCGGAGCGCTTCCGCAGGAAGCGCGGAAAGGAGAAGAAATGAAGGCAGGAAAGCGGTTTGTGCGATGGCTGACGGCGGGACTGGCGGGGATACTGCTGGTCGGCGCGGTCGGCTGTGGAAAAAAGACGGAGGAGCCGCCCGCGGGGACCTCGGGTGTGACGGAAGAAGCAACCACCGCCGCGGCGGGGTCCTATGAGGAGCGCGTTCCGAAGCGGGACTACGAAAACGCGATTTTCCGCGTGCTGTGCTCCACCGAAATGGACCCGTTCTTTGACGATGAGAAGGCGTATATCGACAAGGTAAAGGAAGCGGTCCTGCGGCGCAACGAGATGACCTGTAGTCTCTATAACGTGGATGTGCAATATACCTCCATGAGCGGGAACTACGCGGGTGCCGATGCGTTTGCCGCCAAAATCCGCGCCATCTGCAACGGCGGGGACGATGCCTATGATCTGGTCCTTCCGCAGGCGCGCTTCGGTGTTCCGCTCGGGCTGGAGGGGCTGTACTACGACTTCAGCGAGTCGGAAAGCCTTCAATGGGAGCAGCCGTGGTATTACCAAAACATCAACGAGAACTGCACGGTCATGGAGCAGACCTACTATCTTGCAAGCGCCTATCTGATTGACAAAATTTTTGCCGCCGAGGTGGTGCTGTACAATGTGGACCT
Source organism: Clostridiales bacterium UBA6330 (assembly GCA_002438075.1). Lineage (GTDB taxonomy): Bacteria > Bacillota > Clostridia > Oscillospirales > CAG-272 > UMGS1865. The sequence continues at coordinate 9,768 of DJSQ01000102.1, forward strand.
CGGCAACCGCTACGGCATTTCGGTTGATACGCTCTATGATGCGGTTCGGAACGGGACGTGGACCGTTGGAATGCTCCGCGATTGCGCCGCAGAGGTCCCCGTATCCGCCGATTCCTCCGAGCAGGCGGTCTGGGGCTGTGTCATGGGCGGTCACGGCGTGCGCGCTCTGCTCGTTGGCTGTGATACCCCGTTCGTTACAAAGGAGGACGGGCGGCTGAAGGTGACCTATTACAATGACCATCTGGTTGCCGCGTATGATTTGGTGAATGCCTTCGTCAACCAAAGCCCGTATGTCGGGTGTGACGATACCGATGCGCTTCTGCAATGCTTCATCAACGGAAGCAGCCTGTTTGCCGTTACCTACCTCGGCATGATGGGCGAGGAATCCAACCTGACCAGTGAGGTGGATTTCAGCATTCTGCCGATTCCGAAGTTCAGCGAGACTCAGACCGCCTATATCACCGATGTTCAGCGCTGGGAGATGGTGTCGGTCCCCGTTACGGCGGATGCCGAGCGCACCTGCCTTGTCCTGGATGCGCTCTCCTACTACAGCTATACGGAATTGCTCCCCACCTATTGGAGCTATGTGGTTGGCACCAAGCTGACCCGTGACCCGCGCGTGAAGGAGATTGTGGAGACCATCCGCGCCTCCATTACCTATGATTTCTGCGCGGTCTATCAGGTTGAGATGGGCGAAATCTATCTGGGCTCCGACAGCCTGAGCAATTCCATCCGCCGCGGCGGAACCGAGGGGATTTCCTCGTGGTGGGGCAGGCTCGGACCGAGCAGTGACCAATGGTTTGATGCGCTCTGCCTCAAGTTCGAGGAGCTGGCAAACAAAAAGAAAGGGCAATGAAAAATTATGACAGCTGAAAATCCGAAAATCGGAGGCATTCTGCCCGCCCTGCTGACCCCGTTCGGCAGGGACGGCGGCATCAACACGGACGCGCTGGAGCGCCTGATTGATTGGAATATCGCAAAGGGCGTGAACGGCTTTTACGTTGGCGGAAGCACGGCGGAAGCCTTCCTCTTAACCGAGGAGGAGCGGAGCCTCGTATATGAGGTTGCGGCAAAGGCAACGGCGGGGAGGGTCCCGCTGATTGCCCATGTCGGCTCCATTTCCACCGAGCAGGCAATCCGCTTTGCACGGACCGCCGAGCGCCTCGGCTACAGCGCAGTCTCCGCCATCGCACCGTTTTACTACAAGTTCTCGTTCAACCAGATTAAGCGCTACTATTTCGACATCGCGGACGCAACGGGACTGCCGATGATCATCTATAATTTCCCAAATTTCTCGGGGGTCAACCTGACGGTTGAGCAGGTGGCGGAATTTTTCGCCGACAGCCGCTTCATCGGCATCAAGCATACCTCCAACGACTTCTTCTCGCTGGAGCAGTTCAAAAGCCGCTTCCCCGAAAAAACGGTGCTCAACGGCTTTGACGAAATGCTCCTCTGCGGGCTGACCATGGGCGCGGACGGCGGTGTGGGAAGCACCTACAATTTCATGGCGGAGAAGTATACGGAGCTGTACCGCCTGTTTCGGGCGGGAGACCTCGGTGCCGCGCGGGAAATTCAAAAGGAATGCAATCGGATTATCGGGGTGCTCTGCCGCGTGGGGGTGATGGAGGGCGAGAAGGAGGTCCTGTGTCAGTTGGGGCTTGACTTCGGCTCTGCCCGCCCGCCGTTCTCCCGCCTCAGCGCGGAGCAGAAGGACCTTCTGCGACACGAGGTTACCGAAAAGCTATGACACGTACAGCTCTTTATCGGTCGGATACCCGCTACAGCCGCTACCGCATCCCCGGGCTGTTGGTAACGGCAAGCGGCACGCTCCTTGCCGTTTGCGAGGCGAGGGACGCACTGAATGACTGGAGCCGAATGGATATCCTGCTCCGCCGCTCGACCGACGGCGGGGAGTCCTTCGGCGAGCCGATTCTCCTTGCCTCGGGGGATGAGAAGCACCCAACCGTCAATAACCCCGTGCTTCTGGAGGACGGGCGCGGCAGAATCCTGTTCCTCTTTTGCGAGGACTACGCCGTGGACGGCGGAAGGGTCCTTCTGCGCATCAGCGAGGACGGTGGCGCGACATGGGGACCCTGCCGCGATATCAGTGAGGCAACCGAGCCCGAGGTGCGGAACGTGTTCGCGCTCGGTCCCGGGCACGGAATCCGCACAAGGGAGGGGACCCTGCTTATCCCGTTCTGGCGCGTCCCCAAACGCTATCAGTCTCCCATGCGCTCCCATATCCCGAGCGAAATCGGAACGCTTTGGAGCAAGGATGACGGAGAGACTTGGCATATCGGCGCGGTCCTTGCTTCACGGGACGGTCTGATGACCCCGAACGAAACCGAAATCGCAGAGCTTGCGGACGGACGTATCTACCTCAATGCCCGCCTCGGCGCAGGACTGACCTACCGAGCAAGAGCCTATAGCCCCGATGGGTATAGCAAATGGGAGCATTTCGAGCCCGACTATGCCCTGCATGATTCCGGTTGCTTCGCCTCCTGCGTAGCCTGCCGCACGGCAGACGAAAAAGCGTGGCTCTTCTTCGCCAATTGCAACAGCAAAACCGCAAGAAGGAATGTCACCCTGCGCGGAAGCCTCGACTGCGGAAAAACATGGTGCTTCTCCAAACCCATCGACGCAGACCGAGGCGGCTACGTCGAGCTTGCCGCCGACCCATCCCGCAATCGCCTCTATGTCCTGTATGAGGAGGATGTCGGCACCGCATTGCACCTCGTGACCGTCCCATTCTCCGAATTGACCGAGCTGTAACCAAAAAAAGAAACGGAACGACACATGGG
>DJSQ01000102.1:12607-12727 GCA_002438075.1 Clostridiales bacterium UBA6330
CATGGGTCGTTCCCTACAACCGCTGTATTTTCGGTGCTATCGTAGGGAACGCTCCCCATGTGTCTTTCCGCACATCCACCGCAAAGCCCCCCTCCCACCAACAGAGCGCGAAGCCGCACC
>DJSQ01000091.1 GCA_002438075.1 Clostridiales bacterium UBA6330
CCAAGCATGATTAACCTGATTTCTCAGGTGGTCGGCATGGTTTGCAGAGTCATCTCTGCAATCTGTTCTATCCTGACATACCTCAAAAACAAAAAGAAATAACCGCCCTCTCATCTGCTCTACCCAAGCGTAGAGGGCGGTTATGACCGTCGGAGGGCGCTGACTGTTCGTCAACGCTTCCTTGCTTTTATTATACCACAAATCGGGAAAATGTCAAGTCCTTTCTTGCATTTTTCCCGCTTTTTCTTTCCCCCCTCAACGCCAACCGCTCACAATCCGAGTGCGAAGCCGCACTTTTCAAAGCAAAGCACCTCCCAATCCAACCAAAAACTTCCCCCAAGTCCCCGCCGCTCTCAAAAAAGCAAAACAAATTTTCCGCTTCCTAAGTGGCGGGGACTTGGGGGAAGTTAGGGGAGAGTTAGGGAGGTTTGGAGGGTAGGGAGGACCCTCCGAAAGGGGTCTCCCTGCGCCTCCAAGGTCTTTCCCTAAGCCTTCCGCACCCCATGCGTCAAATCCTCATGGGGATGCGAAAAAAAGATATTGATTTTGGGGGCGGAGTGTGATATAATAGAGAATGATAGACAGATGTGATAAAAATACCGAAACATAAAACGAAAAGGAGAACGAAAATGACACAAATTCCGAGAAATGAGTACCCCCGCCCGCAATTGGTCCGCGAGGACTGGCAGTGCCTTAACGGCGCGTGGGAATTCGAGATTGACGCAGGCGAGAGCGGCGAGGCGCGCGGACTTCCCACGGCGGAGCACCTCGGCGGAAAAATCACCGTCCCGTTCTGCCCCGAAAGCCGCCTGTCGGGTGTGGCGCATTCCGACTTCATGCGTTGCGTCTGGTACGCAAAGGACCTCGATATCCCCACCGCATGGAAGGGCAAGCGCGTCCTGCTCCACTTCGGCGCGGTCGATTACCTCGCAACCGTCTGGGTCAACGGCAAGAAGGTCGGCACCCACGCGGGCGGCTATACCCCGTTCAGCTTCGATATCACCGATTTTCTCAGCTTTGAGCATGACCGCGTGACCCTCTCCGCCTTCGATGACGTGCGCTCCCATAACCAGCCCGCAGGCAAGCAGTCCGACCGCTACGCCTCCTACGGCTGCTCCTATACCCGCACCACGGGCATCTGGCAGACCGTCTGGATGGAAGCCGTTGAGGACCTCCATATCAAGAGCCTGCACACCACTCCCGACACCGCCGCCTGCGCGGTGACAACCGAATGCCGCCTTGCGGGTGACCCGACAGGCGCAGACCTTTCCGTCCGCGTGACGTTTGACGGCAAGGAGGTCGGTACCGCGACCGCAAAGGGCATCACCGGAAACAGCGTCACCCTCACCGTCCCGCTTTCTGAGGAGCACCTGTGGGACGTTGGCGTGGGCAACCTTTATGACGTGGAATACATCCTCACGCGTGGCGGCAAGACCGTTGACCGCGTAACGAGCTATTTCGGTCTGCGCAGTGTCGCGCTGGTCGGCAGAACCTTCCGCATCAACGGGCGGGTCGTGTTCGGCCGCTGGGTGCTGGATCAGGGCTTCTACCCCGACGGCATCTACACCGCGCCGACCGACGAGGATCTCAAGAACGACATTCTCAAATCCATGGAGCTCGGCTTCAACGGTGCGAGACTGCATGAAAAGGTCTTTGAGCCGCGCTTCCTCTGGTGGGCGGACCGTCTCGGCTACCTCTGCTGGGGCGAGCAGGCAAACTGGGGTCTGGACATCACCGAGGCGGGCGCGATTGCAAACTTCCTCCCCGAGTGGCTTGAGGCAGTAGAGCGCGACTATAACCACCCATCCATCATCGGCTGGTGCCCCTTCAACGAGACGTGGGACTTCCGCGGCAGACGGCAGGCGGACAGCGTGCTCGCGCAGGTTTACCGCGTGACAAAGGCGCTGGATGCAACCCGCCCCGTGATTGATACGAGCGGAAACTTCCATGTGGAGACCGATATTTACGACGTGCACGACTACGAGCAGGACCCCGAGAAATTCGTCACCTACTACGCGCAGATTGATGCGGGTATCGTCAACGACCAGTGCGAGCGCAGTGCCAACCACAACAAGCGGAACAGACAGCACTATGACGGCAAGTCCCCCGTGTTCGTCAGCGAATACGGCGGCATCCGCTGGACGACCGAGGACGGCTGGGGCTACGGTAAGGGACCCGAGACCGAGGAGGAATTCCTCGCCCGCTACAAGGGTCTGACCGATGCTCTGCTGGACAACGAGAACATCATGGCGTTCTGCTACACCCAGCTGTTTGACGTGGAGCAGGAGCAGAACGGTCTGATGACCTACGGGCGGAAATTCAAGTTCGACCCCGCCGTCATCCGTGCAATCAACACGCGCGAAGCGGCGATCGAGAAGAAGTACAACAAGTAAGCGGGGCGCGGCATGAAACGAAGCGGCAAAGCGCGGGTGCTTACCCGCGCGGCGCTCTGCGCAAGGGTCCTGATCACCGTGGCGGCGGTCGTGCTCTGCGCGGTCGGCATCTATATCCACATCCTCTACCCTGCGGAAAAGCTGGACGAGCTGTGGTTCTATCTGACCGGCAGCTCGGGCGCGGGGACCGCCGCGGTGTGGCAGGCGTTTGCCGTTCTGATCGGTCCCTGCCTTGCGGCGGTTGCGCTCCTGCTCCTGCCGCAGTACGCCTTTTCGCGGCACCCGTTGGAGCGGAAACGCGTATCGCGCAGGACGGGAAAGGTCCGCACGGTGCGTCTGCTTCCCCTGCGGCACAAGTGGCTCTTTACGATTGTCAGTGCGCTGATTCTTGTCGGAATCGGGCTTGGGCAGGTGGGCGCGTTCCGCTATCTGCGGTCGCGGTTTACCGAGTCGGAATTCTTTGAATCCGAGTACGTCAGCCCCAAAACCGTGGGGCGGGTCACCGCGCCCGAGGAGAAGCGGAACCTGCTGTTCATCGAGCTGGAGTCCTTTGAAACGTCCTTCTTCTCAAAGGAGCACGGCGGGCTTTGGGACGAGGAGCTGATTCCCGAGCTTTACGACCTGCTCTCGGACCCCGACGCAATCTATTTTGCCTCGGATTCGGGCACGCACGGGACGCTCAACGCCTACGGCACGACATGGACAACGGCGGCGCTGATCGGCTACACGGCGGGGATCCCGTTCAAGGTTCCCGTGGGGAAGAACAATTCCTACCACTCCGAGAATTTCCTCTCGGGCGCGTGGGCGCTCGGGGACATTCTGGCGGCGAACGGGTATCGGAACATTCTGGTCTCGGCGGCAACAACGACCTTCGGCGGTGTGGGCGAATACTTCACGGCGCACGGCGGCTACACGATTGTGGACAAGAACGCGCCGTATTTCACCGATGCGGCGGGGAATCGCTTGGAATTCACAATCCCACAGTCACAGTGGAACGAGTGGGGCTACTCGGACGCGGCGGCGTTTTCGATGGCGCGGGAGGTGCTTTCGGCGCAGGCGGCAAGCAGTGACGAGCCGTGGCATATGGTCATCAAGACGACCGACGCGCATTTCAACGGCTATCTTTACGCGGCGGGGAACGGCTACGAGGGCAGTATCCGCTCGCACGGGACGCAGATTGAAAATGTCTACGCAACGACCTCGCGGGAGGTCGGTTCGTTCATCGCGTGGCTGAAGGAGCAGTCCTTCTACGCGGACACGACGGTGGTGCTGGTGGGCGACCACCCGAATATGCTTGCGGGCATATGCGGGGAAACCTCGGCGGACGCGCGGGGGCGGTACAATCTGATTCTCAATTCGGTTGCAACGACCGCCGAGACGAAGAACCGCGCGTTCACGGCGTTTGATTTCTACCCGACAATTCTTGCGGCTATGGGCTTCACGATTCACGGCGACCGTCTCGGCTTAGGTGTGAATCTTTTCTCCGCCGTCCCGACGCTCGCGGAGCAATACGGCATGACGGTTCTGAACGCGGAGCTTGAGAAAAACTCCGATTTCTACATCGACCGCATCATGGGACGCAGGGATTATGAAGAGCTCGAGGGGTAGGAAAGACCTTGGAGGCGCAGGGGACCCTCTTTCGGAGAGGGTCCCCTACCCTCCAA
>DJSQ01000090.1 GCA_002438075.1 Clostridiales bacterium UBA6330
GGGAAGTTCTCGGGAGGTCAGGGAGGTTTGGAGGGTAGGAGCCCCTCTCCGAAAGAGGGGCTCCTGCGCCTCCAAGGTCTTTCCCATCACCCCCTTGACAAAAGGGAAAAAGTTTGGTATAATAGAGGCGGAACGATTGAACGGCGCCTTTTTGCACCGGTAATTTAAGAGGAAACAGAAATGGGAAGAAAAAAGACCGAACGGATTTATACCCCCGTGGAAAGCATGAGCCACTTTGCCAAGAAAATCGGCTCGTTCGGGGACAAGACCGCATTCCGGTATTTCGATAAGGAACGTAACCTGCATACCATGACCTACCGTAGCCTCTCCGCAAGAATCCAGCGGCAGGCGGCGGGCTTCGCAGCTACGGGACTCGCGGGAAAGCGCATCGCAATCATCGGCGAAACCTCGCCCGAATGGATTACCTCCTACGTCGCGGCAATCGCGGCGGGCGGCGTGGCAATCCCGATGGACCGCGAGCTGGAGACCTCGGAAATCTCCAACTTTCTCACCTTCGCGGAAATCGATGCAATCGTCTATTCCGCATCCTTCAACACCAAATTCGCGGAGCTCGCCGAGGGACACCCAACCCTGATGAAGCTGATTCCCATCGCGCCCGAACGAGGAATGTGCGACGGGAACCCGCGCTACCTGCCGTTTGACGAGCTGATGGCGCTGGGCGAGGAGAACGTTGCCGCAGGATACCGCTACCCCGAGGTCACGGACCTTGACCGCATGGCGGAAATGCTCTTTACCTCGGGCACAACGGGAAGCAGTAAATGCGTCATGCTGTCGGAAAAGAACGTCATCTCTCCCGTTAATGCAGCGTGCGAGGCGGTGGACTTCTCCCGCGATGACGTGACGGTTTCCATCCTGCCGATCCACCATACCTACGAGCTTTGCATCACGCTCGCCTCGCTGAACTACGGCGTGGACATCGGCATCAACGACAGCCTCAAGCGCGTGATGAAGAACATCGAGCTGTTCCGCCCGACGCGCCTGATTCTGGTCCCGCTGTTCGTCTACACGATGAACAAGAAGGTCTGGGACGAGGCGAAGAAGAACGGCAAGGATTCGCTGCTGAAGTACCTGAGCGAGATTTCGCGGACCCTGCGCAAGCTGAGCTTTGACGTGCGGCGGACGCTGTTCCGTCAGGTCACAAACGCGTTCGGCGGCAGGCTGGAGCAAATCATCTGCGGCGGCGCGGCGCTCAACCCCGAGCTGGCGGATTCCTTCCAGGAGTTCGGCATCGATATCTTTGAGGGCTACGGCATTACCGAATGCGCGCCGCTGATTGCGGTCAACCCCTACTTTGCGCCCAAGCGCGGGTCGGTGGGACCTGCGGTGAACTGCTGCCGCGTGCGGATTGACCCCGACCACACCAACGAAAAGGGCTTTGACGAGGGCGAGATTCAGGTCAAGGGCGACAACGTGATGCTGGGCTACTACAAGAACCCCGAGGGCACGGCGGAGGTCTTTACCGAGGACGGCTGGTTCTGCACGGGTGACATCGGATACATGGACCAGGACGGCTACATCTTCATCACAGGGCGGAAGAAGTACGTCATCGTGCTGGAGAACGGCAAGAACGTATTCCCCGAGGAGATTGAGGAGTACCTCGCGGCGCAGACCTCGGCGCAGGAATCGGTGGTTGTGGGCAGAAAGCACGGCGACGGCAACGACATTCAGCTGACGGCAATCATTTACCCGCGGCTGGACGATTTCCCCGACCCTGCCGACCACGAGGCGATTGAGAAAAAGCTCCGCGAGCAGGTTGCGAAGATGAACCGCAAGCTGGTGAGCTACAAGCAGATTCGCAATGTGGAATTCCGCTACACCGAGTTTGAAAAGACGACCTCGCGGAAAATCAAGCGGCATTTGGTACGCTGATTCGGCTTCCATATATGAACGTATTGTAAATTCTAAAGAATTTGTTCCAAAAGGGTGGATTTTCCTGTAAAATACAGTATAATAAATAGGCAATCTATGGAATTCTGTCGGAGCGGCGGATTTCCTGTGTATATTTACATTTACATATGATGGAGAGTACCTATGGAACAAGCAGAAATCAAATACATGGACGCGATTGAGAACCACTGCAAGGTAGACGCGATTTTGAACGGGACGAAAAAGGTTGAGCTGAACATTGATGTGGACAAGTTCCCGCTTCAGGCGGAGGCAGGCATCATTGGCATGAAGGTTGGTGACCTTTACAAGCCCACCGAGCGCCTGACCTACGAAATTCGCAAAATCTATCCGCCCGAGCTAAACCCCGCTCTGAAGGAGATCGACTTCTGACGGGGGGTAGGGAAAGACCTTGGAGGCGCAGGGAGACCCCTTTCGGAGGGGTCTCCCTACCCTCCAAACCTCCCTGACCCTCCCCGAACTTCCCCCAAGAGCACCCGCCCTCGCAGAGCGAAAATTTGGTTCGCTTTGCTTTGGACGGGCGCTCTTGGGGGAAGTTTTTGGTTGGTTTGGAAGGTAGAGATTTTTTGCAGAGTGCGGCTATCGCGCTCTTTTGGGGAGTGGGACGCGTAATGGAAATGGAAAAAGAGCATATCCGAAACGAATCCGGTTCCGGAGGCTGTTTGCCAACAGGAACAGAGCGGTCGGATATGCTCGATTTTTATGGTTTGGAGAAGTGACTTGGATGCAGGATGGTCCGTTTCATCCAAGAAAAACCTGCTTCTTTTTCCCTTTTGCGTTGTGGGGCCACTCGCGGATACGGGTAACGTATTCGAGGTTGATCGCCTCAATACCGTCCTTGTTTTCCAGTATGATGCCGCCGCCCGCGACCTCCTTCACCGTGCCTTTTATGGTGCTGTCCATTCCCATGATGGTGTTGATGAGGCACTCTTTTCCGATAAACTGCTTTGCCAATTCTTCCATGACATTTCCCTCCCGATTTTGTTTTTTATGCTTCAAATGATGTCGGACCACAGCGGTCCGTCCCCGCTCCTGTCGCAGCAGCAGAAAAATGAAGATGAGAAGCGGGATCAGCCAGATAAAGGTCTCCATATCTCCCTCCTTGCATCAGGACAGCCGATTCCCGAGCTTGGCGTATTTCATCGCCTCCCTGCAATACGCCGATTGACTGACAATCCAGATGCTGCAAACGGCGAGGGACGGCAGAAAGCCGATGTCAAACAGCAATGCGCCGAGCGCGCACACGCCCGCCAGAATTGCGCACACACGGTTCGTGGCACGGTACGCCCGATATGCGCATCTGCCAATCAGGAGCTTCTCGGCTTCGTCGCAATCCTCCATCCACTTTTTCTGAAAGTTCATATCGTAAAAGGAGGCTTTCTTCTCGGGGTTCACCCGCTTTACGGCATCCACGCACCTCTGCCCGAGCAGGAGTGTTTCGATGATGACGGCAAAGAACGCCGCGATTGCAAGGAAATACAGCACCGTCAAGCGCCTGCTTTCAAAGATGCCAAAGCCGCCCGAATAGGATGCCGCCAGCAGGAAATAGGACAGCACCAGCGCCGAGGCGGATATCCGATTCACAGTGGAAAGCCTGCGGTCGATTGCCTCGTAGACTGCCTCGTCCTCGCCGTCCCATGCGGCAATCCGCTTCTTCGCGCCGCGGTAAATCGAAAAGCAGACCGCTGGTGACAGAACCGCCACCGCAAGCAACAGATACGGCGCAACGTTCGACCCGAAAAATGCGCCCGCGCTTTTGAGATTTCCCGTCAGCGTGTTCAGCCCGTACCGCGCGGCAAAATACCCCGCCGTGCCACCAACCGCCAGACAGAGCACCATGAACAGCAACAGCTTCGGGAGCGCCGCGCGATTCGCCCGCCTGATTTCATTTTCTTCCATGTTCCTCTTCCTCCTGTAAATAGAATACCTCCTCAACCGCCACGCCGCAGACCTTCGCAATCGTCAGGGCAAGCGTGACGGACGGCGAATAGTCGCCCCGCTCAATCAGACTGATGGTCTGCCGCGATACCCCGCATAATTGCCCCATTTCCTGCTGATTGACGTTCAGCGCCGCCCGCCGCTCCTTCAATCGGTTTCGCAGTACCATGTAACACCTCCCATTCTGACAATCTTCTGCGTCACAATGACAAATATCCTTGTCATTTTATAGTATACACCATCCACGCCCGTCTGTCAAGAGGGTTTTGAAAAAATATTGAAGATTTTTTGGACTGCCCCGCCCTCGCGTAAAACATCGGATAGCATTCATCAAGGAATTCAAGCAAAAATAAAAAGCACCGCTTGACAAACACAGTCGAACGGTGTATAATATAAAGGCAGACAAGCGCAAGCGCGTCTGTCAAGGATGCAAAGGCGGCAGTCAGCTCCCTCCGAAGGCGGACATTTGAACGCGACGGAGAGAGCGAAAGACATTTCCAATGTTTTGTCTATCCTCTCTCCGTACAAACAACGGAGGGAGGTGGTACCCGTGATGAACACACTTAATCTGATCACTCAGGTGGTCGGCATGGTTTGCAGAGTCATCTCTGCAATCTGTTCTGTCATGACATACCTCAAGCAGAGCAAAAAGAAATAACCGCCCTCTCACAACTCTGACAAAGCTCAGAGGGCGGTTATCCAACCGAGGAGGGCGCTGACTGTTCGCCGATGCGTCCTTGTCGTACCTATATTATACCACAAATCGGGAAAATGTCAAGCCCTTTCAAACATTTTCCCGATTTTTTCTTTCCCCCTCACCTCTCCCTCACCGCCTACCGCTCACAAATAGGGCGCGATAGCCGCACCCTGCAACAAATTCGCACCTCCCAATCCAACCCAAAAACTTCCCCCATGTCCCCGCC
>DJSQ01000085.1 GCA_002438075.1 Clostridiales bacterium UBA6330
CGGGGACATGGGGGAAGTTCGGGGAGGGTCAGGGAGGTTTGGAGGGTAGGGAGCCCCCTCCGAAAGGGGTCTCCCTGCGCCTCCAAGGTCTTCCCTCACTCCTTCCCCCGATATTTCTTCCGAAAGTCCTGCGGGGCAATGCCGTAGAGCTTCTTGAATTTGTCGGAGAAGTAGGAAAGGTAGTCAAATCCGCATTCCATCGCAACCTCGGAAACCGTCTTGTCATCGGTCAGAAGCATCTTTTTGGCGCGGGAGAGACGAAGCTCCGATAAGTACTCGTTAAAGCGCTTGTTCGTCATGCGGCGGAAGAAGCGCGAGAATTGGTAGTAGTCCATGCCAACCTGCTCGGCTACCTCCTGCATCGAAATGTTGTAGGTGTAGTTCTGCTCCATGTAGGAGAGCGCCGCCTTCAGCTTCATCACACTGTCGTCCGTCAACCGCTCCACCGTCGGCGCGGATACCTCGGGCGCGCGGGCAAGCAAACGAACCAGAAAGAGATAGAGCTCCGAGAGCTTCGCGCGGAGCGCCAGCTCGTAGCCCAGCTGCTTTTCGGAACGCTCGCGGTAAATCCCCCGTATCATCTCCCCAAGCTGCGCCGCCTCAGCACTCTCCTTGCGGAACAGATTCACGGGGAGCTTGAAGCAGGGCGCGGTGAATAAGCTGTCAATGTCCGATTGCGTTGCATCCAAAGGGTAGAGAAACTGCGGGGAGAACTTTACCACAATGCTGCTGTACTTCCCGAATTCGGGCGCATGGTAGAGATTGTGAATCGCGTTCGGCGCAATGAATACAACATCCCCCGCAACCGCGTAAATCGGCGCATCGCCGCAGGTGTCAACCCCCACACCCTCCTCAATCAGAATAATCTCAAAGTAGGTGTGCGTGTGCGGACGGACCCGATCTTCAAAATCGGTGTGCGTGTGGGCAAAGATGTCGTAAAGAATCCGCTTGCCGTGACTGTCTGTTTCACGCTCCGCGCGCACTGCTTTCTTTTCCATGTTTCCCACGCTCCCTTCCTCTTTGTTACCATTATACACGATTTCGGGCATAAAAACAAGTCCTTTTTCAAATTTTACAAAAGAAAGGAAAACCAACCATGAAAAAACGGTTTTGCCTGTTTCTTGCAATCCTGCTCCTGTTTGTTGCCTCCTGCGGACCGAAAACGCCTGCGGGCGGGGAAACGGGAACGGGCGGAAGCAAGACCGAAACGGTCAACCTGTTCGGCGGTGAGGAGGATTACCGCATCGTCGTTCCCGCAAACGCAACGAGCATCCAAACCCGCCTGAGCGCAAGGCTCGCGGATGCCGTCAGCGCGGTTACGGGAAAAACGCCGACCCGCGTGACCGACGATACCGCAAAGTATCCCGAGCAGAAAAAGGAAATCCTGCTCGGCGCTACCGCGCGCAAAGCCTCCGAAGACGCGGTCGCGGAGCTGGGGGATTCCGAGTGGCGCATCGCCTTTGCGGGCGATAAGCTGCTCCTGACCGCCTCCAACGATGCCATGCTCGCAAAAGCCGTGGAGACCCTGACCGACACATGGAGCGCCGCGGACGGGAGCATTTCCATCGCGCGCACCGACCTTTCCGCCTCGGGTGGGGACGATATCCTCACGCTGACAAAAAGCGGGCGCTTTACCTGCCCCGTGATTGTGGATGACGGCGTGGCGGCGGATACACGGACGAAGCTTGCGGAGCTGTTCGATTCCCTGCGCGAGGACCTCGGCATGGGGCGCATCACCCTCACGCTGGATAACGCGAGCGAGGACGAGGCGGGAAAGACCGAAATTCTCATCGGTGCCACCAACCGTGCCGCGAGCCGCGCGGCGATGAACACGCTGACCGCACCGTCCTACCGCATCGCGGCGGCGGACGGGAAAATTGCCGTGGTCGCAACCGATGACGAAAGGCTGTATAACGCTGTGCGGGCATTCTGCGAAATGCTCCGACAGGCGAAAAAGGGGACCCTGAAGGGGGACCTGTGTTTTGGGGAGGTCTATACCGTGACGGAAAACAACGGCTTTGACGGAAAGAAATGGCTTGCAACGGTTCCCACCTTTGAGGCGGGCGCGCTGACGGGCGGATACAACGAGAACGCGGTCTCCTGCATGATGGTCTATGACGGGACCGAGCAGAGCGACTACGAGGGCTACCTCGCCCAGCTGACGAAGGCGGGCTTTACCGAGACCCGCGCCGAGACGCTCGGCGGGAACCGCTACGCGCTTTACAGCGGCGAGAGCGCAACGGTGTACGTCTCCTTCTCCGCGCAGTCGGGGCGTACCCGCATCGGCGCGGAGCAGAAGGGCGCGAGCATCACACCCGAGCGCGCACCCGAGACCGAAACCGGTACCCCGCGCCTGTGGCAGCTGGAGATTGACAACAGGAATTCCAAGCTCAACGGCGGAATGTCCTATGTGTTCCGCGGAACGAACGGGGAGTTCTTCATTCTGGACGGCGGCTACAATACCGAAACCGAAGCCGACCGCATCTATACGCTCCTGCGCGAGAACACGCCTGCGGGACAGACACCCGTCATCGCGGGCTGGTACATCTCGCATTTGCACGGCGACCACTACGGCGCAATGCTTGCATTCTCGGAGAAATACGCCTCCGAGGTCCCCGTGCGGGCGTTCTACTACCACTTCTCACAGCGTTCGGGTGACGCGCAATGGCTGACCGATATCAAGAAGTCGGTCGATACGGCAATGGGCAGATGGAAGGACGCGGTGCGCTACGGAAACCTCCACACGGGGCTTGGCTTCACGGTGGCGGGCATCCGCGTGGATGTCCTCTACACGCAGGAGGACCTGCTCCCGACCCTGACCGAGGACCTCAACGAAACCGGCACGGTCATCCGCGTAACGGCGGGCGGTCAGCGGATTCTGTTCTTGGCGGACATGGGCAAGTTGGTGGCGGACCGTATGCTGGCGGACCTGCCCGCAGAGGAGCTGAAAAGCGACATCGTGCAGGTGGCGCACCATGGCTACGAGGGCGCATCGCTGGCGTTCTATCAGGTCGTGAACCCCGAAACGGTGCTCTGGCCCATGAACATCATCGGCTGGCAGGAGACGGGCTACGCAAGCATCCCGCAGAACGTGTTCGCCTTCTGGTACCGCATGAGCCCCACCGACAAGTACCCCTTCGGAAACCGCTGGCTGGTGGATTCCGAGAGCGTGAAGAAGATTATTGTTTCGGGCTTCGGAACGGCGGAGATTTCGCTCCCTTACGCGCCGAGCGGCGAGAAGCTGGGCGATTTCAATGACTATTTCAACAAGCACAAGGCATAAAAACCGATAGGCGGAGTATATGAAATTCAAACAGAGCTGGCAGGGGCGGAACCTGACCAAAAACGACGGCAGCTTTGCGGCAACGGTCCCCGGGTGCATCCAGAGGGACTACGCGGCGGCAAGGGGCTGGGGCGACGTGCAATATGCGGACAACTGCCGCGCCTTTGAGACGCTGGAGGACGACACGTGGGAATACAGCGCGGTCCTGCACTGCGAGCGGGCGGCAGGCGAGCGGGTTGTGTTCGTCAGCCGCGGCATCGATTACCGCTACGAAATCAGGCTGAACGGCGTTCTGCTTGACAGCTGTGAGGGGATGTATCGGATTGCGGAAATCGACCTCACCGACCACCTGCGGGGGGAGAACGACCTGCTCACGGTGCGGATTTTCCCGCATCCCAAGAGCGGGCGGGGAGAGGTCGGCACGCGAGACGAGGCGGCGGACAGCTGTAAGCCGCCCGTCTGCTACGGCTGGGACTGGAACCCGCGCCTGCTGGTGTCGGGAATGTGGGAGGACGCGTACATCGAAACGCGAAACGCCTGCACGGTGACGAATGTCGAGGTCCGCGCGGAGTTGGACGAGACGCTGGAGACGGGCACGGTGCGCTTTGCGTTCACCTGCGACACCCCCTGCGAAACGGTGCTCTATGACCCCGACGGTGCGGAGGTCTATCGCGGAGATGCGCGGGAGGTGACGGTGGAGCATCCGCGCCTGTGGTGGTGCAACGGGCAGGGCGAGGCGGCGCTTTACCGCTGGGAAATCCGCAACGCGGGCGATTTGCAAACGGGCTGTGTCGGCTTCCGCCGCCTGCGCCTTTTGCGCAACGCGAAGGCGGGGGACCCGCAGTCCTTCCCGAAATCGCGCTACGATGCGCCGATTACGATTGAGCTGAACGGCAGAAAAATCATGGCGAAGGGCTCGAACTGGGTCAATCCCGACCTCTTCCCCGCGGCGGTGGATGCCGCGCGGTACGAAACGCTTCTCACGCTTGCGCGGGACGCGAACATGAACCTTTTGCGGGTCTGGGGCGGCGCGGGGCTTGCAAAGGACTGCTTCTACGATATCTGCGACCGCCTCGGTATTCTGGTCTGGCAGGAATTCATGCTTGCCTGCAACGATTACCGCGACGGGGCGCATTATATGCAGGTGCTGGAGCAGGAGGCAACGGCGGCAATTCTGCGCCTGCGCGCGCACCCCTGTCTGGCGCTCTGGTGCGGCGGGAACGAGCTGTTCAACTCGTGGTCGGGGATGGACGACCAGTCCCATGTCCTGCGCCTGCTGAACAAGCTGTGCTACGAGCTGGACTACGACCGCCCGTTCCTGCCGACCTCTCCGCTTGTGGGGATGGGGCACGGCGGCTACCGCTTCAACGACCCCGACGGGGGCGGCGAGGTGTTCGGCGTGTTCCAAAACAGCCATATGACCGCCTATGCGGAGTTCGGCGTTCCGTCCATCTCTCCTGCGGAGAACCTGCGGCGCGCGATTCCGAAGGAGGAGCTGTTCCCGCCGCGCGAGACCCCTGCGTGGGAAATCCACCACGGCTTTTGGGCGTGGGGCAAGGATACATGGCTCTGCCTGCCGACGCTGGAGGAATACTTCGGCAAAGCCGACACGCTCGAGGACCTGATTGCGCAGTCCGACCGCCTCCAGTGCGCGGGCTATCAGGCAATCTTTGAGGAGGCGCGGCGGCAGTGGAAGCATTGCTCCATGTGCCTGAACTGGTGCTTCAACGAGCCGTGGATGACGGCGGCGAACAACAGCATTGTTGCGTATCCCGCAAAGCCGAAGCCCGCCTACTACGCGGTGCGGCGTGCGCTGTCACCCGTGCTGTTTACGGCGCGGATTGCGAAGTACCGCTGGCGCGGCGGCGAGACCTTTGAAGCCGAGCTGTGGTTCCACAACGACACGCCCGAGGAGCAACGCGGGCGCGTAACGGCAACGGTTTCGGTGGGGGACTGGCGAAAAACGCTGGAGACGTGGGAGACCTCCGCGCCCGCAAACGGAAACACGCGCGGGAACACGGTTCGGGTGGTGCTTCCCAAAACCGACGCGGAGCAGGTCATTCTCACGCTCGAAAGCCCCGAGGGATATTCCAATTCCTACGCCCTATGCTATAAGGCATCGGTTCACAAGCCGTGGAAAAAGGTCCTGAATCAGGATGCGGAATCGGTAAAATGACCAAAATCGAGCCTCGGCATTTGTGCAAGAGCGTCACAATGCAAAAACATTAAAATTTACGCGCAAAAAAATCATAGAATTTTTCCGTGACATATGGTATCATAAATCAGACATTCCAAAAGCAAAGATTTACAAAAAACGCTTGACAAGGAGGAACGGGTCGTGTATAATGCCTTGAC
>DJSQ01000108.1:0-2969 GCA_002438075.1 Clostridiales bacterium UBA6330
GCACCCGTGTAAGGCGTCATAGCAAAACGCTTTCCGCTCACCAATCGAGCGCGATAGCCGCACTCTTTACCGCCCCGCACCTCCCAATCCACCAAAAACTTCCCTGCACGGCAACCGCCGTCTCAAAAATCGAGAAAAGTTTTCACAAACCAAATCGGCGGTTGCCGTGCAGGGAAGTTCGGGGAGATGAGGGAGGTTTGGAGGGAGAAGGACCCCATCCGAAAGGGGGTCCTTCCCCCTCCAAGGTCTTCCTCCCTGCGCCTCCAAGGTCTTTATAACCTCTTCTTCAAATCGAACAGGAAGGTCATACATTCGAGGGGGGAGAGGGTGTTCAGGTCGACGGACTTCAGCTCGGTGATAATCCGGTCGTTGATGCAGTCGTCGAGCGTCAGCGCACCGTCGTCGGGCTTCGTGGGCGCATCCTTCGCGGATGCCGCCGAAACCGCACGGGAGGTCGCCTCAACCGAGGCAAGAACCTCGCGCGCGCGTTTGATGACTTCGTTGGGAAGTCCCGCCAGCTTCGCCACCTCAATGCCGTAGCTGTCATCGGTCGACCCGCGCACAATCTTGCGCAGGAAGGTAATACTGTCCCCGCGCTTCTTTGCCACCACGTTGTAGTTGACAATTCCGTCAAACTCCCCTTCCATCGAGGTCAGCTCGTGGTAGTGCGTTGCAAACAGCGTCTTTGCACCAATCTTGCGGCTGTTCGTGTACTCCACAATCGCGCGGGCAATGCTCATGCCGTCAAAGGTCGAGGTCCCGCGCCCCACCTCGTCATACACAATCAGGCTCTGCCGCGTTGCGTTCTTGAGAATGTAGGAAACCTCGTTCATCTCCAGCATGAAGGTCGACTGCCCCGAGGCGAGGTCGTCCGACGCGCCCACGCGGGTGAAGATTTTGTCCACCACGCCGATGCGCGCCTCCGCCGCAGGGACGAAGGACCCCAGCTGCGCCATCAGCACAATCAGCGCCACCTGCCGCATATAGGTCGATTTACCCGCCATGTTCGGTCCCGTGATGAGCATCAGGCGGTTGTGGTTCGTGTCCAGCTCCGCATCGTTCGGGACAAAGTAGCTGTTCTTTACAAACTGCTCCACCACGGGATGCCTGCCGTCCTTGATGTGAATCACGTCGCTCTGGTCAATCTCGGGGCGCACGTACTTGTTCTTCTGCGCCACCGCCGCGAGCGACTGGTAGCAGTCAATCTCCGCCAGAATCGCCGCCGTGCGCTGAATGCGGGCGCTCCGCTCGGCAACAAAGTTCCGCACCTGCTGGAACAGCTCGTACTCCAGCGCGCAGATTTTATCCGATGCGCCCAGCACCGTTGCCTCCATGTCCTTCAGCTCATCGGTGATGTACCGCTCGGCGTTCGCCAGCGTCTGCTTGCGGATGTAGCGGTCGGTCGGCACCTGCCCCACAAGCGATTTCGTGACCTCGATATAGTACCCGAACACGCGGTTGTAGCCCACGCGCAGGGTCTTGATACCCGTCTTTTCGCGCTCCTCGGCTTCAATTCTGTCGCGCCAGCCCGTGCCGTCCGACATGATTGCCCGCAGGTGGTCGACCTCGGGGTTGAAGCCGTCCGCAATGATTTTGCCCTCGCGGAGCATCACGGGTGCGTCCTCACGGATTGCGCGGCGAATCTCGTCCTCCACGTCCGCCAGCGTGTCCAGCTCCGCCGCCAGTGCCGCGAGACGGCGGCTTTTACAGCTCTCCAGCATGGTCTTGACTGCGGGGAGCGCCTGCGCCGTGGTACAGACCGACCGCAAATCGCGCGGGTTCGCGGTTCCGTAGACGATTTTGGTGATAAGCCGCTCCAAATCCTGCACGCGGTTCAGCTCCTCGCCGAGGTCCTCGCGCATCATGTAGTTGCCCGCCAGCTCCTCCACCGCGTCCTGCCGCTCGCGGATATCGCCCGTGGAGAGGAGCGGATGCTCCACCCAGCTCCGCAGCATCCGCGCGCCCGGGGCGGTGCGGGTCTTGTCCAGCACCCACAGCAGGGACCCCGTCTTTTTCTTGGTGCGCATGGACTCGGTCAGCTCCAGATTGCGGCGGGTGTTTGCGTCCATTTCGAGGTACTGCCCATCGGTATAGACGTTGAGGGTCTTGATATAGGAGATGTCGCGGCGCTCGTTTTCGCGGATGTAGCCGACCATCGCGCCCACGGCGCGGACCATTTCGTCATCGTCAAAGAAGCTGGGCTTTAGCCCGTCTCCGAACTGCTCTCTTGCCGCCGCTTCTGCGGTTTCGCGGTCGAAGCGCGCCGCCTGCGCGTCCGAGAGCATGATTTCGGGTCTTGCCGCGAGCCATTCGCCGACCTCGCCCATATGGACCCGACTGAGGTTACAGAGAATTTCGCGCGGGTTATACGCGGCGAGCTCGTTTTTGATTCTTGCCGCCATGCCGTCCCCCGTCAGCTCGGTTGCGTAGACCTGCGCGGTGGAGATATCCGCAAAGCAGACCCCGCTTGCGTACTCACCCATGCACAGGCAGCAGAGGAAGTTATTCTTCTGGTCGGAGAGGAGGTTAGACTCGATGAGGGTGCCGGGGGTGATGACACGGATGACATCGCGTCTGACCAGCCCCTTTGCGAGCGCGGGGTCCTCCATTTGCTCGCAGATTGCGACCTTATACCCCTTTTCGATGAGCTTTCCGATGTACTCGTCAACGGCGTGGAACGGGACCCCGCACATGGGTGCGCGCTCCGCCTCGCCGCAGTCCCGCCCCGTGAGGGTGAGGTCCAGCTCTCTTGACGCGACCACTGCGTCGTCAAAAAACATTTCGTAGAAGTCTCCGAGGCGATAAAACAGCAGATAGTCCTTATACTGGTTCTTAATCTCGAAGTACTGCTCCATCATCGGTGTCATGGCATTTCTCCTTTGGATGGGTAAGATTGGGGTGGGAAAGGAAAGACCTTGGAGGCGCAGGGAGGACCCTTTCGTAGGGTCCTCCCTACCCTCCAAACCTCC
>DJSQ01000108.1:3052-3210 GCA_002438075.1 Clostridiales bacterium UBA6330
TCCCTGCACGGCAACCGCCGGTTTGGTTTGTGGGGATTTCCTGCGTTTTTAGGACGGCGGTTGCCGTGCAGGGAAGTTTTTTGGGTTTGGACGGGAGGTGTTTTTTGATGGTGCGGCTATCGCACCTGATTGGTGGGTGGGATGCGTTTTGTAGGTAT
>DJSQ01000112.1:0-192 GCA_002438075.1 Clostridiales bacterium UBA6330
TCCGCCGCCGCCGACACCGATAACCTTGATATTCACACCGCACTCGAGGCTATCGTCGTGTTCAAAGGTCATGTTTTTTTCCTCCCGGACTTCTGCTTTTTCCATCCCGCACCTCAGGGGCGGGAGGTTCCTTCGGCTTTTTCGCATCACGCAGGGTGTTGCTGAATCTACTCATATAATATCTTACTATTT
>DJSQ01000112.1:299-2660 GCA_002438075.1 Clostridiales bacterium UBA6330
TTTTTTTTTTGAAATTCCCGTTATTTTTTTATTTTTCTTCCTCTCGGCTCGATTTTCATCAATGCTCAGTATCATTTTCCGTCAAAACACGAAAAAACGCGGCAAAACGGGACTGCCGATTCCCCTCCCGAAAAAGAGGAGGCTATGCTCGATAGCCCCCTTATCGGATTGCGGTCCTTATGCTTCCTCCGTGAGCAGATAAGCGCGGAGCGGCTTTCTCGGAAGCGTCAGCTTGCCGCTCTCCCCGTTGTAGACCCCGCCCTCAATCAGGTCGCGGTACACGCCCGCGTGCGGCAAAGTAATCTCCGCTGCCGAATCGGTTGCGTTGTATACGCCGATTGTGCGGGTGTTCGGGTACACATAAACCCCGTCCCGCTCGCTGTAGATGAACGCGCCCGCCAGCCTTGCAATCTCGCGCAGGAGCGCGGAAGGAAGCGTGGGAAGCGCCGAATAGACCGACAGATAGCCCGCCTTGCGTGTATACGCAACGGCAACACTGCCGTCCTCGAAATACGCAAGCGGCACGGCATCGCGGTCGGAGATTGCAAAGTAGGGCGCATCGGTTTTGTAGGAATAGGTCTCCCCGCCGTATACAAGCCCGCCGTGCGGCGCGTCCGATTCGACCACCCGAATTCCCGTCAGCTCGGATATCCGCGATACCGCCAAGCTGCCGTCGGTTGCATAGCTCGGGGCATAGAGCCGGAGCGCCGCCGCATCGGTCGCCTTGAGCCGATTGAGAATTTCGGTCCGAAGCGCGGGCGGAAGGTCGTATTGGTCGCAGAATACGAACAGCTTGTAGGCGGGCAATTCCGCGTTGCCGATGTCAACGGTGGAGCAGAGGTCATACCACGCGCCGCATTCCGCAAGACGACGGCGGAATTCCGAAAGGCTGTGCCCCACCAAAAGGCTCGACTTCCTGACACGGTAAAGCGACCTGCCCTCGGCAAATACGCCGATCTCCGCAACCGACCCAACCTCGCATTCGGAAAGCCTGCGGTTTACGGCAATCATGTGCCCGATTGCCTCCATCAGCTCGGGCGCGCGAAACCAACCGTCGAACATATCAAACCACCAGAGCGCCGCGCGGTTTGCCGTGGTCAGCAGGAAATCGCGGTACATCAGGTTCAGCGATTCGGTCGCATCGACACATTTGCTGTCCGCGCCCGGGATTTTTACGAATTTCCCGTTTGCCGCAACGGTTTTCCCGTCGTGAACCTCCTCGGGCGCAACATGGGTAATGTGATCGAACTCCAGAAAATACAGCTTGTTGTGAAGGTCCAGCGTCTTTTGCGTTACCATAAACGCGCTCGGGTCGCGGAGCTTCCGAAAGCTGTAGGACGAGGGGCTGGAAATCATGTCGATATCCTTGCTCGTGTATATCTTTTCATATTCGAGCACACCGAAATTGTGGCATCTGGCTTGGTCCAGCTCCAGCAGATAGCCGTAGTACAGCCCAAGCAGCTTTTTGTGCTCCAGAATCGTCTGCGCTTCGCGCGCAAAATAGAGAATCAGCTCGGCAATCGTGTCCGAATGGAAGCGGCGCGCCATATAGACATCGCTTTCCTCGGGGGTCAGGAACGCCGCGCCGTCCGCGTTCATCCGCTCGGAGGACGGCAGACACGCGTCCTCCCTGCCGAGCCATTTTCGGTAACCCGCCTCCTTGATGGGATGCGGCGCTTCACGGTCGTATGCGGAAAACCACTCGGTGGTCATGCCGCAGAGCATAAAATAGCCGAATATCCTCTCGCCGTATTTCGCCTCGCAATGGGAAATAACCGCCTTCAGATACGCCGCGGCGGAGCGTCTCCAATCCTCATACCACGCCGTCTGCGACAGCCTCAGAAAGGAGTTCGGCACCTCGGGATGTAATTTCAGATACCAATCGCGGGTGTCAAGCTGAATCATGATTGCAAAATACGCCTCGGGCGCGTTTTCGAGGAACAGCTCAATCTGGCGGTCAATCGGTCCGAAATCGTATTCCCCCTCCCCAATCCAAGACTCCCCGTAAAGCGAATAGGGAACCCCGAGCGCGGAGGTGACACCGCTTGTGAGAATGCTGTAGAGCCGCAGTCCCGCGCCGTAAAACTCGGAAATATTGGCTTTGTTCGGTCGGAACGACTTAAACGCGAGCGGCGGATAGTATTTCCCGTCAATCCTGACATTCAGCACCCCATTGTGCCTTTCAACCCTTGCAACCATAAAAATCGCTCCTTTACCCTTCCGTTGTTTTCGGAATCCGTCCCAATCCCTTTACGCAAGATTATACCACAATTCCCGCCTCTTGTCAACACACCCCGTAATGAATGTGCGATATTCCGTCCCTCTGCCCCAAACCCAAAGCTTCCCCCCAAGCACCCGCCG
>DJSQ01000229.1 GCA_002438075.1 Clostridiales bacterium UBA6330
GCAGGCGGGATCTCGGCACCCGAGTAAGGGCGAGCATTTGCAGAATCCCAACGGGTGTCATGTTAGAGCAAACGCCTGCGGCGTTCAGTCGACCCCCAAAGGGACGCCGGCAGGCGGAATCTCGGAACTCGTGAAGGCTAAACCTCTAACCGCGTCCCGCTCACAAACAGAGCGCGAAGCCGCACAACGTGACAAAATCCGACCTCCCAAACCGACAAAAACTTCCCTGTACGGCAACCGCCACCCAAAAAGCGAGAAACGTTTTCACAAACCAATATGGCGGTTGCCGTGCAGGGAAGTTCGGGGAGGGTTAGGGAGGTTTGGAGGGTAGGGAGCCCCTTTCAAGGGGTCTCCCTGCGCCTCCAAGGTCTTCCTTTCCCTTACACCTCAATCAGTTCCTTCGGGCTGCGGGTGAAGTTGTAGACGGAGCCGTCGGGACGAATCGCTACCATGTCCTCAATGCGGCAACCGTACTTGCCCTCCAGATAAATGCCGGGCTCGCAGGTCACAACGTTGCCGCGCTTCAGGACCGCGTCCCCCGCACGGGACGAAACGCGAGGGTTCTCGTGAATGAATAACCCCACACCGTGCCCGAGCGAGTGCCCGAACGCACCGCGGTATTCGGGTACACCGTCAATGATGTCCCGCGCAATCTTGTCCAGCGCCGCGCAGGACGCGCCCTCGCGGTACGCCGCAAGCGCCTCGGTCTGCGCACGCAGAACCGTGTTGTACAGCTTCTTCATCTCCGCATCCGCGCGACCGATGACAATCGTCCGCGTCATGTCGGAGCAGTAGCCCCCCACCCGCGCGCCGAAATCCATCGTCAGGAAGCCCTTTTCCAACTGCCGCCTGCCCGGGACCCCGTGCGGGCGCGAGGAAGCAGTCCCCGAAACCGCAATCGTGTCAAACGCAAGTCCGTCTGCGCCGTTCCGCCGCATGAAAAACTCCAGCTCCAGCGCAACCTCAATCTCGGTCATCTCGGGCTTGATGAAGTTCAGAATGTGCGCAAACGCCGCATCGGTCACTGCCTGCGCGCGCGCCATCGTCTCCAGCTCCTTCTCGTCCTTGTAGAGCCGCAGCTCCTCCAGAAGCGCCGACGCGCCCGAAAGCAGCTCCGCGTCCGCCAGCTTCTCGCGGTACTTCCCGTAATCGGCAAAGGACAGCGCTTCCTCCTCAATCAGTACCTTCCGACAGCCGTTTTCGTGCAACAGCTCCCCAATGCAGGTCAGCATCCCGATGTTCGGGGTCAGGACCTCCAGCTCGGGATTCCGCTGTTCGGTTGCCGCCTCCACGTAGCGGAAGTCGGTAATGAGGTAGGACTGCCCCTTCGTGACCAGCACAAAGCCGTCATCAAAATCAAAATCCGAGAGGTACTTCTGATTCAGCTTGCTCCCGATGATTGCCGCGTCCGCGCCCTTTTCCGCCAGCGCCGCGCGGAATTTTTTCAAATGTGACATCTTTCTTCTCCTTCTCCATGCCCCTGCGGGCAACAATTTCTTTCCGTTTCTATTGTATCACATTTTTCGCGCTTTGTAAAGGGGAAAACGCGCATTTTACGCGCGGCGCATCAAATCTTTCCGCCAATTGCCTCCCGCAGGTGCGCAAGCGTCCGCTTTTCCAGCCGCGAAATGTAGGATTGCGAAATCCCGAGGCGGTCCGCAACCTCCTTTTGCGTCAGCTCGTCACCCGTGAAGCCGTAGCGCAGCTCAATCAGCTCCCGTTCGCGCGGGTCAAGCGCCGCGACCGCCTTCCGCACCGCCGCGCGCTCCTCCTCGCGCTCCAATTCGTAGGCAACGCCGTCCTCCTCGCTCCCCAGAACGTCCGAGAGCAGCAGCTCGTTCCCGTCCCAATCGGTGTTCAGCGGCTCCTCCATCGACACCTCGCACCGCTGACCGCTCCGCTTGCGGATGTACATCAGAATCTCGTTTTCGATGCACCGTGAGGCATAGGTCGCCAGCTTGATGCCCTTGTCGGCGTGAAAGGTCCCGATGGCTTTGATCAGCCCGAGCGTCCCGATGGAAATCAGGTCCTCAATCCCCGTCCCCGTATTCTCAAAGCGCTTGGCGATGAACACGACCAGCCGCAGGTTCCGCTCCACCAGCACGTCGCGCGCGTGCTCCTCGTCGATGTGCGCAATCCAGTACGCCTCCTCCTCACGGTCGAGCGGCGGCGGCAGGACCTCGGGACCGTTGATGTAGTAAACCCCTCTTTTTCGGAATTTCGATGCCAGCCAGTTTCGGAACCGTACAAACAGATTCATGGTTTTATCTCCTCCCTATCTTCTTTATTCAAGCGAAATCAGTGCGTCAAAGCCCTTTGCCGCGTCCCCGAGCGGAGAGAGCGCAACAAGGTCGTTTGCCTCGGTCCGCTCCTTGCCGTCAATGACCGTCAGGCGGTCGGGCGCGAATGCCGCGAGCATCCCCTCCCCCGTTGCGGTCCGCGCGGGAATCAGCCGCACGCGGCGGGCGTATTTCTCCCGCGCCTCGGTCGGGTGCGCCAGCGCGTCAAGCAGGGCGGGCGGCAGCTGTGGGGTCAGCTTGGCGGGGTCGGCGACAATCACGCTCCTGCCGCTGAGCGGGTCGGTCAACAGGTTTCCCGAATCGACCAGCGCGTGCAGGGTGGCGGTTCGCCCCTCAACGGTAATCTCCAGCCTGACTGCGCGCGTGGCACCCGACCTGCGGAACAGCTTCCCGCCGCGCAGGGTGAAGAAGCCCGCGACCGCCGCAAGGATTGCGAACATCCAAGCGGAAAGCCCGTCTCCCTGCAAGGCTTCCAGCGGGAGGTTCAGGCGGTTGAGGAAGCGGTAGAGGACGGTCATCAGTCCGCCGAGGAGGGCGGAAAGAAGCGCATACGCGCCCGCGCTTTGGAGCAGTCTCCCCGCGCTCCCGCCGCGCGTTGCGAACGCGATTGCCGCGAGGAGGACCGCCACGCAGAGGTCGAGCAAAACGCCCGTCACGCCGCCAATGCCCGCCAGCAGGATTCCGACGGCATACGCGCCGCCGACCACTGCCGAAAGAAGCAGTCTCCACCGTTTTGCGGCGCGGTGGAGGATTGCGGCTGTCATGGCAAGGCACAAGAGGTCCATACTCGCGTTAATCAGAAAATACAAGTCCACGTAAACGTCCACGTCCGTCCCCCCATTCTCGGCTATCTCTTTTCGGTTATCTATATTATACACGTCCCGCCCCGTTTTTTCTGTCGAACCTCGGGGGTGAGGAAGAAAAATTTACAGGGGGGGTGAGGAAGACCTTGGAGGCGCAGGGGACCCTCTTTCGCAGAGGGTCCCCTACCCTCCAAACCTCCCGGACCCTCCCAGAACTTCCCCCAAGAGCACCCGCCCTTGCAGAGCGAAGA
>DJSQ01000227.1 GCA_002438075.1 Clostridiales bacterium UBA6330
CGGCACCGCCATGCAACGGCGAACGCAAAAACCAACCATTGCCGCGGAGTCGAACCCCGAAGGGGCTCCGGCAGGCGGAATCTCGGCACCCGTGTAAGGCATTCTATATAAGTCAACAAGTAACATTGCAACGAATGGGGTACATCTCACAGCCCCCCTCCGTGTTGTTTTAGACCACCCCCGTTCGACAGATACCCACCAAACGATAGAAAACACATTCCACATTCAAGGAGGTAATCCGTGATACGAATTCTTTCTCTCAAGCTCAAGGAGGCGCTGACATCGGTCTTACCGGTGACGGCGATTGTCCTGCTTCTGAACCTGACCCCGCTGGTGCATCTGACGGGGCAGGAGATGCTGGTATTCAGCATCTCGGCGGTCGTGCTGATTCTCGGCATGGGGTTGTTCAACCTCGGGGCGGACATGGCGATGACCCCGATGGGGGAGCAGGTCGGCGCGGGGCTTTCCAAGTCGCGCAGCTTTGGGTTGCTTCTGGCGGTCTGCTTCATCATGGGTGTATTCATCACGGTTGCGGAGCCCGACCTCTCGGTGCTTGCCACGCAGGTGGCGGAGGTCATGAACGGCACGCTCATGATTGTCACGGTCGGCATTGGCGTGGGGCTGTTTCTGGTCCTTGCAATCCTCAAAATCGTGTTTCGCAAGAGCCTTGCCTCCATGCTGATGTTCTTCTATATGCTCCTGTTTGCGCTGACCTCGCTTGTGGTCATCAACGGCAATGCGGACTTCCTGCCCATGGCGTTTGACTCGGGCGGGGTGACCACGGGACCCATCACGGTGCCGTTCATCATGGCGCTCGGCGTGGGCGTGGCGGCAACCCTCGGCGGCAAGGATGCGGGGGAGAACAGCTTCGGTCTGGTTGCGCTCTGCTCCATCGGTCCGATTCTCGCGGTCATGGCGCTTGGGATTTCGATTCGGGGGGAGATTACCTACGCCCTGCCCGATTACAGCATTACATCGCACATCGGCGCGAATTTCCTGCCCACCCTCGGCGGCGTGGTCAAGGAGGTTGCGCTGGCGCTCGGACTGATTGTCGTGTTCTTCGCCATCATCCAGCTGGCGTTTTTGCATCTGCCGAAAAAGAAGATCGGACACATCGCGGTCGGCATCATCTATACCTTTGCGGGGCTGGTCCTGTTCCTGACCTCGGTCACGGTCGGCTTCATGCCCATCGGCTTCAAGATGGGGCAGGAGCTGGCGGGGAACCACCCCACGCTGTTGGTGGTCGCGGGCTTCGTGCTCGGAATGGTCGTGGTGCTTGCCGAGCCTGCGGTCCACGTTCTGAACAAGCAGGTGGAGGGCATCACCAACGGCACGGTCAGCCGCCGCGCCATGATGATTGCGCTGTCGGTTGGCGTGGGACTGTCCATCGGGCTTTCCATGCTGCGGATTCTGCTGGATTTCAGCATTCTGTACTACCTCATTCCCGGGTACTTCCTTTCTCTCGGGCTGTCGTTCTTTGTCCCGAAGATTTACACCGCCATTGCGTTTGACTCGGGCGGCGTTGCCTCGGGACCCCTGACCTCCAGCTTCATCCTGCCCTTTGCTATCGGAGCCTGCGCGGTGCTCGGCGGGGAGGCGAAGGTCCTTTCCAATGCGTTCGGCATCGTGGCAATGGTTGCCATGACCCCGCTTATCACCATCCAACTGCTCGGCTTCCAAGCCATCCTGCGCGGCAGGGTGCGGGAGCGCATCGCCATGAAGCGGATTCTGGACGCGGACGACGAGCAGATCATCAATTTCCTGTAAAGGAGGTCCGACATGGAAGAGAATCGCAAGAAACGCTTTCCGCTGACCGAAAACGTTGCGCCGAAGAAGCTGAAGCTGCTCATTACGGTGGTCAACAAGAACAAGGCGGAGTTTTACATGGACTATTTGCAGGAGTTTGAAATCAATATGCAGCTGAGTATGCGCGCGCGGGGAACGGCGGATTCGGACCTGCTCCACTACCTCGGGCTGGAGGACAGCGAAAAGCGCGTGCTGTTCAGCCTTGTCCGCGAGGACATGGCACCTGCGGCACTGCGGGGGCTGGAGGAGAAGTTTGAAACCGTCCGCGACGGCAAGGGCATCGCCTATACCGTTCCGCTCTCCAGCGTGGCGGGCGCGGCAATCTATCAGTTCCTGACCAACAACCGGCAACGGAAATAACCGAATCACGGAAACGGAGAATTGAACATGGAATACACACATGAGGTCATTGTCTGCATTGTGGACGCAGGCTTTTCGGATGCGGTGATGGATGCCGCAAAGGAGTTCGGCGCGCGGGGCGGGACGGTCCTGTTCGCCCGCGGCACGGCGGGAAAGGAGGCGGAGACCTTCTTCAAAATCACGGTCCAGCCCGAGAAGGAGATGGTCATGATTCTCGTCCCGCGCGAGATTAAGGACGACATTCTCCACGCGCTCTATCGCAGTGTGGGACTGAAAACCCCCGCGCAGGGGATTGCGTTCTCCCTGCCCGTGGACAGCGTGGTCGGTCTGTCCGCGCCCCACACCGCAGAGGACGCCGCACGGGAGGAATAAGCCGTGCGTGAGGATGTGAAAAAATCGGCGCATTCGCTCGGGCGCATCGTCTGCCGTCTGGTTGCCGCGTGGTGCTGTGTGATTGCGTTCCGCCTTGTGCGGGACCCCTCGTTTGCATCGCTTGCCTACGGGCAGAACAGCAACCGAAACCTGTTCGGCGCGGAAATCTTCCTGCTGTTCATGCTGTTTTCGGGAATTGCACAGCTGCTGCGCCGCGCGGAATTGCAGACCGACTCGTGGTTTCTGCTCGGCGGTGCAACGGTCTGCGTGGGGGTCTGGCTCGGGAATGCGCCAACGGGGGAGAATCAGTACGACGTGCTGTTCCTGCTTGCCGTCTCGCTGGTGTACTGCCTGTTCGTGCTCTACGCTATGCACGAGAACCGCGCGCTTTTGGACCGCATCCGCATTCCGCGCGGGTTGGCGGTTGTGCTGGCGGTCGCGGCGGCGGGGGTGTCCTGCGCGGTGATTGCGGGGATTACCTGTCTGCGCTACAAGACCTTTTCGTCACCGAACTATGATTTCGGTCTGTTCGTGAATATGTTCTGCAACATGAAGCGGACGGGGCTTCCGCTCTGCACCTCGGAGCGTGACGGGCTTCTGTCGCACTTTGCGGTGCACATTTCGCCCGTCTGGTATCTGCTTTACCCCGTGTGGTGCCTGTTCCCCACGCCCGAGACGCTTCAAATCGGACAGGCTGTGGTGTTGATGCTCGGCATCATTCCCGTGCTTCTGCTCTGTCGTCGGTTCGGCTTTTCGGGCAAGCTGACGCTTGGGGTATCGCTGTTGTATGCGTTCTACCCGCTTCTTGCAACGGGGTGCTTTTATGACATCCACGAGAACTGCTTTCTCACGCTGTTCCTGCTTCTGACCTTCTACTTTTTCGAGTCGCGGCACCCGATTCCGATGTTTCTGTCGGCGCTTCTTGTGCTGTCGGTTAAAGAGGACGCGGCAATTTACCTGCTGTTCTTTGCGCTTTACATGGTGCTCGGGCGGCGGCGCGTGAAGGAGGGCATCGGGCTTGCGGTGCTCGCGGGCGGCTACTTTGCGCTGTCGGCGTATCTGCTCAAGACCTACGGGCTTGGGATGATGGTCAGCCGCTTTGACAATCTGATTTACGACAAGGAGGACGGCTTGCTCGGCGCGGTTCGGACGGCGCTTGTCAACCCGGGCTATCTCTTGACCCAGCTGTTCACGACGTCGAAGTCGTCGTGGGAGAAGGTCACCTATTTCTGTCAGCTGTTCCTGCCGCTGGGGATGCTTCCGTTCTGCACGAAGAAGGCATCGCGGTGGCTATTGGTTGCGCCCGTGTTGGTGAATTTCCTGACCTATTATCAATATCAGTACCACTCGGGGTTCCAGTACCATTTCGGCATTGCGGCGTTTCTGTTCTACGCTCTGATTCTGAATCTGACCGAGCTTTCCTCGGGTTGGCGGCGCTCGCTTCTCTCGGTTGCCGCCGCGTGCACGCTATGCTTCTATCTATTCTCGGTGACGCCTGTTCTGGGGAGCTATCGGTCGCGTTGGGAGAACGGGAAGCAGGTATATGCGGAGATGGAGGAGGTTCTGGATACGATACCCGCTGATGCGTCTGTGAACTGCTCGACGTTCCTATTGGCGCACATAGCCGACCGCGAGGAGATATACGAGCTTGCCTATCACGGGAACAAGCCCGATGTTGACTACGTTATCATAGACGCGCGCTACAGCGGCTGGGAAAAGTACCGTGCCGCCTATCTATCGCACGGCTACTCGGTGGTTTCCTCCGGTTTGATTGTGGTAATGAAGCGGTAGGGGAAGGTCAAGGGCAAGACCTTGGGGCTC
>DJSQ01000201.1 GCA_002438075.1 Clostridiales bacterium UBA6330
GGGAAGTTCTGGGAGGGTCAGGGAGGTTTGGAGGGTAGGGGACCCTCTGCGAAAGAGGGTCCCCTGCGCCTCCAAGGTCTTCCCCTTCCCTCACCCC
The DNA here is from genome assembly GCA_002438075.1 of Clostridiales bacterium UBA6330. Lineage (GTDB taxonomy): Bacteria > Bacillota > Clostridia > Oscillospirales > CAG-272 > UMGS1865. Next base: position 98 of record DJSQ01000201.1, read on the forward strand.
GCGAAAGCCTCCACCAAAGAGCGGAACTCGGCGCGGTCGGAGTGGGAGGCGAGATCGAGACCGCGTAGCTTGGCGAGAACCGTCTCGTAGGTCACGGAATTGTCGGCGGGGAGATACTTGCTGCTGTGCAGAAGCATCGTCAGCTCCAGAACGCAGAACATGAACTCCGTGTCGCTGTCGGGAGCAGTGCGGTCGGAAACGCCGATGCTGTAGGTGTCCTCCTTCGAGACATCCCCATCGGGCGCCTTGTAGCGGACCGCAAGCTTCATGAATTCCGTTTCGGCGGCAAGCTCGGTCTTTTGCCCGTTCTCGGTCATCACCAGCTCGTAGAATACCGTAACCTGATGCCCCGCACCCACTTCACCCGCATCCTTCGTGTCGTCGGTGAAATCCTCGCGGCTCAGCTGACGGTTCTCGTAGCCGATCTGACGGTAGGACGCAATATAGGTCGGGTCAAAGGTCAGCTGTAGCTTCACATCCTTCGCAACCGTGTAGAGCGTTGAAATCAGGTCGGCCCCGAATACCTTCTGCGCCTCGCTCTCGCCGTCAATGTAGTAGTAAACCCCATTGCCGTTGTCCGCGAGCGTTTCCATCGTGTTGTCGCGGTAGTTCCCGCTTCCGAAGCCGAGAATCGACAGGAAGGTCCCCTCGTCCCGCTTGCCTTCAATGAAGGTCTTCAGCTCGTCGGCGGAGCTGATGCCAACGTTCAGGTCACCGTCCGATGCCATGATGATGCGGTTGTTGCCGTTCGCAATGCGGTAATCCGCAGCCAGCTTGTATGCCGTTTTCAAGCCCGCTTCGCCGTTCGTCGCACCGCGCGCCGTGAGACTGTTCACCGCGTCCAGAATCTTCTGCCGCTCGTTTCCCGCACAGCCCTGCAAAACCACCTTTTCCTCGCCCGAGTAGGTCACAATCGACACCACATCGCGCTCGGTCAGCTGATTCACCAGATACGTGAACGCCGTTTTCAGAAGCGGCAGCTTATCCTCGGTTGACATCGAGCCCGATACGTCAATCAGGAACACCAGATTGTTCCCGCCCGTCGGCGTGGTTGCGGGTGCCTGAAGCGTCAGGCGGAGCAGTTGGTTCTTTTCGTTCCACGGGCAGGGCAGAAGCCCGACCGTTGTGCCGAACAGCTCGCCGTCCTTCGGCGCGTTCGCCTCGTAGCGGAAATAGTTGAGGAATTCCTCGGTGCGGAACAGGGACGCGTTCTTCTCCAGCGCCGACAGAATCGTCTGCTTGTTCGCCTTCTGGCGCACCCAGCCCGCCACGGTCTTGCGGAACAGCGCGTAGGATGCGGTGTCCACATCGGCGGAGAAGGTGGAAACGTTCTGCCGCGCGGTGTCGATAAAGGGATTTTCGACAAACGCGTCGGACGGCTCCTCGGCATCGCCGTCTTTATCCGATTTGCTGTACAGCTCGGCACCCGCCACCTCTGCGGGGTCAAAATAGTTGTAACCATCATCGGGGTGGCTGCCGTTTCCGGTATCCTTTCCGGCACAGCCGACCAGCAGTCCCGCAAGCATTGTCACGGCTAAAAACAGCGGAAGCAGGGTTTTGAAAAAGCGTTTTGCGGATGTTTTCATAATAGACTTTACTCCTTTCGGTGGCTCATCCGATCAGCTCGGAGAGCAGGCTTTGGAATGCCGCACTCGGCAGACGTTCGGGGTCGTAATCGTAGACGGTTCCGTAGGTGACGTTTCCGCCGCTGTAGGTCAGGGCGGGGGACCAGACCGCGCCGCTCCCGTCGGCAATCCAGATCAGGTAGCGGTCCGTTCCCGTGGGGTCATAGACGCTTTGCCGCTTGGCGCTCTCCATCTCGCGGCGGACGGTGGTCCGCTCGGTGGCGGTCAGCGCGCGGCTGACCCAGAGTGTTGTGCTGTCCCGCTCGCTTACCACAATCCGTATGCCTCCGCCCGTATCGAGCGGCAGAGCGGCGGACTGCACGTGAAACGCATCGCTCTCGGTGCAGGCAAGCAGGAGCGCGGAGAAATCGGCGGGCGCGTTGGGGCTTTCATCGGGGGTCGGCTCCCGACTCGGGAAGAGGATGCCGCGCAACAGCCGTCCGCCCGCCAGCCCGATGCCAACCACCAGCGCCAGCGATGCGGCGACCGCAAGAATGCGGAGCAGGTGCCTCGGTCTGCGCCGTTTTCTCTGCGCGGCAATCGCCTCGGCAAGGAAGCGGTCGTCAATCCCGCCCATCGCGTCAAGCAGCCTTTGCGCGCGCCGTTCTGTCTGCTGTTTCATAGCGGGATTCCCTCCTCCTCCAACCGTTTCTTCAGCTCCCCGCGCAGGCGGTGCAGGATGACCTTGACGTTCGTCTGCGTCAGCCCCGACGAAGCGGCAAGCGCGGCAACCGACACGCCGAAGAAATAGCGGTTGACGAACAGCGTCCTGCGGTCGGCGGGCAGACCCGCAAGGAAGCGGTTGATGGCATCGCGGGTCTGCGCGGCATCGTAGGCTTCGGCAGGGGTCGGCTCGGCGGTATCGGGCAGACAGTCGGTCAATTCCGCCGTGAGCGCCTCGGCTCCGCCCCGCTTGGCGCGATGGTCGCGGCGGAAGCGGTCAATCGAGATTCTGCGCGTGATTTTGGAAAGGAACGCGCCGAGGAACTGCGGTCTCGCCGTCGGCATGGCGTCCCATGCCTCCAGATAGGTGTCGTTGGTGCATTCCTCCGCGTCCTCGCGGCTTCCGAGGCAGGCATAGGACACCGACCGCAGAAGTCTGCCGTATTTCCGCTCCGATTCGGCAATCGCCTGCTCGTTGCGCGCCCAGTACAGGTCCACGATTCGATCGTCCTCCATGTGCCGTCTCCTTCCCGTCTTTACCCGCCGTCACCCATACAGTCGACAAAGCGGGCGAAAGGTTACAGATATTTCCGAAATTTTTTCTCGGTTTCCTTTATGATAGCAGATAATTCCCGATTCGTCAAGAGATTTTGCGGAAAAATCCGCATTTGGGGGTTGACAAATCGCCCGCGGGCGTGTATAATAGGAGTATAAACCGTTGAGGGAGAGAAGTAGCGGAGCAAATCGCTTCCCAAGAGAGTCGCGGGCGGTGAGATCGCGGCGGGGCATTTTCCGTGAATGGACTTCCGAGGGCGGACCGAACGCAGAAGGCTGACGGAGGGGAAACCGTTGCGCTCTGCCTGTAGGCTCCGACGGGGCGCGCACCCGTTATCCGAGCGCCGCATATCGCAGGTATGTGAACGAGCGAAGGTCCGCGGAAGCGCGGGGCTTCATTTTGGGTGGTACCGCGGGAGAATTCGATGATTCCCGCCCCGAAGCAATTCGGGGCGGCTTTTTGTTTTCTCCGCATAGAATATCATACCGTGCGAAACAATACTGCCGACAGGCACAAGGAGGAACCGTTTATGAAGCAAGAAATTCCGTACAAAACCTATTTATCCGAAAAAGAGCTGCCCACGGCATGGTACAACCTCCGCGCGGATATGAAGCACAAGCCCGCGCCGCTGTTGAACCCCGCCACGCACCGTCCGATTACCGCAGAGGAGCTTTCCCCCATCTTCTGCGACGAATTGGTCCGTCAGGAGCTGGATGACACGACCGCTCTCTTTCCCATCCCGACCGAAATCCGCGATTTCTACAAGATGTATCGTCCCGCGCCGCTGATTCGCGCCTACTGTCTGGAGAAGAAGCTGGGCACGCCCGCGCACATCTATTACAAATTTGAAGGCAACAACACCAGCGGCAGTCACAAGCTCAACTCGGCAATTGCGCAGGCGTACTACGCCAAGAAGCAGGGCTTGCGCGGTGTGACGACCGAGACGGGCGCGGGGCAGTGGGGCACGGCGCTCTCGATGGCGTGCGCGTATCTGGGGCTGGAGTGCAAGGTTTACATGGTCAAGGTTTCCTACGAGCAGAAGCCCTTCCGCCGCGAGGTTATGCGGGTTTACGGCGCGTCGGTTACGCCGTCCCCGTCGACCGAGACCGAAATCGGCAGGCGGATTCTGGCGGAATTCCCGGGCACGACGGGCAGTCTCGGCTGTGCGATTTCCGAGGCGGTGGAGAAGGCGGAGACGACCGAGGGCTACCGCTATGTGCTCGGCAGTGTGCTGAATCAGGTGATGCTGCACCAGTCGGTCATCGGTCTGGAGGCAAAGGCGGCGCTGGACCTTTACGGGGTCAAGCCCGACATCATCATCGGCTGTGCGGGCGGTGGGTCGAACCTCGGCGGGTTGATTGCGCCGTTTATGGGCGAGAAGCTGCGCGGCGAGCGGGACTACCGTTTCATTGCGGTGGAGCCTGCGTCCTGCCCCAGTCTGACGCGCGGGAAATTTGCTTACGATTTTTGCGACACGGGGCGGGTTTGTCCGCTTGCGAAGATGTACACGCTGGGAAGCGGCTTTATCCCCGCGCCGAACCACGCGGGCGGTCTGCGCTATCACGGGATGAGTCCGATTCTCTCGCAGCTTTATGCGGACGGCATGATGGAGGCGGTCTCGGTGCCGCAGACGGCGGTCTTTGAGGCGGCGGAGGAATTCGCGCGTGTGGAGGGGATTCTGCCCGCGCCCGAAAGCTCCCACGCGATTCGCGTTGCGATGGACGAGGCGCTCCGTTGCCGCGAGACGGGCGAGGAGAAGGTCATCCTCTTCGGCTTGACCGGCACGGGCTACTTCGATATGCTTGCCTACGAAAAATTCCACGACGGCAAAATGACCGATTTCATCCCCTCCGACGCTGACATTGCGGAGAGCCTGCGAAAGTTACCGGAGGTTTAGGAAGACCTTGGAGGCGCAGGGAGGACCCTTTCGGAGGGTCCTCCCTACCCTCCAA
>DJSQ01000061.1 GCA_002438075.1 Clostridiales bacterium UBA6330
TCCCGCTGGACGGGATTTTGCGCGGGAGCAGCCGGAATTCGTAGCACGGAATACGGCTACACAAAATCAGCACAATATAAAAAGGGGAGTAAAAATCCCCTTAGTCGAAGTTTTGAAAGTTCTCAGAAAACTTTTTCAAAAGTTTTCTGAGTAGGGTTCGGGGCAAAGCCCCGAGGTCTTAAGACCTGAAAAGGAGGAAACAACCATGAAAGTCATTTTGTTGGCAGATGTCAAAGGGCAGGGAAAGAAGAACGAGGTCATCGAGGTCTCGGACGGATACGGAAAGAACTTTCTGATTCCGAGAAAGCTCGCAAAGCCTGCGGACGCGCAGTCGGTGAACGACGCGAAGATGAAGGAAAACGCAAGACTGTATAAGCTGGAGACCGAAAAGAAGGAAGCGCAGGAGCTGTCGGAAAAGCTTAAGAAGATTACCGTCACCATCAAGGCATCCTGCGGCGGAGACGGTCGGCTGTACGGCTCGGTGACGGCAAAGGACGTGGCGGAGCGGCTGGCAAGCGAGCACGGCATCACGCTCGATAAGCGGAAAATCGTGGTCAAGGACCCGATCAAGGCATACGGCAGATACGCGCTGGAGGTCAAGCTGTACCCCGAGGTCACGGGAACGCTGACGCTGGCGGTCGTGGCGGAGCAGTAAAAACAGAAAAATAAGAAGCAGAAAAAACAGTAAGAGTTAAGGAAGAATGGAAAACGAACTGATTGAAAAGCGCCTGCCGTTCTCCATGCCGGCGGAGCAGTCGCTTCTGGGCGCGGTCCTGATTGACCCCGCATCGCTGAATGAGATTGCGGCGCTGATGAAGGGCGAGGACTTTTATCTGGAGGAGCACAAGCAAATCTACCTCGCCATGCAGGAGCTGTTCCTGACGAACCGCGAGATTGACGTGGTGACGCTGATTGATATGCTGGTCACGCGCGGTGTGTACGACAAGGCGGGCGGGGAGGACTACATCCGAACCCTTTCGGAGGCGGTCCCCGATGCGCTGAACATCAAGGACTACGCGCGTATCGTCAAGGAAAAGAGCATCCTGCGCCAGCTGATTTCGGCGGCGGGGGAGATTTCCGAGAGCGCGTATTCCGAGCAGGAGTCGGTGACATCCATCCTCGACCACGCGGAGAACCTCATCTTCAAAATCGCGCAGGGACGGGACACGCAGAACTTCAAGCACATCCGCGAGGTGTTGCAGGATGTCTACGGGCATTTGCAGGAGCTGCGGACCAACGCCGAGGCAACGCAGGGGACCAAAACGGGCTTCTCGCTCCTTGACCGCGTGCTTGCGGGCATGGGAAAGAGCGACCTTGTGCTCATCGGCGCGCGCCCGGGTATGGGTAAAACCTCGTTCGCGCTGAACATCGCAACCAACGTTGCAAAGCAGACCAAAAAGGCGGTGTGCATCTTCTCCCTCGAAATGTCGGCGGACCAATTGGTCAACCGCGTGCTGGCAAGCGAGGCGCTGGTCAACAGCTACGCGCTGAGAACCGGCGAGCTGACCCCCGAGGACTGGGAGCATCTGGCGGTTGCCTCGGGTGAGCTTTCGGGGTGCGATATTCTCATCGATGACACCTCGGGTATGACGGTCACGGCGATGAAAGCCAAGCTGCGGCGGGTGCAGAACCTCGGGTTGGTCGTTATCGATTATCTGGGACTGATGCAGGGAGACCACCACAACGACAACCGCGTGCAGGAGGTTTCGGAAATTTCGCGTTCGCTGAAAATTATGGCAAAGGAGCTGATGGTGCCGGTTATCTGCTGTGCCCAGCTGTCGCGTGGTCCCGAATCTCGTACCGACAAGAAACCGATGCTTTCCGACCTGCGCGACTCGGGTGCAATCGAGCAGGACGCGGATACGGTTATTTTCCTCTACCGCAGTGAATACTATAAGACAGACGAAACGGCAAACAACCAGACAACCAGCATTGCGGAGGTCATCATCGCAAAGAACCGCCACGGCTCAACGGGAAATGTGCCGATGGGCTGGAACGGTCAGTATACGAAGTTCCTGACAATCGAGGAGGGAGCAACACCTCCGTGAAAGACCTGAGGGGGGCGATGCGCGCACCGTGGGAATTGGCGGGAATGCCCCGCGATACGGCGGTTGCCGTCGGATTTTCGGGCGGCGCGGATTCGGTTGCACTGCTTGCGCTGTTGGCGGAGCGGGCAAAAACGGACGGCTTTCCGCTCCTTGCCCTGCATATCCATCACGGAATCCGCGGGGCGGAGGCGGACAGGGACGAGGCGTTCTGCCGTGTCTTTGCGGAGCGGCTCGGCGTGGACTTTTGCGCGGTGCGGGTCGATGTGCCCGCGTGGGCAAAGGCGCACGGCATGGGATTGGAGGAAGCGGCGCGCGAGCTGCGCTACCGTTGCTTTGCGGATGTCATGGCGGAGCGGAAAATCCCGCTGCTTGCTACGGCGCACCATGCGGACGACAACGCCGAAACCGTGCTCTTTCGTCTGGCGCGCGGAACGGGGCTCGACGGGCTGTGCGGAATTCCCGCAGTCCGAAAAACGGAGCGACCCGAGGGCGGCATGGTTGTACGTCCGTTGCTTCCTTTTACTAAGGAAGACATTCTCGCGTTCTGTCGGGCGCGGGGCTTGGAATTCGTCACCGACAGCACCAACCGCGAGCCGTGCTGTGCGCGGAACATCCTGCGGCTGGAGGTCCTGCCCGCGCTGGAACGCGCGGTCCCGAACGCCGCGGCAACCATGGCGCGGACAACGGCGCTTTTGTGGCAGGACGCGGACTGTCTGGACGGTCTCGCGGCGGAATGGCTGAAAACGCATTGCCGGGAAAACGCGCTGTGTGCAAGGGACCTGCGCGGATTGCACCCCGCACTGCTGGGGCGCGTTCTGGCGGAATTCCTCGGCGGGTGCGAGGCGGTCCACATCGGGGCGGCGGAAGCCTTGATTGCCTCGGGGCGGGGCGGAAGCGTAACAATGCCGCGCGACCGATACGCATCGCTGTGCGGCGGAATTCTGCGGGTCCTTCCGAACCTGCGCGGGGAGGGCATTTCGGAGCCTGTCCCGCTTTGCGAGGGAACCCTTGCACTTTGTGACGGCAGGCTGACTGTTTCCGTACAGGAAGCTGAAAAATGCCGCAAACACAAGAAAGTTCACAGTTTATCAACAACACATTATATCAATCGGTCTGAAAAATCTGTTATAATAAATCAGTTTTTCTGGAGAGGTCTGCGGGACGGCGACAGAATCCGCATGGGGACCCGCGAGGTCAGATGCGCGGCGCTGTTGCAGGCGGGCGGGATACCCGCCACGGTGCGGAAGCATCTGCCCGTGCTCTGCGATGCGGACGGCGCGGTGGTCTGGGTGCCCTTTGCGGGGCGCGGGGACGCGGAGCCGACCGAGGGCGCATATGCGGTCACGCTGACGCTTTGGGAAGAACGGACGGACCGACAGGACAAAGGAGAAGATCGGGATGTACGAAATCAGTCGGGATATTGAACGGGTATTGGTCGGAAAAGAGGAGCTGGAGGAAATCTGTGACCGTCTTGCGGCGCAGATCACCGCCGAATACGGCGATTCGCCGCGCGACCTCGTGATGGTGGTGGTGCTCAAGGGCTCGGTGATGTTTGCAACCGACCTTGTGCGCAGAATTCCGCGCCATGTGTGTCTGGAATTCATGAAGGTGTCCTCCTACGGCGCGGGAACCGAAAGCTCGGGCTTCATTCAGGTACATCTGGACCTGAAGCGCGACGTCAGGGGCGCGGATGTGATTATTATCGAGGACATTGTGGACAGCGGGCGCACGCTCGAGAAGCTCTCGGGACTGCTTGCCAACCGCGGGGCGCACAGCGTGAAATGCTGTACTCTGCTGGATAAACCCGAGCGGCGGCAGGTCAACTTCAATGCCGAATATGTCGGAAAGGTCGTGCCGGACGTGTTCGTGGTCGGGTACGGGCTGGACTATGATGAGAAATACCGCAATCTGCCGTATGTCGGCGTGCTGAAGCCGTCGGTGTACGAGAAATAACGCGGAAGCGAACGGAGGAATTCATGAAGCAACGCAGTATTATCCGTCAACTGATCTACTACGGAGTTGCGATCCTGCTGATTGTGCTGGCAGTCAGTGCGCTGACCTCGCGCGGAACAAGCGCGAAGAAGGCGACCTATGACGATGTCATCGAAGCCATCAACAACGCGGGCAAGGAGGATGCAACCGAGGCGGACAAGATCAAGAGCATCACCCTGAACGCAAAGAATCAGCTGACCATCGTGTTTGCGGACACGAACAAGGCATCGTTGACCTACAAGTTTGACGACAAAACGCTGAACTTCTTCTACAAGAACCTTTCCACCGATGTGGAGGAGCTGGTCAAGGCGGGCAAAATCGAAAGCTACGACCTGACCCCCGCAACCGAGGTTCCCGCATGGCTCTCGTTCCTGCCGATGATTCTGATTGTCATCTTTATGATTGTGCTGTGGGTCATTTCGGCAAACCAGATGAGCGGCAAGGGCGGCGGAAAGTTCAATTCGTTCGGCAGAGCAAAGGTCAAGACCCCCACGCAGAACGGGCAGAAGGTCCTGTTCCGCGATGTGGCGGGCGCGGACGAGGAGAAGGAAGAGCTGGTGGAGGTTGTGGAGTTCCTCAAGGACCCGCAGAAGTTCACCAAGCTCGGCGCGCGCATTCCGCACGGCGTTCTGCTTGTCGGACCTCCCGGCACGGGTAAGACCCTGCTTGCAAAGGCGGTCGCGGGGGAGGCGGGCGTTCCGTTCTACTCCATTTCGGGCTCGGACTTTGTGGAAATGTACGTCGGTGTCGGCGCGTCGCGTGTGCGTGACCTGTTCGATACCGCGCGCAAGTCGCCTGCGGCAATCATCTTCATCGATGAGATTGACGCGGTCGGACGGCACAGAGGCGCGGGACTGGGCGGCGGTCACGACGAAAGAGAGCAGACCCTCAACCAGCTGCTGGTGGAGATGGACGGCTTCGGCTCGCATGACGGCATCATCGTCATGGCGGCAACAAACCGCCCCGATATTCTCGACCCCGCTCTGCTTCGTCCCGGGCGCTTTGACCGTCAGGTAACCGTCAACTACCCCGATATCAAGGGCAGAGAGGCGATTTTGCAGGTCCACGCGCGCAACAAGCCGCTGGAGGCGGGGGTGGATTTCCACAAGATTGCGCAGTCCACGGTCGGCTTTACGGGCGCAGACCTTGCAAACCTGCTCAACGAGGCGGCGCTTCATGCCGCAAAGAAGGGCAAGTCACTCATCGGCATGGACGATATCGAGGAATCCTATATGAAGGTTCTGCTGGGACCGCAAAAGAAGTCCCGCGTGCGGAACGACAAGGACAACAAGCTGGTGGCGTATCACGAGGCGGGGCACGCGGTGGTCACCTACTACTGCAAGCATACCGACCCCGTCAAGCACATTACCATTATTCCCGCAGGTAGAACGGGCGGCGTGACCATCCGTGTGCCGCTGGAGGACCAGCTGGGCTCCACAAAGGGCGAAATGATTGACGATATCCGCATCAGCCTCGGCGGGCGGATTGCCGAGGAGCTGATTATGGACGACATCTCCACGGGTGCATCGAACGATATCCAGAAGGCAACGCAGGTTGCGCGGAATATGGTCACGCGGTACGGCATGAGCGACCGTCTGGGACCGATTCTCTACGGCTCGGAGCACACGAGCGACGAGGTGTTCCTCGGGCGCGATTTCAGCAGTGGGAAGGACTACTCCGAGGAGACCGCCGCGGCGATTGACGAGGAGGTCCGCGCCATTGTCGAGCAGGCGTATGCCGATGCGAAGAAGCTGTTGCAGGACCACATCGACCGTCTGCATTTCGTGGCGCAGTATCTGCTCAAGCACGAGAGCATGGACGGCGACCAGTTTGCCGCCGCGATGAAGGATGACGCGACTGTTGAGGAGCTGGAGGCGATTGCCGCGCAGAAAGCCGAGGCAAGCCGTCTGGACAACGAGAAAGCCGCCGAAGCCGCGAAGAAGGCGGAGGAAAACGGCGGGAATGACGGGAACAATCCGAACGGATCGGCTCAGGCGGGCAACTTGGACAATGCGCTCGGCGGGAGCGGAGAAAAGCCAGACGGACCGCAGAATACCGCGCAATAACGCCGCACGGCGGACAGAGGGGGACCACACCGAATGCGGTCCCCCTTGCTTGGATTTTGGGGGACGGAAGCACACCAAAGGAGGAGAGCATGGAATCATTTGAGGATTACGGGCAAGGGCTGAAGGTGGACGAATTTCGGTCACTGGACCGAAATACGGGCGGGCAGTTCCATCTGCACCCGCATTATGAATTGCTGATTTGCACGTACCCGCCGACGATATCGACCATCCTGTGCGACCAGCGGGTTGTCACCGACTACCCGATTGCCCTGCTGGTCTCGCCGTTTGTGCCGCATTACGCGGGCACGGTGGGGGATGACGGCGGCTGTCTCAAGCGCAGGACGGTGCTGTATTTCGGCGAGGAGGTAGTGAAGGATTGCGGCATATCGGTTGGGACAAAGGACCTGCTGGGCGGTGGCGCGGCGTGCATTTACGATATGCGGACGTACTTTGGGCGGATGCGGGAGTACGCCGAGCGGGTGGAGCAGATGACCGACAGTCGGGAGGCGCGGAACCTGCTGGGGTTGATGCTGCACCTGATGTGGACCCACCGCGAGCGGCGGCTCGTTGTGATGAATCGTCCCGACGATTACATCCTGAAGGTGATAGACTACGTATCGGCGAATCTGGACCGCAAGCTGACGGCGGACATCATTGCGGCGGACTTTTTTGTCTCGCGTGACAAGCTGAAAAAGGACTTTAAGCGCAGCACGTACACGAACATTGGCGATTTCGTGCAGGAGATGCGCCTGAACCGCGCGAAGGAGCTATTACGGAAGAAGGTGCCCGTGAACGAGGTCATTCGGCAGTGCGGGTACGAGAGCAGCTCGTATTTCTTCAAGCGCTTCAAGGAGGCAACCGGCAAAACCCCTTTGCAGTTCGGGAAGTAGTGGGGGGGGAGGTATGAAGGCTTTGCAGAGTGCGGCTCCGCGCCCCTTTGGTGGGTGGGACGCGCGGAACGACACGCGGGACGTTCCCTACGGATTACGACCCTGCAAAGTG
>DJSQ01000105.1:0-3796 GCA_002438075.1 Clostridiales bacterium UBA6330
CGGCACGCCGATGTGGTACAGCCACTCGCGGCAGACCTCCTCGCCCGTGCAGTCCCGCATTGCCTTCTTCACATAGTTGCCCGCGCGGTTGGTATTCAGCGAATAGAGCCATACCAGCACGGTGCCTCTGTCCTGCGAGCGGAACTGCGGCTGGCGGTTGATGGTCCACGACAGGTACCAATTCTCGGTGCTGTCCTTGACCGTCACGATACCGCCCGTTGTGACCTTGCCCTCGCGCGGGTCACGCTTGCAGATATTCATGATGTGGCGGATGACCTCCTCGTTCGAGGTCTCCACGGTCGCGCTCATCCAGTTGGTTGCATCGGTGTCGCTACAGAACGCATCGGGGTTGCCGTATTCGCCGTTCTCCGCCTGCGCCGCAATCTTTTTCCACATATCCCACGATTCGCCTGCGCCGTTGCGCACACCCGACAGGTCGGGCGCGTGCGTCTGGTCGCCGTAGCAGGACGTATCGGTGCAGCAGCCGTTCGTGATGAACACAAGGTCATCTTCAATCAGGTCAATCGTCTCCTCCTTGCCATCACGGACATAGACAATCTGCTTTGCAATCCGCTTGCCGTTCTCGTTGGCGATTACGACATTCTTGACATCCATACCGTACTCGATCTTCACGCCGTGCGATTCCAGATACTTAACCAGCGGCAGAATCATGCTCTCGTACTGGTTGTACTTGGTGAAGCGGAGCGCGCTGAAGTCGGGCAGACCGTCGATGTGGTGGACATAACGGCAGAGATAGCGCTTCATTTCCAAAGCGCTCGACCAGCGCTGGAATGCGAACATGGTCTGCCAATAGAGCCAGAAGTTGGTGGACCAGAAGGACTCGGGCAGAACCTCGGAAATCTTCTTGCCCTCCAAATCCTTCTCGGGCGTGATGAACAGCTTGGAAAGCGCCAGCGCCGACTCCTTGTCCAGCTCAAACTTCTTGTCGGTGTGCGCGTCCTCGCCGCAGTTCACGGTTGCACGGCAGAGCGAATAGTTCGGGTCGTGCTTGTTGAGCCAATAGTATTCGTCCAGCACCGAGACGTTCGGCGTTTCGATGGACGGGACATCGCGGAACATATCCCACATACACTCAAAGTGGTTATCCATTTCGCGTCCGCCGCGCATGAAGAAGCCCTTGGTCACGTCCTTGCGGCCGTCACAGCTGCCGCCCGCCAGCTCCAGCTTTTCCAAGAGGTGGATGTGCTCGCCCTTCACCTGACCGTCGCGGACGAGGTAAAATGCCGCCGACAGACCGGCAAGACCGGTACCGATGATATAAGCCGATTTTTTGTCTGCGTCCTTCGGCTTTTCGGGGCGTGCGAACGACTCATAAGTTCCTGCGGAATAATACATAACAGAATCCTCCTGTTTTCGGGCATCCGTGCCCGTATTTTTCTTTCTGACTCTATTATACCCTTTTTTCCGCGAATTACAATAGACAGAAACCGCCCCGTGCTCAAGTTTTCATCACGGGGACGGTCATTGTATAAAATTTTATCAGATCGGCGGGAATGATAAAACAGGGCTTCGGCAATCCGACAGCGCGCCCCGAAGTTACCGATACATCAGAATCCCCAGCCCCGCCGAGAGGAGAATCATGAGAATCGGGGACGGCGAACGGTGGCGGAAGCGGCGGCAGAGGGCATGGAGGACGAGCAGAATGCCGAGAATGGCAAGTCCCCGCCAATCGGGGGCAACGGGGTCACCGACGGTTGAAAAGCCGAACAGCGTTCCGAGCGCCATCGTCAGTGCGGTCCCGAGAATCAGACCGACCACCGCGGGACGGATGCCCTCCAGCGCGGCATTCACGCCCGCGTATTTCAGCAGGTTCCGCATCAGTGCGGCAATCAGCAGAATGATACAGAACGAGGGCAGCACCACGCCAACGGTTGCGCACAAAGCCCCCCAAAAGCCGCCCTGCGACGAGCCGATAAAGGTTGCCATGTTGACGGCGAGCGGTCCCGGGGTGGATTCCGAAACGGCGATGAATGAGAGAAATTCCTCCTCGGTCAGCCAACCGTACCCCAGCACCTTTTCGCGGATGAGGGAAATCATTCCGTACCCGCCGCCGAACGACACCGCGCCGATTTCGAGGAAGGTCAGAAACAGCCGCAAATAAATCATGCGTCCCCACCCCGCTTTCTCGCGCGTGCGATAAGCCACACGATTACACCGACCGCCCCGCCCGCGAGAATCAGAAACACCGAGGAAAAATTGACCGCCGTCAAGGTCAGCGCAATCAGCGCACCCATTGACAGCGCGCAAATCGCCACCGACATCGGGGTCTTTTTCATCGACTTCAGCATTTTCAGTCCCGCCGAGGCAATGAGATAAATGACCGCCACCCGAATCCCGCGGAAGGCGTAGCCGACATAGCGCAGGGAAAGGAAGCGGTCAAAAAACAGGGAAATCAGAAGAATCACGAAGAACGACGGCAGGCAGACCGCCAGCGTTCCGAGCGCCGCCCCCGCAATTCCCGCCACGCGGTAGCCGATGTAGGTGGCGCTGTTGACCGCAAGCGGTCCCGGGGTGGATTCGGCAATCGCCACAAGGTCGAGGAACTCCTCCTTGCGCATCCACCCCTTTTTGGATACGAATTCATTCTCCAGCAGAGCGACCATCGCATAGCCACCGCCGAAGGTAAACGCGCCAATCTTCAGCATGGACAGGAAAATGCCGCCAAGACGCTTTCCCTTACTGTTCACCGTCATTGTCCTGCTTTTTGTCCTCCGCCACGGTCTCTGTCACGGTTACTGTTACCGCCTCGGCTTCTGCCGCGACAGGCTTGTTTTTCAGATACCTTCTTTGCAGGAAGAATGCCAGCACAGCAAGTCCGATAAAGACCAGCGACATGGTCTGGGAAGGTGTCAGGAGCTTGCCAAGCTGCCCGCGGTCATCATAGCGCAGATACTCAAGGAAGAAGCGGAACACACCGTAGGACGCAAGGTAAACGGTCATCGTGTATTGGAATTTCTTTTTCAGGAGCAACCACGTCAGCACACCGAACAGAACGAACAGGAACGCCGATTCGTAAAGCTGGGTCGGATGCACCTTGCCGAGCTGTGCGAAATACGACCCGGGGAACTGCACGCCGAAAATGCTGTCGGTGGGCTTGCCGTAGCAACAGCCCGCAAAGAAGCACCCGATGCGCCCGAACGCGTGCCCAACCGTTATCATGCAGGGAATCACGGGCATGATGTCGTATAGACTTCCCGTAACCTTCTTGCGGAAAATCATCCAGATAATCAGATAGATAACGGTCCCGCCGATCATGCCGCCGAGGAAGGTGATTCCCTCCCCGAGATGGAACCCGTTCTGCGGATTCTCAATATAGTTGTAGGTCGCCTGAAACAGCGCGGCAAAGCCGAAGCCGAGCAGGATGGAAGCGATACCGTCGTAATAAACCAGATCGGTCAGCTTCCCCGGCAGTCCGAGTATTTTGGAATATCGGAACAGCACAAGAAACGCAAACAGAATTCCCACGGCAATCATAATGCCGTACATATGCACGTTCAGAAATAACGGATTCGGTAACATAGATACAAGCCTCCTTTTGGTTTGTTCATTTCATTATAGCACAAAACCGAGACTTTGTAAAGGGGTAACCGAAAAATTGCCCCCCTTTCAAGCACCTCCCCATGCAAATCCAATTCACAAAACACCCCCGCACCCCCAAAACAAGCGCGAAGCCGCACCATCCAAAGCATTTGCACCTCCCAATCCAACCAAAAACTTCCCCCAAGAGCACCCGCCACCAAACAAAGCGAAAAAATTTCGCCATGCAAGGGCGGGT
>DJSQ01000105.1:3857-6291 GCA_002438075.1 Clostridiales bacterium UBA6330
GGTGCTCTTGGGGGAAGTTCTCGGGAGGTCAGGGAGGTTTGGAGGGTAGGACCCCCTCTCCGAAAGAGGGGGTCCTGCGCCTCCAAGGTCTACCCTCACTCCACCCCGCCGATTCCCGAAACGCGGGAGGACCAGTCGGCTTCGAGGTCGGAGCCGTTGGTAGCGGAGAGTAAGGAGGTCGCAATCACATCCTCGCAGGAAACGAGGGTGATTACCATAAACGGATTGCAGTAAGATTTTTTCATGTTCTGAACCTCCTTATTGTTCGGTGGCGTACTTGCCGTTGGCAAGCACGGTGGCGGAAACAGAGGTCCCCGACCACTTGATCTCGTCCGTATCAATCAGATACGGCGTGATGACCAGCTCAATCTGTGCGCCGATCGGTACATTCGTCACACTCAACGCGGCAAGGTAATCCGAGCCGTACTTCGCGGCGCTGACTGTCTCCTCGTTCGCTGTAATGGAGGTGTAAACCGTCGTCCCCTCCTTGACAATGTAGCTGTCGGTGTCGTTTTCCTTAATCTGAATCAGGAACCCGACCTTTTCAAATGCACCGAGCTGTGCCGCAGGCAACCGAATTGCCGCAACAAACCGCAGAGATTGCACCGCGTCGCTCTGCGCGTAGCGCTGAACCCCAACCACTCGGATTGCGTTTGCGGTCAGCATCTGGGACACCGCCGTCGGAATCACGCCACCGGCAAAGACGGAGTAAGTAAAATCGGCATTGGTGGTGTTTTTGTCCGCGTTTTCATAGTATTCCCCAGCCGCTTTTGCAGCCTCAACGGACGGATGCTTTCCGTAAACCGCATGGAGGTTGATTTCGTTCATTTTGCTTGTGGATGTGTTGCATATCGGAAGATTTCCGTTCAGTGCTGTATTGCAAATCGACGTACCGAGCATAGCGGCATTTTCAATCGACAGGGATAATTTCCACATATGGTTTGCAACCAGTTGCGAAACCGCCATACTACCGGAGGTATTGGCTTTATTCAAATCCGGATGAAGTGCCGCAACGGTTCCCGCAAACGCAACATTCCGAATAGTACCACCGTTATCGTGAATTCGTGCAACAACACCCGCAGTTTCTCCGTTGGACCAACCAACCGTCACGACATCCATATCCAACCACAGATTTTCAACAGTCGCACTGTATTGCAGTCTCCGTGCAATGCCTGCCGCACTGCTTCCCTCTGCATTGTCTTTATATCCGGTTATCACATTCTTCGTGCAAACAAAGCTGTTTTCCACAATGAGGTTTTTCACAGACCCCTCGCTGATGGTACCAAACATGGATGCACGCCCATACCCATCACTGGCACAGGTCACCTCAACATAAACACCGGAAAGCACATGACCGTTTCCGTCAAAGTGTCCCTTCCAAGAGGGCAGTCCGCTCCACACGTTAGTGGGCTTATCGGGCAGAATGTATTTCCCGTCCTCACCTTTACCGAGACGAAGCGTTGTATTGGGGTTCAGGTCAATATCTGCCGTCAGTCGAACGGTCTTATGGGCAAAATTCGTCTCGGTCTGCGCCAGCTCAACAAATCCCAGCAGCTGCGCCGCAGTGCTGATTTCAAATTCGGTCTTGTCTGCGTCATACCACGAGGTCACAGGGGTAATGGCATCGGTCGTTGCGGCTTCGTCGGTCGCTTCCGCCGCAGTGGGAATCGCGGCAAGGACAAACAGCATCATCGCCGCAAGCATCAGGGATAACAGTCGCTTCATGTTGTTTCTCCTTTTCGGAATTGATTTTCACCCTCCGGACGTTGCCCGGCGGATGAATTCATGATACCATATGTTGCGAAGAATTGCTATGAGTTTTTTGCACGGATTTTTTAACCTTTTTGCATGATGATGCTTTTGCATAAATCAAATCATCAACTTTTGGCTATTTCGCTGATTCCGTATCCTGATTCAGCACTTTTTTCCAGGACTTGCCGGAGGAGGTTTTATACCGCAGCTCATAGGCATTGGAGTATCCCTCCGGGCTTTCAAGCGTCAGAATGACCCACTCCGCATCGGTCTTTGGGAGCACGACCCGGACCGTGTTCCCGCGCGTGTTTCCGTTCGCGGGTGCCGAGGTCTCCCAGGTCTCCAGAGTCTTTTGCCAGTCCCCGACCGAAACCGTCACGGTTACGCGTCCGCGCTGTTCTTCGGGCGTGTCGTTGTGGAACCACAGCTCCGCTTCAAACGTCTCTCCGCCGCGCCAGCGGTATTTTGCAATCCTTGCCGTAAACAGCACCGGGGACAGCGCACGCCGCACCGCACGGTAGGCGGGCTTGGGCTTTGCCGGGTACGCCACCAGGCTGTTGTTCGCCGCCGTCATCCACGGCTCGTTGAAGCACCAGTTCAGGCACATGGAGCAGTGCTTCCACTGCCGCCGCGCCTCCTCGAAAATTGCCTGATAGCCCGCGCACTGGAGGCGGTCGGACTG
>DJSQ01000232.1 GCA_002438075.1 Clostridiales bacterium UBA6330
CACCTGAGAAATCAGGTTGATTATGCTTGGGATGTTCATCATGGGTACCACCTCCCTCCGTCTTTTGTACGGAGAGAGGGAATCCGATAATCGAATTCAACATCAGAAATGTCTTTCGCTCTCTCCGTCGTGCCGCGTAGGTCACCTACGGAGGGAGCCGACTGCCGCCAACTTCGGGGAATCGGTAGATTCCCTTATTTCCCTGACAGACGCGCTTGTCTGCCCTTATATTATACACCATACACCGCTTGACTGCGTTTGTCAAGCGGTGTTTTTGCTTTGCATGAAATTACTTGCTGACTGCTGTATGACGCCTTACACGTGTGCCGAGCATCTATCACAAAACAGCATTGCAACAAATGGTTTACATCTCGCGACATCCCCCCTCCCACTATGTCACACCCCAACAAACGCCGGTGGCACCATGTTCGCACTCTCCCCGTAAAAGCGTTAAAAGTTTTGAGGGAGTCCAGAGGGGTGACGGTCGCTTTGCGACCGTCAGTAGCGAAGCGTTGCGTTTCTCAAAAGTCCCCTTTGGCACGTCCCCTCGCATTCCCCGCTGTCACGGAAAAGTCACTTTGGGGGAGTAAAATAGGAAAAAAGGGTTGTAACGAGAGGAGAAGTATGGTATAATGGAAGCACAGAAAAGGAAGGGGGAACGCAAATGGCACTGCTGACTTTGAAGAACATCGGCAAGATATACGTCTCCGAGGGGAATGTCGCGGTGGGAATCCGAGGGGTCAACCTGACGTTTGACCGCGGGGAATTCGTGGCAATCACGGGTAAATCCGGCTCGGGAAAATCGACGCTTTTGTCGGTCATCAGCGGCATGGACACCTACGAGGAGGGCGACCTGCTCATTGAGGGCAAGTCCACGGCGCACTACACACAGCCCGACTGGGAGGAGTACAGGCAGAAGTACATCTCGTTCATTTTTCAGGACTACAACATCATTGAGAGCTTTACGGTCCTGCAAAACGTCGAGCTGGCACTGATGCACATCACCGACCCGCGCGAGCGCCGCAGGCGCGCAATGGAGCTGATTCGCCGCGTGGGACTTTCGGACCGCGTCCGTCAGAAGGGCAGTAAGCTCTCGGGCGGGCAGAAGCAACGGACCGTCATCGCGCGGGCGCTTGCAAAGGACAGCCCCATCATCCTTGCCGACGAGCCGACGGGAAACCTCGACTCCGCAACGGGCAAGGAGATTATCGAGCTGCTGCGCGAGGTCTCAAAGGATAAGCTCGTCATCGTCGTGACCCATAATTTCGAGCAGGTGGAATACTGCGCCACGCGGCACATCCGCGTTTACGATGGCGCGATTGAATCCGACCACGTTGTCAGCGCGCCTTCGGTTTCCCCTGCCTCCTCCGCGCCCACTGCCGAGCCGAAGGGCGTGACAGCATGGCAGGGCGGACGGGTGCTGGGTCGCTCCATGTTCGCCTCGCGCCCCAAGCTGACCGCGTTCATGTGCCTGCTCATGGCGGTCGGAATGCTGGGTCTGTTCTTTGCAACCTCGATGTTTGACAGCATGAACGACCTGTTCGAGCCGAATCGGATGTTCCGCCACGTGGACGGGCGTGTGGTCTTTACCCGCCGCGATGGTGCGCCCATGACCGACGAAGAGGTCAAGCAGGCGGCGGAGACCTACGGCGCGGAAGCCTCGCTCCACTACGACCGTTTGATTGACGGCGGCAATGTTTACATCAACGAAAGCGGAATCAACAACAGCGTGCTCGTTCACTTCGCCTACGGAGAGAAGGCGGACGGGAAGGTTTACGGTCGCTATCCCGAAGCCGCAGACGAGGTTCTGCTCTGTCTGCCGATTTACATGAAGCCCGCATACGGGACTGACCCCGAGGCGCGCGGCAAAACGCTCAAAATCGACTACACGCAGCAGTACGACAATTTCCGCGTGGTTGGTGTTTCCTACTACTACGACAACACGAAGGACGGAAAAGCCATCTTCAGCGAAGCGGGCTACAACGCCATGCTCGGCGCGCGGACGCTTCTGGACGATAACAGCAAAATTTCCGCAACCGTGAAGGGAACGGACGGCAAAGAGGTCCTCTACAGCATCGGTGACATCCGCATCCGCTTTGACAGCGGCTTTTCGGGCTTTGCCATTGCGGGAAAGAATATCAAGACCGACCGAATCGGCGCTGTCACCCTGCAAGCCGTCTATTACACCTACGATTACGTAAACGCGGGCAGCTACGGCGAGAAGGAGCACGTGCAGGAATGGACCCTTGACCCCGCACAGCTGACAACCGAGGACCCCGCAAGCTATGCCGACCCGAACAGCTACACGCTCTACATCAGCGGTGAGCTTGCCGCCTCGCTCGCATCGGAATACCTCTCGCTTTCCTACCGTCAGGCATCGCTCTTCTTTGAGAACGACCGCGCGGCGAAAAAGGCGGCGGAGAAAATGTGCGAGGAGGGCTTCATTGCGGTCACGTCCGACACTGCCTACTCCCCCGACCCCGCCGAAACCATTCTTGCCACCGTGCTTGCCATCTTCACGCTGTTTGAATGGGTGCTGGTGGTCCTGTTCCTCGCCTTCTTCATCAACCTCTGCTCCTCCCGCACCATCGGGACCTTCCGCGGCGACCTCGCCATTATGCGGTCGATGGGAATTCCCGTCAAGGTCATCCGCGTTGCCATGTACGTGCGGATGCTCCTCTCACTGATTCCCGCCTGCATCCTGCTTGCGGTCTGCTCCGTGCTGGTTTACACCATCCCGCAGGCGAACGCCATCTTCCCCTATCTGCATCTGTGGCAGTATCTCATTCTTGCGGTCGGGATGCTTCTGATTACGCTCCG
Source organism: Clostridiales bacterium UBA6330 (assembly GCA_002438075.1). GTDB lineage: Bacteria > Bacillota > Clostridia > Oscillospirales > CAG-272 > UMGS1865. Next base: position 2,821 of record DJSQ01000232.1, read on the forward strand.
CGTTACGCATAAGCAGATTCGCCGCCTGTTCGGTCAAAGCGTCAAGAAAGCCCTGAAAGGAGGGAACGCCGAATGATTCGCATCGAGCATCTGAACAAATTCTTCAACAAAGGCAAGCAGAACGAGATTCACGTCATCAACGACATCAGCCTCGACCTGCCCGAGCGGGGCATGGTTGCCATCTTCGGCAAGAGCGGGTGCGGCAAAACCACCCTGCTCAACGTCATCGGCGGTCTGGACCGCTTTTCGGGCGGCAGTCTGACCGTGAACGGTCAGAGCATCCGCGAGGACACCGACGCCCTGCGCAACCGCGAGATGGGCTACATCTTCCAGAACTACAACCTCTGCCGTGATGTCTCCTGCTACGACAACGTTGCCAACGCCCTGCGCCTGTGCGGAATGAAAGACGGCTGGGAAATGCGGGAGCGCGTCAAGGCGGCGCTTACAAACGTTGGCATGGAGGGCTTTGAGAACCGCACGCCCGATTCGCTCTCGGGCGGTCAGCAGCAGCGCATTGCCATTGCGCGCGCCATTGTCAAGAACCCGCGCGTCATCCTTGCCGATGAGCCGACGGGAAACCTTGACGAGGCAAACACGGTCCTTGTCATGGACCTGCTCCGCGAGATTGCCCGCGACCATCTGGTCCTGCTCGTCACGCACGAGGAGGATTTGGTGGACCACTACTGCGAAACGGTGATTGAGCTGTCCGACGGCAAGGTGGTCAACGTCCGCGGCAACGAGACGGCGAACGGGCTGCGCGTCAAGGACAAGAACGACATCTGGCTCGGCGAGCTGGAAAAGCACGAGGAAACCGACGACGGCAGGGTTTCGGTGACCTACTACGGCGAGAAGCCCGCCTCCCCCGTCCGTCTGCGCGTGGTCAACAACGGCGGAAAGCTCTATCTGCAAATCGACACGGCGGGTGTGCAGGTCCTTGACGACACCTGCGAGGTCCGTCTGCGTGAGGGGGTATTCGAGGCGCGGAACGAAACCGTGCGCGACAGCGAGCGCGTGAACATGGCAAAGCTCCCGCCCGTCACGGGGTCGCGGTACGGTCGGCTCTACACGCTCCCCTCCGCCCTGCGGAGCGGCTGGCGCGCGAACTTCGGCAAGACCCGCAAGGGAAAGAAGTTTCTGTTGGTGTTGATGACGCTCTTCTCGGCGGTTCTGGTTCTGATGACCTCGCTGTTCGGTACCTCCATCCGCACGCTTCAGGATGCAAGGACCGCCAACAGCAAAAACACCTTCTACCTCTACACCTCCGCCGACGGCGACGTTTCCGAAAAGCTGCTTGCAGCGCTGAACGACCCCGCCAATCCCATTGACGACATTCAGCTGCTCATGGGCTACGGAACGCGCGGGGATGAGGAATTCAGCTTCAACACGGGCTTCTTTGAAACCTTTTCCATCGTCGGCTACGGTCGTTCCGACACAATCTCGGGGCACGCGGTGCTTCTGGACCGCTCCTGCGCGGACGGCAAAAAGCTCGTTGCGGGCAAGCAGACCGACCTCGGCAGGGCGGATATGCTGATTTCCTCGGCGATGGCGGACCTGCTTCTGAAGGCAAGCACGGTCGGCTATCTGCGGAATTACAACGACCTGATCGGGCTCTCCTCCACCTCCTCGCTGTCGGTTATCGACCCGTCGACCGGCGAGAATCGGATTCTCTCGATTGCGGGCATTGTGGAGGACGATGAAGCGGCAATCTATGCGCACCCGTTCGCGGTTGCAAAGTACCGTCTTGCGCGGTTCCCCATCTCTTTGGCGCTCCCCATTACGGCGGGCTATCAAAAGGAGCTGACCGCGGGCAACCTTGTGGTATGGTCTGACGGCTCGCTCCCCGCCGAAAAGCTGCCGAAGGCAGGCGAAAAGCTGTCGGTTCACGGCATGAGCTTCACGGTTTCGGAGGTAGTCAACTACAAGCAGGGTGACACGGAGGACCCGAACGCGGACACGCCGCTTTGGGGGACCTACCTGCTCGTTTGCGAGGCGGACTACATCGCGCTCTCCCGCAGAAACGGCACGACCGATGCGCGGTTTGCGGGAGATATGGACTACTATCATCAAGCCTTTGACGAGGAAAAGGTGCTGGAGTCCTCCTATTACAACAACGACACAACGCCCCGTTACACCGCGATTCACACCACGAACCCGCGCGCGACCGAGGCTTGGCTGAAGTCGACCTTTGCCGATGTAAAGGGACCGTCCGTTGGCGGCGGGATATACACCGAGGCGCTCTACACGCCCGAGATGCTGTACGAAACCGAGCTGATCGGGAGCCGCGAGAACATTATTTCGTCCTTCATCAGCATGGCGGTGATTGTCGGCATTCTCTGCGTGTGCATTTACTTCATCATGCGGTCCTCGCTGATGAAGGGCATCCGCGAGGTGGGCATTTACCGTGCAATCGGCGTGACGCGCAAGAATCTGCTGTTCCGTTTCCTCATCGAATCGGCGGTTCTGACGGCGCTGACGACGGTGGTCGGGTTCCTGCTCTCCAGCGCGGTGATGCGGCTCTGGCTCCGCGCCACGCCGCTGATGGAGCAGCTCTTCTTCTACCCGCTCTGGCTGGCAGGCGCTCTGCTAATCCTGATTGTAGGTGTCTGCCTCCTCTGCGGTGTTCTCCCCGCCCTGACCCTCCTGCGCAAGACCCCCAGCGAGATTCTTGCGAAGTATGATATCTGAGGGAGAAGGAAGACCTTGGAGGCGCAGGGGACCCTCTTTCGCAGAGGGTCCCCTACCCTCCAA
>DJSQ01000202.1:0-167 GCA_002438075.1 Clostridiales bacterium UBA6330
GGGCGCCATTCGTTGGCTGGAGCGGCGGTCTGCCAATCTCCGGCGTTGCCTGCGTTCATAAACAGGTTGGCACCGAGCCGGACGGTCCAGCCCTCAAACTTTTGCCCGCCCTTGTTCAGCTGCGTCATGCCTGCCAGCTGCTGCGGCGTGGTGAGGGTTGCCTCCTT
>DJSQ01000202.1:276-2360 GCA_002438075.1 Clostridiales bacterium UBA6330
GGGGTGGTTGCCGTCTCCCCTTCTGCGGAGGCGGCAGTCGAAAATCCGAGGATGCAGGGGATCAAGAGGGTAAGTGCGATGAGAAATGCGAGGGTGCGTTGCTTCATGTTTCAAGTCCTCCTGAAAAAAATGAATTTATAACTTCCGGTTACCAAACCGAGAGCTTCACGAGTTTGCAGGACGTTTTGTTTCCGTAGGTCGGGTAATCCCAGTCGGTGGACTGCGAGAACCAGACCGTGTGTCCGTCCGCACAGGTAAAGAAGTTCGAGCTGTAGCCCTGCGCAGAGGTGATTCCCTCCGGCAGATGGTACGGCATGGGATTTTCGATTGCAGTCCACGTCTTGCCGTAGTCAAGGCTGACGAACAGGTCCGAGCCGCGCACGGTGTTTTTGTCGTAATTCGCGTCCAGCCGATGCTCACCCGCTATGAACAGCATCCCGCAATTGCCGCTGTTCGGCGCATACCCGACTGCGGGGCTGGTTCCCATCCCGATGCGGGTCACCGAATCCAGCAGCTGTGTTCCCGCCTTGGAGGTATCCCCCCAATTCGTCAGGCTGTCGGAGGTGCGATAGTGAATCGGTCCGCCGAACATTCCCACAATCTCATAGGCTGCAAAATATTTCCCGTTGTTCAGCCGAACGACCGAAACCATACCCGGGCGCAGTCCCTGCACGGGAAGCGCCACCACCTCAAACGGCTCACTCCAACGAATGCCGTCCTTTGTCGTGCGTCCGAGCAAAGTTTGGCTGTGGTTCTTTCTGTCGTTCTCGTCCGAGTAGAGGCAGACCAGCGTTCCGTCATCGGTCATGTCAAAGACAGGCTCCCACACGCCGTTTCCGCCCTTTGAAAGGTAGCTGTCCGCCACATCGGAAATGTGCTCCCAGCTTTTCCCGAGGTCGGTGCTCTTCCAGACGCAAAGGGTCGTAATCAAATCATCCGTTCCGTTCGGTCTGCGCACGCATCCGGAAAAGAGCAGTGTTCCTGCGGGCATATCCCCCACCTGCCGCGGCAGCTCATAAATCGTCGGTTGCCAGCCCGCAAGCATGGCTCCGTGCGTTTTGTTTTTGATTTGCGCAATTTCCTGCCAGGTTTCGCCTTCATCGGTGCTCCGCAGGATGCGATAGACATCCTTCACCTCCAGTGACTGAAGCGTTGCCAACATCATGCCGTTGTTCTCCCCGCTGTGCTCCAGCACAATGACGCGCGGATAGGAAACGTGCGCGCTCATGTTTTGCAGGTTCGCGCCGTAGATGACCGAGGGGGTCCCGATATCCAGCACCGAGAGGTTATCAAACACCGTGACCTTGTTATCGGTCGCATATGCCGCCGTGTAATCTGCGGGAAGCGCCCCGCCGTCCCGCTCAATCACGGTTCCCATGAGATATTTCACGCCGTAGACCAGCGAGCTCTCATTCTTGCCAGAGATGACCAGCTTTTCACCAACCATCCGCAAATCAAATGCCGTGGTTTCCTTTTTGGCGGAAAGGTCGACCGCGCCACCGCGATTGGTCACACCGACCAAAATCTCCTGTGCTCCCGCCGCCGCGGTGTCGTTCTTTGCGGTCTTTCCCAGTGCTCCCGCGAGCAATTCTGCCGCCTGTTTGGCTTTCGCGGTCGCATTCGCCGCATAAATGACTTCAAATTCCGTCAGCTTCAATTTCCGTACCTCCGGTTTCCCTGTTGTGTTTTCCTCTGTTGCGGGCTGTTTCGTGCCTGCCGGCTGTTTGCTGTCGTTCGGTGTCCCCGTGTCGGTGGCACACGCGCCGAGGAGCATCACCAGAGCCAGCAGAGCGGCAAGCATTGCAAGCCCAATCCGTTTTTTGTTTTTCATACGCGCCTCACCCGATTGTGACGCGCCGCCCGTTCTCGCGGTCGGATTCGTAAGCGGCAACCATCAGCTTCACCAGCTCCACCGCCTCGTCAATCCCGCAGTCTTTGATTTCCGTTCCCCTTGTGCAGGCGGAAATCCAGCGCTCCATCGGGGTCATGCCCGCAGACGGGATTTCTTCATCGGGAATCTTTTTCACGGGCTGACCAATCAGCGCCAGCTCCGACTGATAATCCGCAAGCCGCGCATAGTAGGT
>DJSQ01000202.1:2452-3368 GCA_002438075.1 Clostridiales bacterium UBA6330
CTTTCCAGAATGCCCATCGTCCCGTTTTCGTACATCACGTTGCAGGAGGCGTTGTCCTCCACGCGCTTGCCGAGATAGTAGCTGAACGAGGATGACACCGACTTGGCGTGTCCGAGAATGTACTGCGCCAGATATGCAGGATGACAGCCGAGGTCCATCATCGCGCCCCCGCCGCAGATATCGGGATCGAACCAGTATTCGGGCAGGTCGCCGTTCAGCCCGCCGCGATGACCGTTGAGACAGCGGAACATCACGGGGTCGCCCAGCGTGCCGTTCTCCAGCAGGGTCCGCGCATAGGCAAAGCGTCTGGTCGCAATGTGCGGGAAGGAAATGCAGAATTTCACGCCGCTCTCCCGCACCGCGCGGCGAATCTCCTCCGCGTCCTCCACCGTGAAGGCGAGCGCCTTTTCGGTGAAAATGTGCTTGCCTGCCTTTGCCGCCGCCAGCATGATGCGCTTGTGCTCCGCCGTTGCGGAGGTGACGATGATGCCGTCCACATCCGCCCGCGCCAGCAATGCGTCAAGGCTCTTCTCTGCGGGAACATCCAGCTCCTTCGCCCACTCTGCGGCAATTTCGGGGTGTTCGTCCCAGACGCAGACGATTTTGCAGTCTGCCTGCTTCAAAAACTCCTTTGTGTAGCGTTCATCCGGCTTCTGCGCGTGCAGATGCCACCGGCTGACCAATGCAACTCTGAACATCGTGTTTCTCCTTTTGGGTTACTGTTTTGCGCCGATCGACCGCTCGATCAGCATTTTCATCGAACGGGACAGCGACTGTCCCAGCGTGGTGATGGACTGCCCGTTGTTTGCGTAGCTGTTGATTTCGCCCGCCATGCCGCCCCAGCCGTAAATATCCAGCATGGAGATAAAGCGGTCGGTGTTCCAGATGATTTCGGTCATGATGCGATGCGATTCCG
>DJSQ01000203.1 GCA_002438075.1 Clostridiales bacterium UBA6330
GCGACGAGGGCTCCGCGCCCTCGACCGCGCCGCCTTTTAGAAAAGGCGGGCGAAAACTTTCCCCCATGACGGAAGCCTTTAAGTTCGTCTACAAGTCTGCATTTCTTTGAAAGGAGCAATTTATGTCTGTTCATGACAACCGCCGCGCGGTGGTAAACAAGCGCGTGACCGAGTTCGGCGGCATCCGAAGCATTGCGCGCATTTCCGACAGCGGCGCGTCCGACATGAAGAATTTTCGGATTCTTCCGGACGGGTCCTTGGAAAAGCGGTGCGGCTTTGAAACCGTCGTTCTCGGGGGCGCCCCCATCCGCGGCTTCTGGGAAGGCAGCTTTTCGGGCGTTGACTACATCTTTTATGTTGCCGGAAACACGCTCTACCGCCTCTCCCAAACCGACGATTCGCCCGTTCCGCTCACGGTGCTGACCGCCTCCGACGACCGCGTTTCGTTCTTTCTCTTTCACAACAATCTCTATCTGCTCGACGGGCACACCATGATGATCTTCAAGCCCGAGAGCGGGATATTCTCGATTGCGCAGGGGTACATTCCGCTTTACGGGAAGAACTGGGACCCCAAAGCGCTTGGAGAAATCAACGAGCCGCGCAACCTGTTAAACTCGCGCCTGCGGGTCCATTATCTCAACACGTCCGCCTCGAAGGTCTTTCAGCTCCCCTTTACCGCCCAGCGGGTGGATTCGGTGCGGGTCAACGGGACCAACGTCACGTCCTACACATTTCAGGCGGGTACCTCTACGGTTACGATTCCCGACAGCTACGCCACGGGCGGCGAGGTGGTGATTGCGTTTGAGATGGACAGCCTGTTCAGTATGCGCTCCACGGTGTTGCAGGCAAGCAGTGCGGCGGTTTACCGCGACGGCTACCACGAAACGCTTCTGACCTACGGCGGCTCTTCGGGCTACCGTGTCTGGCGCTCGTCCGAGGTGAGCGAGGAGATGCTTGCGGGTGCACGCGTCATTTATTCCTCCTGCGACAGTCTGTATGTGCGTGACGGGACCTCGTTTACCCTCGGCAGCTCGGAGCATCCGCTGACTGCGGCGATTCAACACCTTGACCGTATGCTGGTCTTCAACGACAGCGGGGTCTGGGTCCTGCGACATCCGCACGCCTCCGACGACAGCATGGAAATCGTGCTGTATCAGGACGGCATTGGCTGTGTTGCGCGGGGGGGCGCGGTGCTTTGCCGCGGGATTCCCTACATCATTTCGGGCAGCGGCATCGCCAAGCTCGGACTGTACAACGCTTCCTCCGACATTACCACGCTGACCGTGATTTCCTCGGACATTGCGGACAGGCTCCCCCTCTCGGTGCTGAAGCACTGCGTTCTGCATTGGTACGACCGCGACAACCGTCTTTGGTTGCGCGACACGACCGATGCGGACGGGACGGTCCTGCTCTGCGAGCCCGACGGCAAGCACTGGGTCCGCTATACGGGCATTGTCGCAAATGCGCTGGTTGATTACGGCGGGGGTCCCGGCTTTACGACCGCGAGCGGGCGGATTGCGCGGTTTAACGACTCGCTTGTCACCGATGACGGTGCGAGCTTTGAGGCGGAGTATCTGAGCCAATATCTGGACTTCTCCCAGCCCGAATTCTGCAAGCGGGCAGGCTACATCTCGGTCTGCGCCGATTCCGGCGGCGCATCGATCGGGCTGACGGTGGAAAGCGAAAGACGGTCCTGCCAACTGCGCTTTGACGGAAAGGAGGAGGCGCCGCCCGAGTTCTTCGGGGTACGGTTCGGGATTGGGCGCTTCCGCTTCCTGCGCTACCGTCTTACGGTTGGCGGGAACGCGCGGGTCCGCCTCTATTCGCTGTCCGCCACTGTTACCATCTGAAAGGAGTACCATTTCCATGAAACAGGATTCCACCACCGCCGCGTGGCAGCTTTACGAGGCGGGCAAGGAATACAAGCGGCGTATCGGGCTTTACGAGACGGTACGCCGAAACGAAAAATTTTATCGCGGCGAGCAATGGTCGGGGACCGATGACGGTCTGCCGCATCCGGTGTTCAACATCGTCCGCCGCATTGTCGACTACCTCATCGGTGCGATTGCGCCGAAGGAGCTGTCGGTTCATTACACCGACGACCGTCTGCCCTTTCTCGACAACTCGGCGCTTCGGGACAGCGTGAATGCGGGTCTGGAGCTGCTCAACAGGAACGCCTCCTACCGGTTTACGCACGGACGGATTGATGAGCTTTCGGGCAGAGCGCTTCTGGATGCGGCGCTGACGGGGGACGGCATCTTCTACTGCTGGTGGGACAACTCCTGCCGTTGCGGTCAGCCGTTCTGCGGGGACATCCGCACCGACCTCGTTTGCAACACGGGCTACTTCCCCGCCGACCCGACGCTGGACGATGTACAGAGTCAGGATTGGATCATTCTCTCGGGGCGCGCAACGGTCACGTCGCTTCGCCGCGAGGCGGAGGAGGCGGGCATGAGCCACGAGGAGGCGATGAAGATTGTGCCCGACAGCGAGCCGGAGGACGGGTCGTCGGCAACCGGTGAGACCGACGGGAAAGCGACCTATCTGCTCTGCTTCCGTCGGGAAAACGGAGAGGTGGTTTACGAAAAGTCCACCCGCACGCACCTTTTGCGCCGTTCCGAGACGGGCTTGCGGTACTACCCCATCGCCCGCTTCCACTGGACACCCGTTCGCGGGTCCTGCCACGGGACCGCTCCCGTTACCGAGCTGATTCCGAACCAGCGCTACATCAACGCCGCTTACGCGATGGTGATGAAGCACATGACCGACACGGCATTCTCCAAGGTCATCTACGACAAATCCCGTATTCCCGAGTGGAGCAACGAGGTTGGCGAGGCGATTGCGGCAATGGGCGGCGGGAATGTTGCGGACGCGGTTTCGGTGGTTGGGGTCGGAAAGCTGGAGAGCGGCTACCTCGGGCTGATTGACAGCGTGATCGACAACACCAAGAGCATGATGGGGGCAACCGATTCCGCGCTCGGGGACGAGACGGCAACCAACACCAGCGCAATTCTCGCCCTGCAACAGGCTTCGGTCATCGGGCTGAAGCAGGTCAGCGCACGCTTTGAACGGTGTCTCGGAGAGCTGGCTGAAATCTGGGCGGATATGCTTTGCACCTACTCTCCGCGCGAGCGGCTGCTTCCCGTGCTTGAGGGCGGCGGCGTGGCGGCTTATGCCGCGGACTACCGTCAGCTTCGGAACGAGTTGCTTCACGCCACTGCGGAAACGGGCAGTATTGACCGTCTGACCCCCTCGGCAACCGTTACCCTGCTGGACCATCTGCTGGACGGCGGGCACATTACGGTGGAGCAATACCTGGAACACCTCCCCGACGGGTGCATTTCCGATCGGAATGCTCTGCTGCAAAGTCTCGAAAAGAAAGGAAAGGATCGTACTGATGAATGAAGAAATTAAGGATTTGGAGGATCCGACTGCGGTGGATACTGCGGAAGCTGTCCCGTCGGTTGCGGACGCTCGACCCGCAGACCGATGCGGAGACGAAGAGGCGTCTGCTCCGACTGACGCGGCTGATTCGTCGGCTCCTGCGGTTGGTGATTCTGCTTCTGCGGCTTCTGATGCTGTTGCGGGACCTGATCCGACTGATTCTGCGGAGCTTTCAGCGCTCCGAGCGGAGCTGACCCGCCTGCGGGAGGAACTGACGCGGAAGCAGGAGGTCACGTTGCGACTTGGGCGTGAATGCGCCGAATTCCGCGACCTCTACCCTGATGTTCCGCTCTCGGCTATCCCCGATGAGGCATGGGACGCGGTGCGCTCGGGCATTCCGCTCTCGGCGGCGTTCGCGCTCTCCGAGCGGAGGCGCGTTCGTCTGGAGGAAGCGGCGAAGGAAAGCAATCTGCGCAACCGTTCCCGCTCGGCGGGGGAGGTTACGCAGGGCACCTCGGGATACTTTTCCTATGAGGAAGTCAAAAACATGAGCCGCGCGGAGATCCGCGAAAACTACAACAACATTCTGCTCTCGATGCAAAAATGGCATTGATGACAACTCACAAAACAAAATTTTTCAAAAAAGAAAGGATTTAATAAAATGTCTGTTTCCAGCTTTATTCCCGAAATTTGGAGCGCGTCCATGATGCACGCGCTGGACGCCAAGTACATTGGCGTTGCAAACTGCAACCGTGACTACGAGGGTGACATCAAGGAGCGGGGCAACATCGTGCACATCTGCGGCATCAGCCCCATCTCGATTTCCGACTACACCAAGGACACCGACATCACCTCCCCTGCCGCTCTGACCGACTATGTGAAGGAGCTTGAAATCACGCAGGCGAAGTACTTCAACTTCCAGCTGGACGATGTGGACTTTGTGCAGTCCCGCCCCGAGATGCTGAAAACTGCGGTCCACAACGCGGCACAGGCGCTTGCCACCGCCGCCGACACCTATGTGTACACGCTGATGGGCAAAGGTGCCTCCAAAGCGCTCACCTGCACGCCAAGCGGTGCGAGCGACCTCATCAATCTCATTATCGATGCGCGCACGCTGCTCTTTACGCGCAATGTGACCGATGCGAACGACATCTCGATTGAGGTTGCGCCCACGGTTGCCGCGCAAATTCTCAAGGAGAAGGCGGCGCTCTGCACCGACAACACCGATGCGCTGGAGGGCGGCTACATCGGCTCGATTGCGGGCTGCAAGATTTACGTCTCCAACCAGATTGAAACGGTTGACGACGCAACTGCCAAGACCCGCACCTACCGTTGCTTTGCGCGCACCCGCCGCGCGGTCACGTTTGCGGAGCAGCTGTCCGAGATTGAGGCGTACCGTCCCGAGTCGCGCTTTGCGGACGCAATCAAGGGTCTGCACCTCTATGGCGCGAAGGTAATCTATCCCGGTGAGCTGGTTGAGCTGAAGATCACCTACTCCACCGCCGCCTGATTCCTCTGCCCATGAAGAACGAGGACGTTTACAAAGCGGCGCTCCATCTGGTTGGTGAGCTGAATTCGGCGCAGACGGCGTGGAATGCGGACTACCTTGAACGCAGTGGGTATCTTCTTGCGATGGTTTGCCGTCAGTGCGAGCCCGTGGAGAATCTTTACCGCGCCGCGAACGGGCAGGATGCGGTCACGCTTCCCGATCAGCTTTGCTACCTGATGACCGTCACGTTTCCGCTCAGTCCGCCGCTCTCCACTGCCGCCGCGTTCGGTCTTGCGGCGCTCTTAGTTGCGGACGAGAACCCCGAGCTGAGCGGAGAGCTGCACGACCGATTCCGTCAGTCGCTCTCGGAAATCCTCGCCTCCCTTCCCATGAAGCCCGAGGCGATCGCCGACCGCTACGCGTCTGTTTGGCAATCGTGATGTAAAGGTCGCGGGGCGTTGCCCCGCACCCCACTCAAGGGACTTTTTAAAAAAAGTCCCTTGAGAATCCCCAAAAACTTTCCCCCACGGACAGGATTCTTTACGGAATCCTGTCCGTGGGGGAAATTCTTGAAGGTTCTTAGGAAACTTCTTCTAAGAAGTTTCCTAAGTAGGGTGCGGGGCAACGCCCTGCGACCTTTTACATCATCGGTGCAAAGAGGCGGCAGATGTCTTGGAGGAAGGCGATGACGGGATTGGTTTTCCATGTTTTTTCGGTGATCTCGGCGCACTTGGATTGGGTGGCGAGAAAATCCTCCTTGATGTTTGCCAGCGTGTCGGTTCCGTAGAGGCAGGTTCCGCACTCAAAGTGCATATAGAGACTGCGGAAATCCAGATTCACGGTCCCGACCGAGCCGAAGGAATCGTCCACCACAAAATTTTTGGAGTGGATGAAGCCCTCCGAATACTCGAAAATCCGAACGCCCGAGTGGAGCAGCTCCCGATAGTAGGAGCGCGTGGTGAAGTGGACCAGCTTTTTATCGGGCTTGTGCGGCGTGATGATACGCACGTCAACCCCGCTTTCGGCGGCGAGCTTCAGCGTGGAAATCAGGTCATTGTCCACCATCAGGTAGGGCGTGGTGATATAGACGTAATTTTTCGCGGCGGCAATCAGGTGGCGGTAGGTGTGCTCCCCCACGCTGAATTCGTCCATCGGGCTGTCGCAGAACGGCTGGACCCAGCCCGTGACAGGCTCTCCGACCTCGGTTCGCGGCGGCAGGTACATCTCACAGGGCTCGGTGGTTTTGGTCAGGAAGCTCCACATTTGCAGGAACATGACCGTAAAGCTCCAAGCGCCGTCACCGCGGAGCAGGATGCCCGCGTCCTTCCAGTGCCCGAAGCGCTCCCGCTCGCCGATATATTCGTCCGCGAGATTGATGCCGCCCGTGAAGGCAACGCGACCGTCCACGGAAACGATTTTTCGGTGGTCGCGGTTATTCTGAACGCTCGAAAGGAACGGGCGGAACGGGTTGAACACATGGCACTTGATGCCCTCCCGCCGCAGGTTTGCCGCAAAGCTCGTCGGCAGGGTCAAAAGGCTCCCGATATCGTCCCAGATGACGCGGACATCCACGCCCTCCGCCGCCTTGCGCACGAGAATTTCGTGGATGGAATCCCAGAACACGCCCTCGCCGATGATGAAATACTCCAGAAAGATATAACGCTCCGCCTGCTCCAGCGCCTGCAAGAGGGCGGCTTGGTATGCCTTTCCGTCGGGGAAATATTCGGTTTCGGTGTTCCCGCAAACCGGAAAGCCCGACACGTCCCGCAGATAGCGAATCAGTCTGCCCGCATCGGGGTTCTCGATGGAGGCGGTGTCGGCGCGGTCGGGGACAAAGCCGTAGGCATGGGCGGTCTCCTGCTCCTTTTTGTGCAGGCGCTTGCGGTATCCGATTGTGGTGGTTTGGTAATGGAAGAACCAATAGAACACCGCGCCGAACACGGGAAAGAGCAGAATCAGAAACACCATGGAAATTTTGAAGGTGGCGTTATGCTGGCTGTGGGTGGTCAGGTGAAGTGCGGTCAGAAATCCGATGACCCGCCACAGGACCGAAAACCACCGCAATTGCGAATAGAATGCGATGCTCAGCCCGATGAATGCAATCTGCGCCAACAGCAACAGCGCTACGAACGCCCTGCGGAACAGCAGCTTTTTCAGCAGTCTTGAACGGTGCGATTTTGACATCTTGGGGTCCTCCCTGTCTGTCTTGTTTTTTCGTATCCCTTATTTTTCATGTCGGATCAGACCGAACGCTTTGGAGCACTCCATCACAACCAGCGGGACCAGCGTCAGCCCGACGGCGATGCCGTAGAGCGGCAGGGACAGGAGCGTCAGCCCGAACGCCGCGCGCACGGGCGGGACGAAGAGCACGAACGCCGAAAGCCCGAGCGACAGGAGCGCCGCGAGGTTCAGCTTGCGGTTGGTGAAGGGTCCGATTTTGAAGAGCGAATGCTCGGAGCGCATATTGAATGCCTGCACGATTTGCGAGAAGCCGAGGACGAAGAATGCCATGGTCTGCCCGTGTGCATCGGTTCCGCCAACGGAGGAGCCGATTGCGAATGCCGCGAGCGACAGCGCGCCGAACATCGCGCCCTGCAAAACAGTACGCAGACCGAAGCCGTTTGCAAAAATTCCTTCATTCTTGGGCTTTGGCTTGCGGTCCATCACATCCGCCTCGACCGCTTCCATGCCGAGCGAAATGGCGGGGAGCGAATCGGTAATCAGGTTAATCCAGAGCAGCTGCATGGACAACAGCGGGGTTTTATGCCATAGGAGCATGGCGAAGAACACCGTGAGAATCTCTCCGATGTTGGTGCCGAGCAGGTAGCCCACCACCTTGCGGATGTTGGCATAGATGCCTCTGCCCTCGCGCACCGCATCCACGATGGTGGCAAAATTGTCGTCGGTCAGCGTCATATCCGCCGCGCCTTTAGCTACGTCGGTGCCCGTAATGCCCATGGCACAGCCGATGTCCGCCGCCTTGAGTGCGGGCGCGTCATTCACGCCGTCTCCCGTCATGGAAACGACCTGCCCGTTTCTCTGCCATGCGCGGACAATCCGAATCTTATTTTCGGGTGACACCCGCGCATAGACGGCGATGTGCTCGACCGCGCGGTCCAGCTCCTCATCGCTCATGGCATCCAGCTCCGCGCCCGTAATGGCACGGTCGCCGTCGGTGAGGATGCCGAGATCCCGCGCAATTGCCGAGGCTGTGACCACATGGTCGCCCGTAATCATCACGGGCTTGATCCCCGCGCGGCGGCAGACCGCAACCGCATCCCGCGCCTCGGGTCTCGGCGGGTCAATCATGGCAACCAGACCCGCAAGGGTCAGCCCGTTTTCCAGCGTCTCGCTGTCAATCGTCTCGGGCAGGCTGTCAAGGTACTTGTAGCCGACCGCCAGCACGCGCAGAGCGTCGGCGCTCATTTGCTCGGTCTGCCGCTTTGCCGCGTCAATATCCCCCGCTTTGCATCGCGGCGCCAAGCTGTCGAACGCGCCCTTGGTGATGACGAGATAGCGGTCCCCCTCGCGGTTGACCGTTGTCATCAGCTTGCGGTCCGAGTCAAACGGCAGCTCCGCCGCGCGCGGGAATTCGTTGTTCAGCGCTTCCTTCGGCATTCCCAGCTTCATGGCACCGAGGACCAGCGCGGTCTCGGTCGGGTCGCCGATGTGCTTTTCCTTGCCGTCCTCGACCGTGACCGAGCCGTCACAGCAGAGTGCCGAGAGGCGCAGGAGTACGCGGGTGCGGTCGCTTTGCTCCTCGGTGGGGTTGAATTGCTTTGCTTCCGCATCGCCGTCACACCACGTGCGCACCAAGGTCATGCGGTTCTGGGTCAGGGTTCCGGTTTTGTCCGAGCAGATGACCGACGCGCTCCCGAGCGTTTCCACGGCGGGCAAACGGCGGATGATGGCATTCTTTTTGACCATTCTCTGCACGCCGATGGAGAGCACGACCGTGACGATGGCGGGCAGTCCCTCGGGGATTGCCGAAACCGCAAGCGACACGGCGGTCATGAAGATTTCCAGCGGCGGAATCTTGTTAATCAACCCGATGACGAAGATGACCGCGCAGGCGGCAAGCGCCACAATACCGAGATACTTTCCAAGCTGTGCGAGCTTCTCCTGCAAGGGCGTTTTGGTCTCCCCCGCGCCCTCCAAAAGGTTTGCAATCTTGCCCATTTCGGTGTTCATCCCCGTTTCGGTCACAACCGCCAGCGCCGTGCCGTAGGAGATACTACAGCCTGCATAGAGCATGGTGACGCGGTCGCCGAGCGGCGCGTCCGCGGCAACCGTTTGGTCCGCGCTCTTCTCCGAGGGGACCGATTCGCCCGTCAGCGCGGACTCCTCGCTCTTCAGGCTGACTGCGCGGAGCAGTCTTGCATCCGCAGGCACGCTGTCCCCCGCTTCAAGGCGGATGATATCCCCCGGGACCAGCTCCGCCGCGTCAATGATTTTCTCCACGCCGCCGCGAATCACCCTTGTATGCGGGGCGGAAAGGCTTTGCAGGGCATCCAGCGCCTTCTCCGCGCGGCTCTCCTGTGCCACGCCGATGACCGCATTCAGGATGACGATGACGAGAATCAGCGCAGGCTCCAGAAACTCCTTTGCGTCATCCCCTCTCAGCGCGATGACAAACGAGACGATTGCCGCCGCAATCAGGCAGAGAATCATCACGTCCTTGAACTGCTCGAGAAACCGCACAAACAGCGACTTCTTTTTCTTCCCGCGCAGGCGGTTGGGTCCGTGCTCGGCGAGCCGTTTTGCGGCTTCCGCATCCGAAAGTCCCGTTTTCGCGTCGCTTCCGAGTGTTGTCAGGACCTCCTCGGGTGTCTGACTGTAAAATGGCATACTGTTCTCCTCCTCATATATCCATAGGATTGCCAATGTGCGGCAGAAATACGCTTCCTGTCGCCTGACGGTATAATAATATCACGATTTTCTCAAACTGTCAAGTGATTGTTTGAAATTTTTCCGTTTTTTACATTCTATTCATTTATTTGATGTTTGAAGCGGATGAACCGAATAAGCGCCGCCGCGCCGTGCCATACTATCCTCAAAAAGGAGTGATGGAATGAAAACGGTTATCATCGGCGGCGGCATTGCGGGGCTTGCCGCGGGAATTTACGGGCAGAAGTACGGGCTGGACTGCGAAATTTTTGAAAAGAACCCGCACGTTGGCGGGAATCTCACGGGCTGGGAGCGCAAGGGGTGCAAAATCGACAACTGCATTCACTGGCTTTGCGGCACGCTCCCCGGCAACGCGACCTACGACACCTGGCGCGACATGGGGCTCTTGGGCGATCTGACAACGGTCCATCGGAACGACTGCCTTTATGAGAGCGAGCGGAACGGGGAGCGCATCGGGCTTTATGCAGACCTTGACAAAACCCGCGAACGGATGCTTCGGCTCTCCCCGCAGGACAGCGAGGAGGTCGACCGTTTGATTGCGACGGTGCGGGCGCTGATTCCCTTTGCGGGGAGCGGGACCCTGCGCGAAAAAGCCGCGATTGTTGCGCGCGTGCCCGATCTGCTCCGCTACAAGTCGATGAACCTTTACCACCTTGCAGGGCGCTTCCACCATCCCCTGCTCCGTCTGCTTCTGACCGACTATATCGGCGGCGAATTCTCGGCGGTGGCTCTGCTTTGCGCCTATGCCGCCTATGTCAGCGGGAACGGTTCGATTCCCGACGGCGGGTCGTTTGCGGCGGCGGAGCGGGTCGGACATCGCTTCACCGCGCTGGGCGGGGTTCTGCACACGGGGGTCGGGGTCTCCCGCATTCTGACCGAGGGTAACACGGCTTGCGGCATTGTGACCGAGGACGGCGAGCGGATTGCCGCCGACTGCGTAATCTGCGCCTGCGACCCGTTTGTGACCTTCGGTCGGCTTCTCCCCCGCGAGGCGATGCCACCCGTTCTGGCACGGCGGTTGGAGGACCCGCAAACGCCGATTTTCTCCGCGCTCCACGCGGCGTTCCTCTGTGACCGCGATGTGCTGACCGCACCGTTCGGAACACGTGTAATCGACTCGCCGTGGTTCTCCTCACGCAGTGGCGGGCGGTTGCCTGTTAAGGAGTACTCCGCCGAGCCGTCCTTTGCGCCTGCGGGGAAGGTCCTGCTTCAGACCATGGTCTTTCAGACACGGCAGGAGTGCGCCGACTGGATTGCGCTGTCGGTCAACAAGCCCGCCTACCGCCGCCGCAAGGAGGAGGTCAGCGCGCGGATGGGCGCGGCGATTCTGGACGCGATGCCCGCGCTCGCCAAGGGCTTTGAGATTGTCGACTGCTGGACCCCCGCCACCTACCACCGCT
Organism: Clostridiales bacterium UBA6330; assembly: GCA_002438075.1. GTDB lineage: Bacteria > Bacillota > Clostridia > Oscillospirales > CAG-272 > UMGS1865. The sequence goes on from DJSQ01000203.1 coordinate 11,182, forward strand.
ATTTCGGCGCGCACTGCGGCGCGTTCCTCTCCAACGCGTTTACGCCGTCCGCCTCGCTTCGGACCGTCTCGCCCCGCATTCCCGCCGTTGGGAACTGCTTCCTCGCCACGCAATGGCTTCACTCCCCGGGCGGGCTTCCGATTGCCGCCGACTGCGGTCGCCGCGCCGCCCAAGCCGTGGCGAAGAAGATGCGGGGGATGCGGAGGATGCGCAGGGGGCACTTCTTGGAAGAAGTGTCCCCTGACCCCCTCAAGAACTTTCAACGCACACACTAAGTGCGAACATGGTGCGCTGAAATATGAAAAGTGGAACGTCCTATCAGGCGTTCCGCTTTTTATTTGGTGTATCATTTTTCGGCAGTTGGGAGAGCTTTTCGGCTAAGCTGACGAGCAGGTTCAGATTTTCCTCCGAAAGGGACTGCGCGAAGTCGGTCAGACGGTTCAGAAGAATCGGATTTTTGTTTTCCTCCGCGAAAAATTCCTCGGGTGTGATGCCGAAATATTCGCACATATAGAGGAATTCGCCCATCGATGGCATTGCCCGTCCGGAGGAAATCGACTGGATATATCCACTGCTATGTCCCATATCCAAGCTCATTTTATATTCCGATACATTTTTTTGGATTCTCAATGCAGTGATTCTGTTTGCGATATACTTTCCGTCTACCATACTTGCCTCGTCTCAGATACTCCATCAATCTTTTCTTACCGTTTCTTCGCCGACCGACTTAGTCTCTCAGCCATATCAATAAGCAACTTTATTTCATCATCGGAAAGCGAACGCGCTGCATCTATCAATTGATTCAAGAGAATCGGATTTTGATTTTCCTCTGTAAAAAATTCTGCCGGTGTAATACCGAAATATTCGCACATATAGAGAAATTCGCCCCAAGACGGAAGCGCCCGCCCCGATGAAATAGATTGTATATAACTTGGGCTATGTCCCATATCAAGACTCATTTTGTATTCGGAAACATTTTTCTGAATCCGCAACGCAGTAATTCTTTCGGCAATATATTTTGCATCTATCATAGCCACCACCCCTTTTTATTAATTGTACTATAAGGATGGATTTTATACTGTCGATAATTTCGACAATCCTATTGCATTTTTACGATATTTGCGGTATAATATATGTTGAACTGCCGATATTAAAAGTATAAGCAAATAATATTTTTTGCCTCCGGAGGAATCACCATGTTTTTTGAACCCTATCGTGTTGCTCTAATTGGACATCGCTATCTTGAACAAATACATCCTGTAGAGGAACGGCTCGATGAAGAAATTCAACGACTGCTCAACGCGCACGGTGCGGTTGATTTTTACATCGGCAGAAACGGAGATTTTGACATCGTTGCCGCAAGCCGAATTAAAGCCGCAATGGAGGACTTTGGCTCCGATCGCGTAAATCTGATTCTTGTCCTCCCCTATATGGTTGCCCACTACAACGATTTTCGTAACTACTACTCTGATATCATCATTCCGCCCTCTCTTGAGAACACTCATCCGAAATCCGCCATTACCATGCGTAATCGGTGGCTGGTTGATAATACCGATTGCCTCATGGCATATGTTCATTCCTTCTCGGGTGGAGCCGCCGCCTGTTACGGTTATGCGGCAATCAGAAACAAACCCGTTATTTGCCTGTAAAATATTCTAACCTGCAAAAAAGAGTTATTTCTGCTCATCCACGCGCAAATGCGCAGAAAAAAAAGGACAGTTCTTCATTTTTATCGGCGCGGGTTGACAATCGCGGCTGTTTATGTTATGATAATGGAAGAAAAAAGCGAAGGAGCACTTCAATGGAATTCATCAATCCCGATATTTCGGTTCTACAGGACAAAAAGCTGTTCATTTTTGACATGGACGGCACCATTTATCTCGGTGCGCAGGTCTTTCCGTTTGCCATCCGTTTCATCAAGGATCTCCGCGCGCACGGGAAGCAGGTGTTGTTTTTTACCAACAATGCTTCGCATTCCCCCGCGTTTTACATGGACAAGCTGACGCGTCTCGGCTTTGAGCCCTCCCGCAGTGAAATCATGACCTCGGGAGACGTGACCATTGAGTTTCTCAAGCGGCATCGCGCGGGAAAGAGCGTTTATCTGGTTGGCACGCCCGATTTGGAAAACACCTTCCGTGCGGCGGGGATTCCGCTTCTCCGCGGCAACGAGGACCGCGCCGACATTGTGATTACCAGCTTTGACACGACCTTGACCTACGAAAAGCTCGACAACGCCTGCCGTCTCATTCGCGGCGGGGCGGAATATCTTTCCACGCATCCCGATTTCAACTGTCCGACCGAGACGGGCTTCATTCCCGACAGCGGTGCGATTGCGGCGTTTGTCACGGCATCGACGGGCAAGGCTCCCGTTTACTTCGGGAAGCCCTACCGCGAGACGGTTGACATGATTTGCGAGGCTACGGGCTATGCGCGGTCCGAGATGTGCATTTTCGGTGACCGTCTCTACACGGACATTGCGATTGGTCGGCGGCACGGTGTAACCGCGATTCTGGTTCTGACGGGTGAGACGACAATGGCAGACGTGGAGTCCGCCGCTCCCGCCGACCGCCCCGACTTCATTTTCCCGTCCCTTGACGAAACGGACAGGGAGATGTTTTTGGGGAAGGAATAAGACCTCGGGGCGCCGCCCCGAACCCTGCTTAGGGGACTTCTTGAGGCGAAGTCCCCTAAGAACCTTCAAGACCTTCAACTAAGGGGATTTTTACCCCTTTC
>DJSQ01000035.1 GCA_002438075.1 Clostridiales bacterium UBA6330
CTTAGGGGACTTCTCCTTAAGAAGTCCCCTAAGTGGGGTGCGGGGCAAAGCCCCGCGACCTTCCCCTCAAATTTTTAGAAGAAATTTTGCAAACGGGCTTGTTTATGACCGCGTTTTCTGCTATAATAAAGGTAATTGAACTTGAAGCGGAAGAGGGCATAGAATGAAATCCGTTACGGAAGTGTATCTGATAGGAAAAGGACCGTCCAGCTCGCATACCATGGGACCCGAGAAAGCGGCGAAGCTGTTTCGCGCGGAGCACCCGGACGCGGACCGCTTTGAGGTCCGCCTCTACGGTTCGCTCGCACTGACGGGCGAGGGACACGGAACCGACCGCGTCCTGCGCGAAACGCTCGGAGAAGGGAAAACCGATATCCGCCTTGTCCCCGATGCACCATTCCGCCTCGAGCACCCCAATACCATGGACCTGTTCGCATCGAAAAACGGCGAGCAGATCGGATTCCTGCGCGTGCGGAGCATCGGCGGCGGCGCAATCGAAATCGACGGCAGACCCACCCCACCCGGCGAGGACTGCTACCCACAACATACCTTCGCGGAGATCACAGCCTATTGCGAGGAAAAGCAGATTACCCTGCCGCAGTATGTGGCAGAATTCGAGCGCACAGGCTGGCGCGAATACCTGCGGAACGTCCTCGGCGTGATGCGGGACGCGGTGGAGCGCGGCATCCACGCAGAGGGCGTCCTCCCCGGGGAGCTCGGGGTCAGACGAAAAGCGGCAACCCTGTACCGTACCGTCCTCCCGAAGGAATCTCCCGAAATGACGGAAATGCGCCTGCGTAGCGCCTATGCCTATGCCGTGAGCGAGGAAAACGCGGCGGGCGGGGTCATCTGTACCGCTCCTACCTGCGGCGCGTGCGGCGTTCTGCCCGCAGTCCTGCTCCGCGCACAGGCGGCGGAGGGCTATGATGACGAAGCCGTCCTCGATGCGCTGGCAACGGCGGGACTGATCGGAACCCTCGTGCGAACCAACGCCTCCATCAGCGGCGCGGAATGCGGCTGTCAGGCGGAAATCGGAACCGCCTGCTCCATGGCGGCGGCAGGACTGGCACAACTGCGCGGCTACGACCTGCGGCGCATCGGAAGCGCGGCGGAAACCGCAATGGAGCACAGCATCGGGCTGACCTGCGACCCCGTCTGCGGGCTGGTGCAGATTCCCTGCATCGAACGCAATTCGGTCGCGGCGCAAAAGGCGGTCCATGCGGCATTGCTTGCGGGACTGCTTGCCGATACGCAGAAGGTCTCGTTCGATTGCATCGTCCGCAATATGTACGAAACGGGGCGCGACCTGCTCGGCGCGTACCGTGAAACCTCGGCGGGCGGGCTGGCAAAGCTCTATAGCATCGGGTCGCTGTCATGAGATATTTTTCACACCAAACGGAGAGAGGAGGGGAAGCCCATGCAACCGCAGACATCCAATGAAGCCTACTACAAGCAGGTCGTTACCGCGCTCGGAATCGGAACCCTGTTCTTTCTCCTATTTCTGCTCCTGATTTCGGGAGCGGTCGCGGCGATGTCGTTCCTGCTTGCGGTCCTGCCGCTTCCGTCGGTTGCCGCAAAGCTGATCTACCAGCTGATTTACGGCGCACTCTACCTTGCCGCGTTCCTTTGTCCCATCCCGATTATGAAGGGACTGACGCGCGCACGGGGGCTTCCGTGGCAGGCGGTGCGCACCGAGCGCGGCGTGTCGCGCTATCTGCCGCTGATTGTGCTCGGCGGAATCACCGTGATTCTGGCGCAGTCCTACCTCAACGCGGGGTTGGTCAGCTTCTTTGATTTTGACAGCCTGTTTGACAGCACGCTTCCCTCCACCGAGGGGAAAATGACGGGGCTGGACCTGCTTTTGTCGCTCCTCGTCATGGCGGCAGTTCCCGCGTTCTGCGAGGAGTTCCTCTTCCGCGGGGCGATTCTCGGGAATCTGCTCCCGTTCGGGCGGGGGACCGCAGTCCTTGTCAGCGCGCTCGCGTTCGGACTGATGCACCAGAATCCCGCGCAGTTCCTCTATGCCTTCGGCGCGGGCATCCTGCTCGGCACGGTCTACGAACGGACGGGGAGTATTTGGAACTGCGTTGCCCTGCATTTCTGCAACAACGCAACCTCCGTGCTGGCAACGGCATTACCGCAATGGCTCGGGGAAGAGACGGGAACGGTTGTCATGCTGATTCTCGATGCGGTGTTGGTCGTGCTCGGGCTGATTGCAATCGTATTCCTGACCCGCCGCAGCTCGCGTAAGCCTGACGTGCGGGACGGCGCGTTCGGGCGCTCCCTGCCGCAGGCGGACGGCTATGCGGCGTATCGCGTAGAGCCTGCGCGCTCGGTGAGACTGCTTCTGACCTCTCCGTTCGGCGTGTTTCTCATTGCCTGCGCGGTGATGGGAATCCTGACTATGCTGATGCTGTTGCTTGCGGGGAGTGTCGTATGACGGACGCATTCGACACCGCCATGATGCGCGCGGCGCTGGCGCAGGCGGAGCGGGCGGCGGAGCGGGGGGAGATTCCCGTCGGCGCGGTCCTGACCGATGGGGCGGGCACCGTCCTTGCCGCCGCATATAACCGCCGCGAGGAAACGAACGACCCGCTCTCCCATGCCGAGGCAGAGGTCCTGCGCGCGGCGGCGGGCAAGCGGGAGAAGCGCTTTTTTGAGGACTGTACCCTGTATGTGACGCTGGAGCCCTGTCCCATGTGCGCGGGCGCAATTGTTGCGGCGCGCGTTGGGCGGGTTGTGTACGGCGCAAAGGACCCCCGCGCGGGCGCGTTCGGGAGTCTCTTGAACCTTGCTGATTACCCGCTGGAAGCCACCCCGCAGATCTGCGGCGGTGTGCTGGAGAAGGAGTGTCTGGCTCCGCTCCGTGCGTTTTTTGCAACCAGACGAAAGAAACCAACGTAAAGGAACCCGAAGCTATGACAAACCTGATGATTCCGAAGGATTACCAAGCCTTCCTTTCCCTGCGGCAGACCGAATACGCCATCAAAAAGGTAAAGGATTTTTTTGAACGCGACCTTGCAACCGAGCTGAACCTCATTCGCGTGTCGGCTCCGCTGTTCGTGGACCCCGCAAGCGGTCTGAACGATAACCTCAACGGCGTGGAGCGCCCCGTGACCTTTGATCTTTACTCGGGCGAGCGGCTGGAAATTGTCCATTCGCTGGCAAAATGGAAGCGCTACGCGCTGAAACTATACGGCTTCCGCCCGGGCGAGGGGCTGTATACCGATATGAACGCCATCCGCCGCGATGAGGTGACCGACAACATTCATTCCATGTTTGTCGACCAGTGGGACTGGGAGAAGATTATCACCCGCGAGGAGCGGACCGAGGCAACGCTGAAGCGGACGGTCAAGCGCATCTATGACGCGCTCCGTCACACCGAGCAGTATATCGTCAACGAATACGACTTTATCGGAAGCCTGCTCCCCGAGAGGATTACCTTTCTGACCACGCAGGAGCTGGAGGACGAAATGCCCGACAAAACGCCGAAGGAGCGCGAATACATCGCGGCTAAGCGGCACGGTGCCATCTTTTTGCGGGGCATCGGCGGAAAGCTGAAGGGCGGCGTGCCGCATGACGGACGCTCTCCCGACTACGATGACTGGACGCTCAACGGCGATATCATCGTCTATTATCCCGTGCTGGATATCGCGCTGGAGCTGTCCTCCATGGGCATCCGCGTGGATGAGGACGCTCTGCGCCGTCAGCTTGCAGAAAGCCTTTGTGAGGAGCGTGCGGGACTGCCGTTCCATCGGGCACTGCTGGCAGGGGAGCTGCCCTATACCATCGGTGGGGGCATCGGACAGTCGCGGATGTGTATGTTCTTTTTGCGCAAGGCGCATATCGGGGAGGTGCAGTCCTCGTACTGGAGCCCCGAGACCGTGGAAGCCTGCCGCGCGGCGGGAATTCACCTGCTCTGAAATTCGGAATCGGACACGGAGGTGTTGACCGTGAGGAAGTATAACGCACGACACACACTGCTTGCGTTATCCGCGCTTTTGGCTTTTGTCGGAGCGTTGCTTTTGCTGTTGCCCGCGTGTCGGCGGGAGGCAATCCCCGAGCCGAAGGTGCTCAAATGGGGCTTTGACAAAGACCATAAAGACGATTGGCCAACGGCAGAGGATTTTTATCCCGACCTCGCTGAGGGTGCATCTGTCACTTTTGCCTCCGATAATCCATTTCCTGAAACGATGTCATTATTTAAGAGCTACGAAACGGAGCTGATTTATCGCACAGCAAGCGGCAGAACTGCAAGAAAGACTGCAACGATGGAAGTGGCAATAGACAAGGAGCCGCCCGTAATTTCGGGCGTGCGGGTGATTGCGGTTTCTGTGGGCGAAGCCGTGGCGTACCGCGATGGTGTGACTGTAACAGATGACTGCGACGGACCGATTAAATTAGAGGTGGACGATTCGCAGGTTGATATTGATACGGTCGGGGAATATCCTATCACCTATATTGCAACTGACCGCATAGGGAGAGAGACCACCGTGGAATCCAAGGTCAATGTTTACGATAATAAAATCAGCGAGGAAATGCTCTGGGAAAAGCTGGATCCGATTATCGAAAGCGAGGGCTTGAAGGGGCTTTCCAAGGTCGATCAGGTGCAACGGATTTGGGAGTACGTCCATGACCGCAACCATATCCGCTATGACGGCACCTCCGATAAGGGCGATTGGGTGCGCGGGGCGTATGACGCACTGGAGAAGCGCGCGGGCGACTGCTTTACCTACTATTCACTCTCCAAAGCCTTCTTCACGCGGCTCGGGATTGAAAACAAGGATATCTTCAAAGCCCCCGACAGCGGACAGGCAAACTCGCATTATTGGTCGATGGTCAATATCGGAACGGAGGCTTCCCCCGTGTGGTACTACTACGACGCAACGCGCGTGGACGAATGGATTAAGGCGGACTACGAAACCTATCTGATGACCGACAGCCAGATGAGCTACCTCAAATCCAAACGCTCCGACCTCTACGGCACCGACCTTTCGGGCTACCCGAAAACGGGAACGCGGGAATATGTGATGATTGATTGAGGCGCGTTGAAGCTTTGGATTGTGGCTTGACTTGTTCATAAAAGTGCCTTACACGAGTGCCGAGATTCCGCCTGCCGGCGCCCCTTCGGGGTTCGATTGAACGCCGCAGGCGTTTGCTCTGAAATGACACGGAGGCTGGGCGCATTGTGAGATATAACCTATTCGTT
>DJSQ01000068.1 GCA_002438075.1 Clostridiales bacterium UBA6330
CAGAGCCCCAAGGTCTTTCACCCCCTCGCCACCTTCATCCGAACCGCGCAGTAGCCGAAGCCCTCGGCAGGGTCAGCGGGAGACGCACCGAGCCAGTCCTTGCCGAGAAGGTCGAAGAAGCTGCCGCTTACCACAAGCTCGGGTAAACGACCAACAGGCTTTCCGTCCTCCATCAGGAACGCGCATTGTACGGGCGTTGCAAACCGACCGTCAGGGGTCGTGTCACCACCCGAAGAGAAAATGATTTGAATCGACTTCCCCGGTACCAGCTCCGCAAGATTGCGCGCAGTCGGACGGATATAAAGCGAGGGAATCGCACTGCTCGGGACCCCATCGTATGCCGCACCCGCCGTCCCCGCAGAGGGCAGACCGAACAGCTCCGCCGTCCGCTTCGTCACAAGCAGATTCCGCAGAACACCATCCTCAATCAGCGGCACGCGGTAGTCCTTCGCCACCTGCCCCTCCGCGTCAAAGAAGCAGCAGTCAAAAGCGGTCGCAGGATTGCGGTCCACCGCAAGCGTCAGATTTTCCGAGAAGCACCGCTCGCCCAGCTTCCCGCTGACAAGCGATGCACCCGAAGCATATAGCTCCCCGCCGAAATTCCGCAGGAACGTCTCAAACAGCCCATAGTAGGAGAACACCACGGGAATCCCCTCGCCCTCCTCAAGCGTTGCGGGCGTGTAGAACGCCTCGTGAAACGTGCGACAGCCCTCGACCATCGCGTCGGGGTCAAAGTGCCGCCCCGTGAATTCATAAAAGCCGTCCATCAGATTGCCCGCGCCGCGGTCCTGAAAGAGCAGACCCACCGACAGCACGCGGTCGGACCACTCCAGCGCCCGCCCCTCGGAATTGCGGTAGGAGCGGCTGTCCGAGGTCAGCATGATTTTGTTGCTGACCGCAAAGCGCGGACAAGCCGCGGAAACACGGTCCAAAAACGCCTGCATCGTGGGAATCAGCTCTCGCTCCGAAAGAATCGGCGCATCGTTGCGCAGGGTCATCTCGGCGGGACCGTTAAGCGCCGCGGGATACGGAATTCCCAGCGCCAGCGCCGCCTCCGCCTTCTCGGTCAGCGCCGCCTCATCGGGCTCGCCGAGCATTCCCGCAACGCCGATTTTCCCGTCCCGATAGACCCGCACGGTTGCGGTCGTTTCTTCCTTTTTGCGGTAGCTGTCGATTTTTCCCGCCGTTACGTTGAGTGTGACCGACGACGAACGGTCCACGATAAATTCCTTGTTCATCTTCTTCACCTCACTGTACATTCATTTCCGAAACGCGGACATAGGGTCCGCCGAAGCCAACGGGCAATCCCATCTGCTCCATCTTGCCGCAGCCGCCCGTGACGAAGGTCAGAAGCGCCACGTCACGCGTCAGACCGTCAATCAGTCCGAGCGTGCGGAACACGTTGCCGCTGATGACGCTGATCTGCACGGGGCGACCGAGCTTGCCGTCCACAATCTCGTAAGCCAGCGTGGGCGCGATGGTAAAGGTGCTCATGCCGCTCCCGTGGCTGATGGACTTGATGAAATAGCCCTTTTTGATGGGTGCAATCAGCTCGTCAAAGGTCAGGTCGCCGCCCTCGATATAGGTGGTGGTCATGCGCACGATCGGCTCGAAGGTGCAGTCAATCGCGCGGGCGTTCCCCGTCAGGTCCTCGTCCAGCGCGGTTGCGGTGAGTGCGCTGTGCAGTCTCCCTGCCAGCACGCCGTCCCGAATCAGGTAGTTCTTCCGCGCGCGTGTCCCCTCGTCGTCATACGGGACGTAGCCCGCCCCGAGGATTTCGCCGCACTCGGCGATGGACAGGATGGGAGACGCGACCGTTTTGCCGATCTGCCACTCGTTTTTCATGCTTTCGTCGGAGAGCATGAAATCGGACTCGGACTTATGCCCGAAGGACTCATGCGCGAACACGCCCGCCGCCTCGGGAGAGAGGACCACGGGGTACACGCCCGCCTCCACGGGGACCGAATTCCGCATGAACGCCGCCCGCTCGCGCATAGCGTCGCGGAGCGCGTCCTCCAGCCCCTCCAGCGCTTCAAAGCGGGTATCCCCCTTTTGCCAGCGGGCGGAAAACTGCTTGCCGTCCTCCACCATGCTGCATCCGAAGGAGACGCCGCAGGTCTGGTAGGTATACGCGATATCCGCGCCGAGCGAGGACTGGAAGCGGAAGCGGCTGTTACGGTCCAGATACAGTCCCGTGGGCATGGTCATGCAGGAATCCAACGAGAGGACAGGCAACAGTGCTCTCAGCAATGCGTCCTTTTTCTCTGCGGGGACATCACGGACCGAGCAGTCCGCGAAGCGGTCCTCCTTCACGCGGTTGACCTCAAAGCGTTTGACAACGGGGTCGGACAGGATATCCGCGTTCGGTGTTGCCGCGTCGTACAGTTCATTCAGCGTTTTTTGGAGGTGATTTACGTCAGTTACCGACGCGTAATACCACATTTTCCCGTCCCAGACCCGCAAAAACGCGCGGGTCTCCTCTCTTGTGCGGAATTCCTGCAATTCTCCCGCCCGATAGCTGATGGTTGTTCTGAACCGATCCTCGGTTCGGACATCGGCATAGTAGCCGTCTCGAAATTGTATCATGTGTGTGCTCCTTTCTTTAAGACCTCGGGGCTTTGCCCCGAACCCTACTTAGGGGACTTCTTGAGGAGAAGTCCCCTAAG
>DJSQ01000065.1:0-3814 GCA_002438075.1 Clostridiales bacterium UBA6330
CGCAAGAGGCAAAAACCCCTTGCGTTGAAGGTCTTGAAGGTCCTTAGGGGACTTCTCCTAGAAGTCCCCTAAGCAGGGCTTGGGACAGAGACCCAAGGTCTTGCCCTTAGAAAACTTAAGGAATACCCCTTGCAAAAAGTGATAAAATGTGGTATACTGGGACAGGAAAAAAGAGAGCGAGGGAGAGCGGATGGAACAGCTGGAAATTCGGGAATTGAGCTTCCGATACGCAGGCGGGGAGCGGGACGTTTTGGAGCGCGTCAGCTTTTCGGTGCGGAGCGGGGAGTTTGTTGTGGTCTGCGGAGAATCGGGGTGCGGGAAAACCACACTCCTCCGCTTGCTCAAACCCGAGATGGCACCCGCAGGCGAGCTTTCGGGGGAGATTGCGTACCACGGGGGCGAGCGAAGCCCCGCCGAGATTGGGTACGTCCTCCAGAACCCCGACGCACAAATTGTGACCGATAAGGTCTGGCACGAGCTGGCATTCGGGCTGGAAAACCTCGGAATTCCCACCGAAACCATCCGCCGCCGCGTGGGGGAGATGGCAAGCTACTTCGGTATTGCCGATTGGTTCCGAAAGCGCACGGACGAGCTGTCGGGCGGGCAAAAGCAGCTCCTGAACCTCGCCGCCGTCATGGTCATGCAACCGAAGGTCCTCATCCTCGACGAGCCGACCGCACAGCTCGACCCCATTGCCGCCGCAGACTTCCTTGCCACGCTCGGAAAGCTCAATCGGGAGCTGGGGCTGACCGTCCTTCTCGTTGAACACCGACTGGAGGAAGCCTTCCCGATGGCGGACCGTGTGCTCCTCTTGGAGCGCGGGCGGGTCCTGCTCTATGACGCACCCGAACGGATTTGCGATGGCTTGCGGAGCCTCAACCCCGACCACCCTATGCTCGCGGCACTCCCGAGCGCGGTCCGTATCTTTCATGCCCTCGGCGCAAGCGGCGGGAAATGCCCGCTGACCGTGCGGGAGGGGAAGGACTTTCTCGAACAGCACTACGGCAACCGCCGCGGGGAGCTGCCAGAGACCGACTACCGTCACAGCGACACGGTGGCGGCAGAACTGAAGAACGTTTGGTTCCGCTACGAGCGCGACCTGCCCGATGTTCTGCGCGGAACCTCCATGCAGGTCTATGCAGGCGAGCTTTACGCGGTGCTGGGGAGCAACGGGAGCGGAAAAACCACCATGCTGAAGGTCTTGGCAGGGGTCGGAAAAGCCTATCGCGGCGCGGTGCGGATTGAGGGGAAAGCGATTCGGGACTATAAGGGCAATTCGCTCTGGCGCGGCGTGCTCGCACTCCTGCCGCAAAACCCGCAAACGGTGTTTGTACGGGACAAGGTGCGGGCGGATTTTGAGGAGCTGCTGGAGGCGCACGGCGTGCCGAAGGCGGAGCGCGCGGGGCGGATGGAAGCCATTGCGGAAAAGCTCGGCATCGGGGCGCTGTTGGAGCGCAACCCGTTCGACCTCAGCGGCGGGGAGGGGCAGAAATGCGCGCTGGCAAAGGTCCTTTTGTCGCAACCGCGTATTTTGCTCCTTGACGAGCCGACCAAAGGCATCGACGCGGGGGCAAAGCAGACGCTTGGGAAGCTGCTCCGCGACCTGCGGGCGGACGGGCTGACGGTCATCATGGTGACACATGACGTGGAATTCGCGGCGGAGGTCGCGGACCGTTGCGCGCTCTTCTTTGATGGGGAAATTCTTTCAGCCGATACGCCGTCCCGCTTCTTCGGGGGAAATACCTTCTACACCACCGCCGCAAACCGCATGGTGCGCGGGCTTTGCCCCAATGCGGTGACCTGCGGGCAGGCGGTGCGCTTTTGTCGGGGGGAGACGGAATGAAGGAAACGGTCAAAAAATGGGTCTCCCGCGCGATTCTCTGCATCCTGATTCCTGCCGTGGTGATTGCGGGTGCCATGCTGTTGCCCGAAAAACGGTATGCGTGGGTCTCGCTTTGCGTGGCACTGCTTGCCTGCGTGCCGTTCTTTCTGCACTTCGAGCGGAGCGCGGCGGACGTGGAGCGCCTGATTCTCATCGCGGTGATGACGGCGCTTTCGGTGCTGGGGCGTATCCTGTTCGCGCCGATTCCGAGCTTCAAGCCCGTAACCGCGATGGTCGTGCTGACCGCCATGTACTTCGGACCCGAGGCGGGCTTCCTCACGGGGGCGCTCTCGGCAGTCATCTCCAATTTCTACTTCGGGCAGGGACCGTGGACCCCGTTCCAGATGTTCGCGTGGGGAATTGTCGGCTTCCTCGGGGGACTGCTTGCGCGACCGCTCAAAAAGAATCGGATTGCGCTTGGCGTGTACGGAATCCTCGCGGGCGTGCTCTATTCGTTCCTGATGGATATCTGGACCGTGCTCTGGATAGACGGTTATTTCAACTTCCCGCGCTACTTCGCCGCCATCGTCTCGGCGGCACCCGTCACCGCGATTTACGCCGTGTCGAACGTGCTGTTTCTGGAGCTGTTTTCTTACCCCATCGGAAAAATCCTCGGACGCGTGAAAACGAAATACGGGCTGTGATGTCGATAGACGAAATCTCGGCACTTGTGCAAGGCGCAGGTCGAGGTGGCGGAGGATACGGAGACCGCCTGTCATCTGCGCTTTGCGAGCGATGGGCAAACGGTGGAAAGCCCCAATCCGCAGGGGGCGGCTACGCATGAGAAACCACGCAAAAACAGTGCTTTTTGTGGTTGCGGACAGCAGAAAACGGGCTTTTCGGAAGCCCGTTTTTCTGTTATAATGAAAGGACAGGAATCGGAACCGATTTCGGGAAGGAGAAAACACGATGCCTTTTACAGCTGTAACGCCGCGCGAATGCGGCATGACCGAGCGGGAAACGGTGGCGGGACACGCGCCGAGCCTGTTGCCTGCGGGAAAATGGTCGCTTGTTTTTCACGATGAATTCGACGGGAAGGCGGGGGAGGGGCCCGACCCCTCAAAATGGAACTACCGTCTCAATTTCTGGGGCTATCGCTCGCCCGCGTTTACCGACCGCGGCGCGGTTCTGGATGGGGAGAGTCACCTCAAAATCCACCTTTTGCGGGATGGGGATAACTTTTCCTCGGCGCATTTGCAGACCGGAAGTCTGACCTTTGACAATCCGCGCGATGAGACCTCCGGCTCCTTCTGGCCCTTCGGCGCGAAGGACCCCGCAAAATTCATGCACAGATTCGGGTTTTATGAGATTCGCTGTCGCTTGCCGAAAAACGACGGTTGGCACGCGGCTTTCTGGCTTCAGGCACCCGGGATCGGGTCGCATCCTGACCCTGCGGTTGCAGGTGTGGAGTGCGACATCATGGAAAACTACCGTCAGCATGAATACGGGACGATGATTTGCGGCAACGGCTGGGGCGGCTACGGTGCGGAGGGGCGCTGGTTCGGGCATTTTGAGTACCCGTACATCGAGACCCCCGATGGTTGGCACACCTATGCGGTGGACTGGACCCCGCAGGGCTACACCTTCTATGCCGATGGGAAGATGGTTGGGCAACAGCTCGCGCCCGAATGTCCCGTTTCACAGGTGGAGCAGTTCATTCTGGTTTCCACCGAGTGCCACGGCTACAACCGCGTTTTCCGCGAGCGCGGAGAAGCAGGCGAGGGCGCGGGCTGTTGCTCCGGCGCACCCGTCCCCGCCCTCTTCTCCGCCACGCTCCCTGACTGCTTCGAGGTCGACCACGTCCGCGTTTACGACCGCGTGGAATAAAAAGGGGAGGGGTAAAGACCTCGGGGCGCTGCCCCGAACCCCGCTCAGAACCTTCTCGAGAGAAGGTTCTGAGAACTCCAAGAGCTTTCAACGCACGGGGTGGTG
>DJSQ01000065.1:3913-9161 GCA_002438075.1 Clostridiales bacterium UBA6330
CACCACCCCGTGCGTTGAAAGTTTTTGAAGGTTCTTAGGAAACTTTTTTCAAAAAGTTTCCTAAGTGGGTTCGGGCAACGCCCGAGATCTTTGCCCCTCCCTTTATTCCACGCGGTAGGGAACGGAGCGGGAGCGGCGGAACTGACCGGGGGTCAGACGGTAGGCGCGGCGAAAGGCGGCGCTGAAGCGGCAGGGCTTGCTGAAGGCGAGGGACTCGGAGATTTCGGTAACCGAGCGGTCGGTAGAAAGAAGCAGACGCTTGGCTTCTTCGAGCTTCAGGGTGATGTGGAAGGCGTGTGGCGTGTGTCCTGTCAGCTCTTTGAAAAGGTTGTTGAAGCGGGAGGGACTGTACCCGATGCGGGCGGCGAGCACTTCAACGGGGAGCGGCTCGGTCAGGTGCGCGCGCATATAGCGGATGCTGTCGTAGACTGCCTGCCTGCCCGCAGGGAGAGAAGTGGGCGGCAAGGACTGCCCGTTCTGTGCGGAAAGGCGGTAGAGGAGTAGGAGCAACCGCAGCTGCTCCTCGGCTTTGCGGGAAGCGGCGGGCGCGGCGCAGCGTGTGTCGGTCAGGTCCCCCCACAAACGGAGCAGAGAGGGGTCTGCATCGATGTAGTGCGGAATTTTGTTTGACAGCGCGTCAAGCGTGCCGTCCGATTCGGAAGTGGCGGAGAAGTAGAGAAATTCAATGCGAACGGCGGGATCCTGCGGGGCAAAATTGCTGTAGCGGATGTCACCGGGACGGCAGAACAGGATGCGGTTTTCACGGATTTCGCAAACGGTGTCATTGATGACTGTCTCGCCGCCCGTTTTGCGGTACAGCTCGATTTCATAGGTGGAAACGAACCGCGCGGGTGTGCGGACCCGCAAATCGGGGTTGCACCAAACGCCGCTGTCCGATATTCGGATGTCGGGTAGTTGCATGGGACCTCCTTGAAAAGGAAGAGCCGTTCCGTACCGATCGGTACGGAACGGCTCTATTGATGCTTGGATTATGCAAAGAAGTCGGAACCGCCGTTGAAGTATTGCTCGCCATTGAAAACGGTCGGGTCGCTGGTTGTCAATACATCAACCGTATCAAGATGCTCAATGGAAAGAGAAACGGGGAAATATGCTTTTTTCATGATGGTTTTCTCCTTTATCTTGTCAGTTTGCCGCGTTTGTTACGCTGTCAACGATGGTTTGGCAATAAGCCTTTGCTTCTGCGGATGCGTTCGCGTCGTTTACACAGTCAAGTGCAACCTGGTACATGGAGCGGGTTGCCGCAGTGTACAGCGTATCGCCGATGTAGGGGATGGCGATGATGTCGCTGTCGTAGTTGGCTTCGGGGATGTTGTAGAGGACCGCATTCACGGTGTAGGTTTGTGTCGCGGGGTCATCGATGCAGTATCTTCCGGTTGCAATGCGAGCCTTTTCGGAGGCTTTCAGCTCCTCAAGGGTCCATGCTCCCTCGTGCTCATCGTAGATGCTCTTTGCCATCAGGATAACGCCGAAGTTTGCGGTTTCCGTACCTGCGCCTGTGACGAAATTCTGCGAGAACTTCACGCCGAAGCGGATGCCGTTGTAGTTTGCGTCATCGTTGACGTAACGGAGCGACGCGCCGAGGGCTTCAACTACAGGGACGAATTCAACGACGGAGACATAACCCCAACCATTGCTTGAATTACAATTGTAAGCAGAAAGGTCATAGACACCGTCATCTCCCGCGGTGGGATATGCAACAGCCTTTCTCATGGTATTATCGCTGTCACGATGATAGTTGTATGTGATTTTGGGAACCATTCCTGTGTTATTGGATTTCAGTGTGAAGCCTTTGAATGTTGTTCCGTCAAATACCGGCTGTGCTTCACCGCCCTTGACATACATTCTGTAGTCACCACTGCTAAAAGTGGTAATGTTGATATATTTGTCACTTGTACCATTGGTGACTTTGGTGGTATTGCCTGCGTTTCCGGAGAGGGTGGGGACTGCATCGTCTGCGCAGTTATTGACGATAACCATCCAAACCCCTGTTTTCTCCGGAGGACGACCACAGTTTCCTACTGCATCAAGCGTTAAGGTATCACTTCCCCCGTCAATGATGATAGCCATATTGTTGACTTTCACAGCTGCCGAGGTGAAACTGCTGTTACCGGACCAATTTCCGCTTGCATCACGCACACCGCGAACGTCTCCCATCATAATGCAATGTTCCGGCTTCTGTTGCCCCTCGATTGTTGCATCAAGATCAGCATATAAAGCATCAAGCGTGTAGTTGAAGGTACCGCCCTTGACATTGAAGATTACATTTCCGGAGAAAGTAGCTTTAGTGTTTTTTGTGGAGACATTTACATTATTGAAGGTTCCGGCTTCAAAGGTGTAGGTAATGTCATTTGTGAAATTCAGGTCATTTCTTCCAAAATCTCCAATGAAAACACCGTTATAAGTTCCGCCGACGATGCGGAGATTTTGACTGCCAAAATTGGTTGAAAATATACCCTTGCTGTTACTCGGGTCATCGGGGTCATCCGGTTTTGGGAAAAACCCAGTTTACGACTGTTTCTGTGGTTGAACCGGCTATATCCTCCGCACTCACCGTCACCAGCCCCGAAACGGCGCAGGTGGCGAGCATGGTCAGGACCAATGCGAGGGACAAAATCTTTTTGAAAACTTTCATATCTTTCTCCTTAGTTGACAATTCAGATCATTTATCGGACTTCTTCTTTTTCTTAAGGAGTGCGAATCCCGCAAGCACGGGGGTCAGGAGTGCCAGCTCAGCGATGGAAGAGGAGCATCCGCCCTTCTTGTCATCCTTCGGAGCATCGGTTTTTGCATCGGTCTTTTCCTCGGTGGTCGAAGCAGGGGTGTTCGGCTTGGAAGGCTCTTCGGATGTGGGCGGCTCGGTTGTCTGCTGCCCGGGGTTCTCGGGGTTGCTCGGCTGTTCGGGATTTTCAGGCTGTTCCGGTTGCTCGGGCTGTTCGGGCAGCTCCGGCTCTACCGCAAGGACCAGCTTATCAAAGAAGTAAGTGTTTTTGTAGCATTCCTTCTGCGCCTGCTCGTTTGCTCTGGAGTTGCTGAACAGGGAGTACTCACGGGTGCCCCAGTTGCCACTGCCTTCGCCGCCCTTTTCCTTTGCCTGATCGTCGCAGTCGACCTGTCCGACAAAGCCGATGACCGCGTCCGCCGTTGCGGTGAAGTTCTCGAATCTGATTTGCATTTCGCAGGTCCAACCGGTTGCCTTGCCATCTGCATCGGTTACGATTGTGGTCTCATAGATGCAGGCTTCCGTGACCGCTTTTGCAGCTGCCACTTCAGCTTCTTTTGCTTCCTTTTCGGGGTCATCGTCGGCAATGGTCTTGCCCGCCCAGATCGGCGCGTGTCCTGCGGCGGCATACAGCGTATTGCCACCCAGACCGTGATTGACTGCGGCATTGTACATTGCGCAACCAACTACGCCGGGCTCGCTTCTGTAATCCATGTGCTGCTGACCCGAGGTGTTGAGGTAAACGCCGATGCTGTCACCGAGGTAGAACTGATACAGCGCGGTGTAGTCCTGCGTCCACTGCTTCTCATGCTCAGCGGGGGTGATGTAGGGGTCGGTGATGTCAAAGAACAAGTAGAGGTTGTTTTCGTCCCACAGGACACGGAGGCTGACTTCTTCGCGGGTCTTTCTCTTGGAATCGCGGGCAACGCCGCCCTCGATTTTAATCACGGGCGCTTTGAGGTATGCGTCATCCATTTCACCGTCGATTGTTGCGGTTCCCTTTGCCGCATAGAAGGTATCCGGCTCAAAGGTCGGTACATCATCGGCAAGGACTGCTACGGCAAGAACGGAGAAAAGCATACAGACGGACAGAATGAGCGTAAGAACTTTTTTCATAACGATTTGTTGCATAACGCCGCCATCCCCCGGCGGGTGACGCGTTACGCGCACCTTTCTTTCATATTTTTTTGTGTGTGACAGAACGGAATCGAATCGCTGTGGGTCGCGTATTGGGCGCGGAACGCACCGGGAGCAGTCCGCCGCCGTAACGCGGGCGCGGGGGAGCGGTTCCCCCCTGCCGCTTTCATTATCGCATATTCCCGATTTGATGTCAAGCCAGAATCCGACGAAGAAATATCACAATCCTGCTATCCTGCGCGTTTTGGGGCATTTTTGCCCGTTTTGTGCAAGAAAAAAGAAATCACCCGCCCATTGGAGTGATTTCTCGGTCGTTATGCAATACAAATTCAGGGGGTGGGATATCCCGACCCTTCAGAAGTCTATATCCTTGCGCACCTTAATGTATTGGTGCGGTGTCATTTTTCGCCTCTCCCGAAAGATGGCGCAGAAATGGCTTGCACTGCAAAAGCCGAACCGCTCGGAAACGTCGGCAAGGCTTGCGCCCGTAATCAGCTGTGTGGTTGCCGCGTTGAGCCGCAGCTCGATAAAATAATCGTAGGGTGAGGAATTCATATACTTACGGAACAGGTGCGTAAAGTGGGACTGGCTATAGCCCGCCCGCTGTGCCAGCTCCGCAATGGTGATTTTCTCGGTGAGGTGGTCCTTCATAAACGTGACCGCCGCCACGATTTCGCGCTGTCCCTCCTGCACGTAGGTGGGGCGCGGTGCATTTGCGGGTGCCTGCTCCTTGAGGCGGTAGAGCAGCTCGACCAAGAGCGCCATGGTGCGCAATTCGCAGTCCTTATTATCCAGCAGGTGGTCAAAGAACTCCGCCAGCTCCGCGTTTGCGGGCAACCATGTGGGCAGGGAGTTGATCAGCTCGCTCAGCTCTCGGCACTCGTTCTTTGGCAGGTAAAAATAAAGGAATCTCGTTTCATACGGGAATTCCGCGCGCCGCAGCTGCCCCGGGCGGACAAAGAGAAAGCAATTCTTCCTCGGCTCGAACAGCTCCTCCTCCACAAAGATTTTTCCCGTGTCGGTGACGTAGCACTCCAGCTCGTACTTATCCACGACCCGATACTCCGGCATACACAGGTACTCGGGTGGGCTTTTCCACAGCCCCGAGCTCCCAATCTGAATGTTTGGATATTCCATATCTTCCTCCTTTTCGCACGTTTGTGCGTCGTTTTCTTACATTCGCGGCTCGCCCTCGGGCTTTTTTGCCGCAAATTTCCGTTCTTTTCTATCATTTTAACATTGATTTTGACCCGCTTCAACCGTTTTGCCCCAGCATCGTCGGATTGTGATATTATTCAGTTGTATTATGATGGTTTTCTGTGGTGCTATGCGAAGGGAAGACCTTGGGGCGCCGCCCCAAGCCCTGCTTAG
>DJSQ01000104.1:0-206 GCA_002438075.1 Clostridiales bacterium UBA6330
TCGGCACCCGTGTAAGGTATACCTACGTAACGCGCCACGCTCACCAATCGTGCGCGACAGCCGCACCCTGCAAAAAATCCCACCTCCCCAAACGACCAAAAACTTCCCCCATGTCCCCGCCATTTACAGAAAGCGAAACAAATCTTCGCTCGTGTAATGGCGGGGACATGGGGGAAGTTCTGGGAGGGTCAGGGAGGTTTGGAGGG
>DJSQ01000104.1:289-7292 GCA_002438075.1 Clostridiales bacterium UBA6330
TGCGCCTCCAAGGTCTTCCTCCCCCCACTACCTCTTCCCGTGTAAAACGGGGGAGAGAGGCTTGTAGATCAGACGAACGAGAAGCACATCCAGAAGCCCCTTCAGAAGCGTGAACGGGAGATTGAAAATCAGGAGACATTGAAGCAAACCGTTTACACTCGGCAGAAGCTCTTGGTACATCCCAATGATCGCCTCAAGCGGCAGAAACTTCGCGTAAACGGGATAACTTACAAAGTAGTTCAATGGCACACTGCAAAGCGCCATCGCAAGCGCACCGAGCAGAGAGCCGACCAAAGCCGCGCGGCGGTTCTTCCGTAGCTTGTAAAGAATCCCCGCGGGAAGCACAAAGCAGACCCCCAGCAGGAAGTTGCATAGCTCCCCTACCCCGCCCGTCGAGCCGAACGGCAGGTGAATCAGATTCTTTACAAGGCAAACCAATACCCCCGAAACGGGTCCCATGCTGAAGGTCGCCAACAGAGCGGGCAGCTCCGAAAAATCAAACTTGACAAACGACGGCATGAACGGCACGGGGAATTCCAGCGCCATCAGCACCGCCCCCATCGCCGACAGAATGCCCGTCACCGTAATCATGCGCAGATTTCTGCGCCGCGTGCTCTTTACCGTTGTAGCTGTAGCGGTTGTTTTCATTGTGTATTTCTCCTTTCCATATGTAGGAGAAAAGAAACGCCCCATGCGGTGTCCCGATAAACGGAACGCACCCATGGGGCTTTCGCTTCCGCGCCAAACGCGCAAAAGCGCCTATCTTTTCTCATCCGGACTGAGGACCCGACCAATCGCGGGTCTATCACCGTCGGTTCGGGAGTTTCACCCGATCGGCTCCGCGGACGCTTCCGCAGAGTTCGCAGACTGCAAGCCCGACCTGCGTCGGCTTGTTCACTGCCGGTATGGAATCGCACCATCCCCAAAGATATCTATGCATATTTATGCGATTTTAGAAAAGTTCCAAAAGCCCCTGCTGTTAAAATTCTTGGAGTCCTCATTTGGGCAAAGCCCAAGGTCTTCGCTTTACTTCCCCGACGGAACGCTTGCCCAGTCGGAAAGGAAGCGCTGAATGCCGTTGTCGGTCAGCGGATGCTTCACCATCTGGCGCAGGACCTTGTAGGGGACCGTTGCAATGTGCGCGCCGCACTTTGCCGCGTCCACCACATCCTGCGGTCCGCGAATGCTTGCCGCAATGATTTCGGTCTCCAGACCGTAGTTGTCGAAAATCAGCGCAATGTCGGAAATCAGCGACATCCCGTTCTCGGCAATGTCGTTCAGTCTGCCGACAAACGGGCTGACGTAGGTCGCGCCCGCCTTTGCCGCCAGCAGCGCCTGCGCCGCGCTGAAAATCAGCGTCACGTTGGTCTTGATTCCTTCGTCTGCAAGGACGTGGACCGCCTTCAGTCCCTCCTCGGTAATCGGAATCTTGATGACAATATTCTTGTGAATCTTCGCCAGCTCGCGCGCCTCGCGCACCATCCCCTCCGCGTCAAGCGAAATGACCTCGGCGCTGATGGGTCCGTCCACAATCTGCACAATCTCGTTGATGACATCCTTGAACACCCTGCCCTCTTTTGCAATCAGAGAGGGGTTGGTGGTCACACCGCTCAGGATGCCCCACTCGTTGATCTCGCGGATCTCATCAATGTTGGCGGTATCGATAAACAGCTTCATAAGTAACCTCCAAAAAAGGGGGAACGACCGCAGTCGCTCCCCCGTAAATGTCAGGCGAGAATCTTGGAAACGACGCCCGAACCGACGGTTCTGCCACCCTCACGGATAGCGAAACGCAGACCCTCTTCGCAAGCGATGGGGGTAATCAGCTCGACAGTCATATCAACGTTATCACCCGGGCGGCACATCTCAACGCCCTCGGGGAGCTCGATGGTGCCGGTAACGTCGGTGGTTCTGAAATAGAACTGCGGACGGTAGCCTGCGAAGAACGGCTTCTTACGACCGCCTTCCTTCTCGGTCAGAACGTAAACGTGACCGACAAACTTTCTGTGCGGATGAACCGAACCCGGCTTTGCAAGAACCTGACCTCTTTCGATCTCGTCCTTTGCGATACCGCGGAGCAGTGCGCCGATGTTGTCGCCCGCTTCTGCCTGCGGCAGGAGCTTGTGGAACATCTCGACACCGGTAACGGTGGTGGACTTCTTCTCATCGGACAGACCGACGATTTCAACCACATCGGAAACCTTGACGGTACCTCTCTCCACACGGCCCGTTGCAACGGTACCACGACCGGAGATGGAGAACACGTCCTCGACGGGCATCAGGAACGGCAGGTCAGCCTGACGCTCGGGAGTGGGGATATAGCTGTCAACCGCATCCATCAGCTCAAGGATGCAAGCATACTCGGGAGCGTTGACATCGGTGCTGGTGGACTCCAGTGCGTTACGCGCAGAGCCGCGGATAACCGGAATGTCGTCGCCCGGGAAATCGTAGGAAGAGAGCAGGTCGCGGACTTCCATCTCAACCAGATCGAGCAGCTCGGGGTCATCCACGAGGTCGGTCTTGTTCAGGAAGACAACGATAGCCGGAACGCCGACCTGACGAGCGAGCAGAACGTGCTCGCGGGTCTGCTGAAGCGGTCCGTCGGTACCTGCAACGACGAGGATTGCGCCGTCCATCTGAGCCGCACCGGTAATCATGTTCTTCACGTAGTCGGCGTGGCCGGGGCAGTCGACGTGCGCATAGTGACGCTTGTCGGTTTCGTACTCAACGTGTCTGGTGTTGATTGTGATACCTCTTGCCTTCTCTTCGGGCGCGTTGTCGATCTGGTCATAAGCCAGGAACTCGTTCTTGCCGTTCTTCAGAGAGAGGACCTTGGTGATCGCCGCGGTCAGAGTGGTCTTGCCGTGGTCAACGTGACCGATGGTACCAATGTTGACATGGGGCTTTGTACGTTCAAATGTAGCCTTTGCCATTTTGAATTTCCTCCGTAAAATAAGGTTTTATTTTTTGAAATTGGTAAAACACAATCAAGTCGGCACAAAGAATCAGTTCTTCGCGCGTTCCTTGATAATGGTTTCCTGAATGGACTTCGGAACCTCTGCGAAGTGGCTGGGTTCCATGGAATACAGTCCGCGTCCCTGCGTCTTGGAGCGCAGGTCGGTTGCGTAACCGAACATATTGGACAGCGGGACGTATGCCTGCACTTCCTGCACACCCGTGCCGGTTGCTTCCATCGAGAGAATCTGTCCGCGGCGGCTGTTGAAGTCGCCGATAACCTCTCCCATGTAATCGTCCGGAACGATGGTGGTGACCTTCATCATCGGCTCGGTCAGAACCGGATCCGCCTTTCTCATCGCTTCCTTGAAAGCCATGGAGCCGCAGATCTTGAATGCCATTTCCGAGGAGTCAACCTCGTGGTAAGAGCCGTCGTACAGCGTGACCTTCACGTCAACGACGTTGTAGCCCGCCAGCACGCCGCACTGCATTGCGCCCTGAATACCGGCATCAACCGCAGGAATGAATTCCTTCGGGATTGCGCCGCCCGTGACAGCATTGACGAATTCGTAGCCCTTGCCCGCTTCGTTCGGCTCGATGGTGAGCTTGACGTGCGCGTACTGACCCGAACCGCCGGACTGCTTCTTGTACTTGCATTCGTGGTCGACCTTCTTGCGGATGGTCTCCTTGTATGCAACCTGCGGTTTCCCGATGTTCGCCTCAATCTTGAACTCGCGGAGCAGACGGTCAACGATGATTTCCAGATGCAACTCACCCATACCGGCGATGATGGTCTGCCCCGTTTCCTCATCGGTGTAGGTGCGGAACGTCGGGTCCTCTTCTGCCAGCTTCGCCAGCGCGATGCCCATCTTTTCCTGACCCGCACGGGTCTTGGGCTCGATTGCCACGCGGATAACCGGTTCGGGGAATTCCATGGATTCCAGAATAACGGGATGCTTTTCGTCGCAGAAGGTATCACCCGTTGTGGTGTTCTTCACGCCGATTGCCGCCGCGATATCACCCGCATAGCAGCAGTCGATGTCGCGCCGCTCGTTCGCGTGCATCTGAAGGATTCTTCCCAGACGCTCGGTCTTTTTCTTGGTGGAGTTGTACACGGTATCACCCGCGTTCACCACACCCGAATAAACACGGAAATAGCAGAGCTTTCCGACAAACGGGTCGGTCATAATCTTGAACGCCAGCGCCGAGAACGGCTCGGTGTCCGAAGAGTGACGGTCCTCCTCCTCGCCCTCCATGTTCACGCCACGGATTGCGGGAATGTCGGTCGGGCAGGGCATGAAGTCGATGATTGCGTCAAGCAGCTTCTGCACGCCCTTGTTGCGGTAAGAGGTTCCGCAGACAACCGGAACCAGCTCGTTGGAGATGCACGCCTTGCGGAGTGCCGCCTTCAGCTCGGGAACCGAGATTTCCTCGCCCTCGAGATACTTCTCCATCAGCTCGTCATCGGTCGAAGCAATTGCCTCCACCATCTTTTCGCGGTATTCCTTCGCCTTCTCCAGCATATCCGCGGGAACAGGCTCCACGCGCATATCCTTACCGAGGTCATCGTAGTAAATATCCGCCTCCATGTTCATCAGGTCAACGATGCCGCGGAAGGTCATGTCATGACCGACAGGCAGCTGAATCGGCACTGCGTTTGCATGGAGTCTTGTGTGAATCATGTCGACCACACGGTAGAAATCGGCACCCGTGATGTCCATCTTGTTGACGTACACCATTCTCGGGACCTTGTACTTGTCCGCCTGTCTCCAGACAGTCTCGGACTGCGGCTCAACGCCGCCCTTTGCGCACAGAACGGTGACCGCACCGTCCAGAACACGCAGGGAACGCTCCACCTCGACCGTAAAGTCGACGTGACCGGGGGTATCAATGATATTGATCCGGTTTCCCTTCCAGAAGCAGGTTGTAGCGGCGGAGGTAATGGTGATACCTCTCTCCTGCTCCTGCACCATCCAGTCCATGGTCGCGCCGCCGTCGTGAACCTCGCCCAGCTTGTGCGTCTTACCCGTGTAGAACAGGATACGCTCGGTGGTCGTGGTCTTTCCTGCGTCGATATGCGCCATGATACCGATGTTTCTGGTATTCTCAAGTGAATATTCTCTCGGCATAAACGATTCTCCTTACGAAATCAGGCACAGATCAATATCTGTAGTGCGCAAACGCCTTGTTTGCTTCTGCCATACGGTGCGTCTCTTCCTTCTTCTTGAACGCGCCGCCGGCACTTGCCTTGGCATCCATAATCTCGCCTGCGAGCTTCTCGGACATATTCTTCTCTCCGCGCTTTCTCGCAAACGCAATCAGCCAACGCAGACCCAGCGTCTGGCGTCTGTCGGCTCTGACTTCCATCGGGACCTGATAGGTCGAGCCGCCGACACGGCGAGCCTTGACCTCCAGAACGGGCATCACGTTTTCGAGAGCCTGCTGGAACACCTCCAGCGGGTCCTGACCCAGCTTTTCCTCTACGATCTTGAACGCGTCGTAGACAATGGTCTGAGCCACACCTTTTTTGCCGTCATACATCACGTTGTTGATGAGCTTCGTCACGAGCTTGGAACCGTACAACGGATCCGGCAATACATCTCTTTTGGTAATACGACCTCTTCTCGGCACTGTACTTCCCTCCTTCATCAAAATTATGAGATCATTGGTACTCAAAAAACATACTTCTGTAAGCGCCGCGTCGGGTAATTCCGTATAAACATTAAATTTATGAAAGGATTACGGGAACGGGCTAAGCGTGCTTTTCGGTTTTGCGCAAGTCCGAATTATTTCTTCTTCTTTGCGACTTTTGCTCCGTACTTGGAGCGACCCTGCTGGCGGTTTGCAACGCCCTGAGCATCCAGAGTTCCGCGAATGATGTGGTAACGCACACCCGGCAGGTCTCTGACACGGCCGCCGCGGATGAGCACGACGGAGTGTTCCTGTAGGTTGTGTCCGATTCCCGGAATGTAGACGGTTGCTTCCAGACCGTTGGTCAGACGCACTCTCGCAATCTTTCTCATTGCGGAGTTCGGCTTCTTCGGGCTGGTGGTGGAGACCTTCGTGCAAACGCCTCTCTTCTGGGGTGCAGACTGGTCGATTGCCGCGTTCTTCAGGGAGTTGAAGCCCTTCTGAAGCACAGGTGCCTTGGACTTGTAGTCCTTCTCACCGCGACCCTGTCTGACAAGCTGGTTAAAGGTTGGCATGACATTTTCCTCCTTCTTCAAAATTTAATGTTTATACAGACACCCGACCGCAGTCGGATGAACTGTCAAGGGTAAAGTACTTGTCCCGCGCCCAAGCATAGTACGGGCATTGCGCAAACAAATACAGTTTATTATAGCACGCAACCCCCGATTTGTCAAGGTGCAATAAAAATTCCTCAAATTTTCTCCCTTTTGCACAAATCCAAATCATCACACCACAAGTATTTGCCAAAAACTTTGTATATTATCCCAACCAAAAGAATTTTCAAAGCCTTCCGACCAACGTTTTTTTCGGCAACGCACCACATCGGAAGCCCAAAACGGGTCACAAAATAAAAAATGCCGCCGTTCGGCGTGAGATTTTCCGCAAAGGGGTTGACAAAACGGAATAATTGTGCTATCATAAAGGTACGAGGGAACACCGAACGACGGTTACTTCCTCCGTTAGTCAAGAAATAACCGCTAACCTTGGAAGTGGAGGGCGGTTATTTCTTTTTATAGATGTCACGCAACAGCCTGATGAGATTCAGCACAAAGTTGCCTAAAAGAAGAAGCTCATTTAAGGTTATGTGCACTGTCATCACCTCCCTCCGAAAAAGCTTCCGGAGGAAGAAAAGAAATATTTGGTTCCTCCGGTGTAAGGAGGAAGTAACCGCCATAGGCTTGTCCGCTCCCAAAGGAGTGGTTTTTGCCTTGCGTCTTTTTACAGAAACACACAAGTGCCTTTCTGCACGATGTCCCCAAGTCCGCAGGTTGACCTGCGGCTTTTCTATTATACACCCGTCAGCATGAATTGTCAAGAGTGCTTGGCGGATTTTTTTGCCCTTACACGGGTGCCGAGA
>DJSQ01000104.1:7435-7609 GCA_002438075.1 Clostridiales bacterium UBA6330
ATGACACGGAGGCTGGTTGTTACGTAGGTGATACAATATTCATCCGTCATAGATAGTGGTGGTTTTATGCGGTTATTTATTTCATGATGATAGTGGTTGTTTTATGCGGTTATTTATTTCATGATAATTGTGGTTGTTTTATGCGGTTATCTATTTCATGATTCATGATACTCA
>DJSQ01000150.1 GCA_002438075.1 Clostridiales bacterium UBA6330
TTGGAGGGTAGGGGACCCTCTACGAAAGAGGGTCCCCTGCGCCTCCAAGGTCTTCCCTCATCCTCTCAGACTGCGACAAAATGCAGACGGGTGGAGGCGTAGTCTTGGTGGATGGCGGTGATGTTGTAGCCGTAGTTCATCAGCGTGTCGCCGTGGTATTCCTCGCCCGTCTCCTCTACGCGGTAGAGCTTCGCGGGGTCTAAGCCCTGTAGCTTTACGCGCCGCCGCGACTCGACCGTCCCGCGAATGGTCACATGAGTCAGAAGCGCCTCGGAGCGGTCGGGGGAGACGAAGCACCACGCGCAGTCAATCCGATTTTTCCACGGGGAAATCAGGCGGTAGTAGTCGCCGAAGTGCGTCAAATCGTAGTACTTATGGTAGTCCGCACACTGCTGACGAATCAAAGCCTTCTCCTCATCGCTGAGGGTCAGCAGGTCCAGCTCGTAGCCGAAGGAGCCGCCCAGCGCAACGTTCCCGCGCGTGGTAAACGGCGTGGTGCGCTTCAGCTGGTGGTTCGGGCAGGCGGAGACGTGCGCGCTCATCGACGAAGGCGGGTAAACCATCGACGTGCCGTACTGAATGTCCAGCCGCTCGATTGCATCGGTGTTATCGCTGGTCCAGAACTGCGGCGCATAGTAGAGCCATGCGGGGTCAAACCGCCCGCCGCCGCCCGCGCAGCCCTCCAGAAGCAGGTCGGGGTAGGCGTTGTGCAGACGCTCCAAAAGCGCGTACAGCCCGAGACAGTAGCGGTGGTAGACCTCGCCCTGACGGTCCTTTCCAACGCTTACACTGCCCACCTCGGTCAGATTGCGGTTGAAATCCCACTTGATGTAATCAATGCCGCAGGTGTCAATGATTGCGCTGATGCGCTCGTACAGGTATTCCCGTACCTCGGGGCGGGTCATGTCAAGCACATACTGCCTGCGCCCGACCGACAGCGGACGCCCCTCGCTGTGCAATGCCCAGTCGGGATGCGCGCGGTAGAGATCGCTGTCGGGGGAGATCATCTCCGGCTCGAACCAGAGACCGAACTTCAGCCCCAGCCCGTGAATCCGCTTCACCAGCGCGGCAAGCCCGCCCTTCAGCTTGTCCTCGTTGACGTACCAGTCGCCAAGCCCGCAGTTGTCGCTGTTGCGCTTGCCGAACCAGCCGTCGTCCAGCACCAGCATTTCAATGCCCAGCTTGGAGGCTTCCTCCGCGAGGGCGTAAATCTTCTTTTCGTCAAAGTTGAAGTAGGTCGCCTCCCAGTTGTTGACCAGAATCGGGCGGCGCTCGGTTTTCCACTTGCCGCGCACCAGATGGTTGGCGTAGAGCTTGTGGTAGGTGCGGCTCATGTCGCCGAAGCCGTGGGAAGAGAGCACCGAGACCGCCTCGGGCGTTTCAAAGACCTCGCCCGGGTCAAGGTGCCAGCGGAAGCCCTCGGGGTGGATGCCCATGAGGACGCGCCCGCCGCCATCGGAATCCATTTCCGCCGACGCGAGGAAGTTGCCCGTGTAGATCAGGCTGAAGCCGCAGACCGTGCCGTTCTCCTCGGTTGCAGTCCGCTCGCAAAGCGCGAGGAAGGGGTTGTGAACGTGCGAGGATGCGCCGCGCAGACTGCCCACCGACTGCGTGCCGTGCATCATGGGGACGCGCTCGAACTGCCGCTCCCTTGCCCAGCCGCCGTAAAGGTGGACCACATCGGTGTCGCGGATGTCATCAAAGTCCACGCAAAGGCTGAGCGCCCGCTCCAATTCCATCGGCTGTGCCGAGGTGTTTCGGATGGCGGCGCGGCGCGTGATGGCGGCGAGGTCGCGGAATACCGTATAGAACAGCGTGACCTCCGCGCCGCTCACCTTGTCGCGGCAGAGGATTTCCAGCGTGTCGGCTTCCGCCTCGGTTGCATAGGTGGCGGGCTGACCCACAAGCACGGGCTTTCCCGCGTAAATGCGATGGGAGACGTAGGTGATGTCGGTATCCAATGTGCCCGTGTCGGCGCGGCGGACGGCAAGCGCGGTCCCGCGGCAGTCGGCACGACCGAAACAGGGGTACTCCATCGGGTTGATGTCAAGGCTGAAGTGGTCCGAAACGGGGACCTCGGGGTGCGCGTGGATGGAGGAATGATGCGTGATGGCGGAGAGCTTTTGCAGGTCGGTGTCGCTGATGTGCGCGCCGTAGTAGATGTGCTCGAGGTAGCCGAGCGCGGTGATGCGGAACACATAGCTCGTGTCCTTCGCGTCCAGACGGAAGGTCTTGGTTGATTCGTTGTAAAGTATCGGCATAGGCTTGTCCTTTGTTCCTTGTAAATTTTGTTACGATACCATTTTACCATATCCGCGCGGAAAAATCAAGGGGGTGCGGCAAATTTATCGGGAACGGCTCTTGACAGGCAGTGCGGAATGCGATATAATAAAAGGGAAGAATCGGAATTCGGAGGACGGCACAGTGGAAAACGAGCGGGAAAAGACCATCACGGCAAGAGAAGGACTGCCGCTTTATTGGGTGGCGGTTGCGGCAAATCTTGTGCCCTTTGCGCTATGCTTCGCGTTGTTCGGCGGGTATGTGGGACGGATTCCGCCATCGCTGATATTCGGCGGGGGAATGACGGCGGTTGGAATCGGGCTGTCCTTCCTGTTTCACGCAAAATGGGAGGAGAAGCGGCTCCCGTGGCTGTTTTCCGTCTGCTGCCTCGGCGCGGCGAAGGGCGGCTGTGCGGCGGCAATCTATCTGAAGCTGTCTATGGTGCCGTCGGGATTCCTGCCGAGCCTATCCGTAGCCCTCTGTTCGGCGGGACTTGCGTTCGGCGTGGCGGTGCTTTATGCACTTGTGGTCTCGGTCAGACCAAAGGCACGGGGGTCGCGCGTGCTTGCGGTCCTGTTGCCGTTTGTGGCGGTTGCTGTTGCCATTGTCCTGCTTGCCTGCCTGCGGAGCCTTTTGCTTGGACTGCTTCTCCTGAATCTGCTGTCCTGCGCGCTCTGCTCGGTGCTGTTTTGGGAGGTGACGGACGGCGGCGCGGAGGCGCGCTTCCTTCTGTCGATTGCTTCCATGCTTTACGCAACCCTGTTGTTTTTCGTTGCACTGTTTGTGGTGTCCGAGGGGGAGTGCTGTGACGGCGCGGACTGCGATTGCCCCTTTGAATGCTGTGAGTACGAAAAAAAGAAGAAACGGTAAAAACAATAAAAAGAAGGCTTCTTTTCGGAAGCCTTCTTTCCTTTTGCTTTTCGTTATTCCAACGCGCCTGTGTCGAAGGGGTCCATGCTACTGCCCTGCAACGCCTTCATCATTTCCTGATACCACTCGTCGGCAAATTCCTTGCCAACGGTCTTTTCCAACCAACGATACATCCAGTCGATGACCTTTTGGTCGGTGGAGAGATCGGGACCATCGGGCGTATCGGAAGAGGAGGTCATCACGGCAATGATGACGATGATGACAATCAGAAGCGCGACAATGCCGAGAACCAGACCCGCAATGGCTTTGCCGTTCTTTCCGTTCTTCCGCAGGGAGACCACCGAGAACACGATGGCAAGAACGGCGCAAACGCCCGCAATGGGGTAGAGACAGCAACAGCAGGGGCAGGACAGCACCACCGCGACAATGCCGAGCACCAGCGAGGCGGTTGCAAAGCCGTCCCCCTTTTTCTTTTCGGGCTTGGGCGGCATCGGGGAACCTTCAAAATTGAACTGATTATCCATAGAAAAACACTCCTTTTCGTTCAGTCTACCATCATTATAGCACATCCTGCGAAAAAATACAATCATTTCCGAAAAATTTACCGAAAAAATCTTTTCAAGTCCCCCGCTTTGTGCTATAATAAAGAAAATCGCGGAGGGGAGGCGAAGGAATTGAAAAACGAAATCGACCGCAAAACGGCAAAGCGCTTTGCGCTGTTCCACCTCATCCCGCTTGCCTGTGCCGCGCTGTTTCCGCTCTATCGGCATCTGGTCGGGCTCCTGCCGCGAAACATGACGGGCTGTATCCTGCACGATTGGCTGTTCTTTTATTGCCCGCTGTGCGGCGGGACCCGCGCTGTGGCGGCGCTTCTGCGGCTGAATTTCGCGGCGGCGTTTCACGCAAACGCGTATGTCACGCTTCTGGCTGTCGTGGCGCTGGCGCACTACATCATCGCGTGGGTGCGGCTTCTGCGCGGCGGAACGGTGCTGTTCCGCTTCCTTGCGTGGGAGTGGATTGCCGCCGCAGTGCTGTTGCTGGTTTACGGGGTGCTTCGGAATGTTTTCATGGTCCGTCTCGGCTATGACCCACTCGGTGACCTCGGCTCCTTCTGGAATGGAATCCGCAAGACCTGTTCATACTAAAGGGGAACAGGTCTTTTTTCTATGGAGGAAACAAGGAGCCATGAAGATACTATATGTGATCTCCGACCGCAACATCGGCGGCGCGGGGATTCAGCTTTTGAATATATTGCGCCATCTGGACCGCCGCGAATTTGCCGTTACCGTTGCCCTGCCGTTTCGGAGCCGCCTGCGGGAACGCCTGCTTGCCGCGCACGTCAGGGTCCGCGAGCTGGAGAACCCCTGCGAGGAGCTGACCCCGCGCGCGGTGTGCGAGCTGATGTGCGTCATCCGCGAGGAACAGCCCGACATCGTGCACACCAACGCCGCGGTTGCCGCCAGAGTTGCGGGGAAGCTGACGGGCAGGCGCGTGGTCTTTACCCGCCACTGCGCGTATCCCGCCGCCGCGAACGCAACCCCGTTTGCGGCGAAGGTTGCAAACCGCCTGCTGACCGACCGCGCCGTTGCAACCGCCTCCGCCGCCGCGCGGGACCTCGTGGCAATGGGGGTGCCGTCGGGGGCGATTACGGTGATTCTCAACGGCTCGGACCCCGTGCGCGAGGTCGGGGAGGACGAGCTGCGGGCGTGGCGGGGGAAGCTGTCGCTTGATGCGGACGACTTTTGCGTTGGCATTTGCGCGCGGTTGGAGCCGTGCAAGGGGCATGACGTCTTTCTGCGCGCCGCGAAGCAGGCAATCGAGCGGATGCCGAACCGAAGCTTTCGGTTTCTCATCATCGGGGAGGGGAGCCGCCGCGCGGAACTGGAGCGCCTTGCCGCACGGTTGGGACTACTTTCCGACACAGTTCGCTTTACGGGCTTTGTCTCGGACGTTGCGCCGCTCTACCGTCTGATGCGGTTACACGTCAACGCATCGCGCGGGACCGAGACCTCCTGTCTTGCCGTTTCCGAGGCGATGAGCGCGGGGGTTCCCGAACTGGTGAGCGACTACGGCGGGAATCGGGAGATGATAGGGGAGAGCGCCGCAGGAATCGTTTTCCCGCAGGGCAATTCCGCCGCGCTTGCCGACGCAATCTGCAAGGTTGCGGGGGACAAGGCGCTGGAGGCTTCCATGCGTCGCGCCGCGATGGAGCGATTTTGTCGTTACTTTACTGCGGAAAGCATGACAAAGCAGTTGATGACATTATACAAAAGTCTATAACAATCCCCCTGCAACGGCATTTACGGTTGCAGGGGGATATATCATGGCTCTTCAAAGTTTATTTGATTGGGAATAATATTTTCTTTGGCTAATTTTCTGTTTAGTGTAGCCCTTATATTGCCAATGTCCGATTTTTCATATAGACAAACCAGTGTAATTCCTTTTTCACGATAGATTGGCATTTTGAATTTTTTGGTTTTTGTATATTGAATATTGTTTTCATCGTATCCCCAATGTTCAATATACACGTCTTTTCCTTCTCCTAAGTAATCGGGTAAATAAAAATCAGGGTGCAGGGTTTCATTCTTTTCACGCCCATAGCTTAATTCGGCTTCATAAGCATGGGGAATGTGATGCTCAAATAGGTAATTGTCAATTTCCCGTTCGGACTTGCTTTTTACAACATGACCGTCATTACAGGTAAGTTTCCATTCGTATTCCGAATCCAGCAATTCTACACTTGTACATTTTGAAATCTTAAAATACAAATTTTTATCTTTATATTTGGAATAGCAAGCGGGGCAGAACAGTAGCCCATCGGTTTTTCTACCGCAAATGATACATTTTGATTTGTTGTCGGGTTCAATGATTACAACACGATTCGGATTGTCGGAGTTTTTGACGGGAGTGTTGCTTTTTATGGTGGTTGGTTCTTCTTTTTTGGAAGTATGTGCGGGTGAATTGTTTAATAATCCAAGCAATTCGGATTTGCTGTGCTTTTTGAAGCAATTCAGGCAAAAAGCATATCCTGTGGTTTCTGTTCCGCAACAAACACAACGGTTAAATCCGGAGGTAGGGAGTTCTGTGCAGCTCTTTTCAGAGCAAACGCAGGAAACATCGGGTGAATGCCATTGACCGCATTTTTCGCATTGAATCAATTTGCCCGCTTTCAGGTCCATTGCGTGTTCTTTGCAAAGACGGTCTTTTCTGTAATGCCCCATGTAGGAGCTTGTCGTTTTCCCGCAAATCGGGCATACCATTTGGTCAGCCATAGTCTTAATCCTTTCTTTTCAACTGTCTATAGTATAGCAGATTTTATCCGGAAAAGCAAGTCTTTTATAATATTTTATTGATTTTGAATAACTATCGGAATGACCATTTTGATTTGTCCATACAGTCCCACTGACAGACAAAATCTCGGTACTTACATATATAATCCATGACCACAATGTTTTCATCCCACAAATCAAGCGCGAAGCCGCACTTTGTAACAAATCTATACCTCCCAAAACAAACAAAAACTTCCCCCAGGAGCACCCGCCCAAAGCAAAGCGAAACAAATCTTTGCCATGTAAGGGCGGGTGCTCTTGGGGGAAGTTCTCGGGAGGTCAGGGAGGTTTGGAGGGTAGGACCCCCTCTCCGAAAGAGGGGGTCCTGCGCCTCCAAGGTCTTTCCCTACCAACCACATCGGCTTTATCTACCATATAACGATTTCGGATAAAAAAGCAAGTACCGGTGTAATGCTTTGAAGTAATCACGGAAAAATCGGCGGAGGTCAGAATCCGATACCGACGTTTTTGGTCGGATTTTTTCCACTGATCAGCCTGCCCGGGAAACGGTATTACACATTCCAGTGATAGCTTCGGATTCTTTTCCCGCAGTGCAAGAATATCTTCCGCCACCCATGTATCAAAGCCGCGTGCAACACCTGATATGAATTGCGTACAGTCCCGTTCAATCAATCGTATAATAACTCGATTCAATATCTCTCGAAATGCGAGATAGTGCGCATCTCGTCTGTTTTCATGAAAAGGCATTTTCTCCGGACGATAGCCTGTAAAAGCAACAACCATTTGTTTTACTCCTGAAACCGATATTTATGCTTTGATTATAGCACAAATTTCCTTAATTTGCAACAGATAGTTATTGCCGTAATCCTAATATTTACTGTAAAAAGTGTAGAATCTGTATTATACTAAAAGGGAGATGAAAATAACAAAAGGCGGTTACGATATGAATAGCGCGTTGATTGGAAAACGAATTCGAGCCATAAGAGAGGAAAGAGGATGGAAGCAAGAGGTCTTTGCCGAAAAAGTCGGGCTTAGCCCGACCTATATCGGAATGATTGAACGCGGAGAAAAGATTCCGAAGCTGGAAACCTTTGTCCGCATTGCGAATGTGTTGAACGTATCAGCCGACCTATTGCTTGCGGATGTCCTGCAAGCCGAATCCTTTGTGGACACCTCCGCCCGAGCCGCAGCAATCAACGCGCTTGACCCCGCAGGTCGGGAACGGATTTACGATGTGATAGACACCTTGCTCCGACATGAGAAAAAAGCAAAGAAATAAAGATACCGCTTTTCCCTGCCCCGCCCCTATAACAAAAGAGCCGCCCGACCTTCCAAGGTCGGCGGCTCTTTCCTCTCGCAAAGCACATATCCCCGTATCTCTATAAAACCCAAACCGCTTTCAAAAGAGCGCGATAGCCGCACTCTGCAACAAATCCATACCTCCCAAACCGACAAAAACTTCCCCCAAGAGCACCCGCCCTCAAACAAAGCAAAACAAAATCTTCGCTCTGTAAGGGCGGGTGTTCTTGGGGGAAGTTCGGGGAGGATGAGGGAGGTTTGGAGGGAGAAGGGACCCCCTCCGAAAGGGGG
>DJSQ01000069.1 GCA_002438075.1 Clostridiales bacterium UBA6330
CTTAGGGGACTTCTCCTTAAGAAGTCCCCTAAGTAGGGTTCGGGGCAAAGCCCCGAGGTCTTAAAGCTCTTAAAGGAGGAAAACACAATGAAAATCAAAATGCAGGGAAAAGAAATCGAGGTGTCGGGACCCGTAACGGTCTACGACGCGGCAAAGGAAGCAGGGCTGATTGACAGAAGCGTCATCGGCGCGGAGATTGAGGGGAAAACCGTCGCACTCACAACCGAGGTCCACGAGGGCGAAAGCGTATGGTTGCTCACGTTTGCGGACGAAGCGGGGAAACACCTCTTCCGCCATACCGCATCGCATATTCTGGCGCAGGCGGTTAAGCGCCTGTACCCCGAGGCAAAGCTCACCATCGGTCCCGCAGTGGATAACGGCTTCTACTACGATATCGACTCGGACGTTGCCTTTACCCCCGAGGTCCTTGCCAAGCTGGAAGCCGAGATGAAGAAAATCGTCAAGGAAAACCTGAAAATCGAGCGGTTCGAGCTGCCCCGAGACGAGGCGGTCAAGCTCATGACCGAGCGGGACGAGCCGTATAAGGTCCAGCTGATCAACGAGCTGCCCGAGGGAGAAGTCATCAGCTTTTATAAGCAGGGCGAATTCGTTGACCTCTGCGCGGGTCCGCACCTCTTCTCCACGGGGCTAGTCAAGGCGTTCAAGCTCACGCAGTGCACGGGCGCGTACTGGAAAGGCGACCAGAAGAATAAGGTTTTGCAGAGAATTTACGGTGTGGCGTTCCCGTCTAAGGACGAGCTGAACGAGTACCTGACCCAGCAGGCGGAAGCCCTCAAGCGCGACCATAATAAGCTCGGGCGCGACCTCGGCTTCTTCACCACGGTTGACTGCATCGGACAGGGACTGCCCATCCTGCTCCCGAAGGGCGCGAGAGTGATTCAACTGCTCCAGCGCTGGGTTGAGGACGTTGAGCAGGCGCACGGCTGTATCCTGACCAAAACGCCGCTGATGGCAAAGCGCGAGCTGTATAAAATTTCGGGTCACTGGGACCACTATCTGGACGGAATGTTCGTCATGGGCGACCCGCAGGACGAGACGAAGGAGTGCTTTGCCCTGCGCCCGATGACCTGCCCGTTCCAGTATCAGGTTTACCTGAATAAGAAGCGTTCCTACCGCGAGCTGCCGATGCGCCTGACCGAAACCTCCACGCTGTTCCGCAACGAAGACAGCGGCGAGATGCACGGTCTGATTCGCGTGCGCCAGTTCACCATCTCCGAGGGGCACTATATCCTCCGCCCCGAGCAGCTGGAGGAGGAGTTCAAGGGCTGCCTTGAATTGGCGAAGTATTTCCTCGGCACGGTCGGACTGCTGGATAAGTGCACCTTCCGCTTCTCGCAGTGGGACCCCGCAAACCCGCATAACAAGTACGAGGGCACGAAGGAGCAGTGGGAGGTCGCGCAGGCGACAATGGGCAAGATTCTCGACGACCTCGGCGTGGAGTATACCATCGGAATCGACGAGGCGGCATTCTACGGTCCGAAGCTCGACGTGCAGTATAAGAATGTCTACGGCAAGGAGGACACGCTGGTCACCATCCAGATTGATATGCTGCTTGCGGAGCGGTTCGGAATGTACTACACCGACAAGGACGGCACACAGAAGCTGCCCTATATCATCCACCGCACCTCGCTCGGCTGCTTTGAGCGCACGCTTGCATACCTGATTGAGACCTACGCGGGCGCGTTCCCGATGTGGCTGGCACCCGAGCAGGTCCGCATCCTGCCCATCGGTGACGAGCATATCGACTACGCAAAGAAGCTGGCGGCGAAGTACGCGGCTGCGGGTCTGCGCGTGACCGTGGACGATTCCTCCAACACCATCGGCTATAAGATCAGAGCCACGCAGATGGAAAAGGTGCCGTATATGCTGGTCATCGGCGCAAAGGAAATGGAAACCGACAGCGTTGCGGTGCGGAACCGCGCAGGCGAGACCGTGACCAAGACGGTGGACAGCTTCTTGGCGGACGCACTGGTTGAAGTGGCGGAGAAGAGAAGATAATGGAAGAGCTGATGCGGATTCTCGGGGATTTGCACCCCGATGTGGATTTCAATACAGCGGACGACCTGATCGGGGACGGCGTGCTCGATTCGCTCGATATCGTCACGCTGATAACCGAGATTAACAGCGCCTACGACGTGAACATTCCCGCAGAAGAGATTCTGCCCGAAAACTTCCGCTCGGCAAAGGCGATTTACGACCTGATTACACGGCTTGACGAAGCCTGACACGGAGGACGGGGATGCAATTCGTATCGGTCCGATTCCTGCTGTTCGCGGCGGCAACGTTGCTGTTGTACTACGCAACGCCCCGCGCGCGGCGGTGGTGGGTCCTGCTGGCGGCAAGCTATGTGTTCTATTTCCTCGCGGGTCCCGAATTCGTCCCCTTCATCCTCTGGACAACGGCGGTGACCTATACCACCGCAGTCCTGATGCAACGGGTGACAGACCGCGAAACGGCGTATCTCGCCGCCGACGGCGCGGCACTTGATAAGCCCGCACGAAAGGCGTACCGCGCGCGGGAAAAACGGCGGCGGCGGGGGATTCTGACCGTTGGTCTTATCCTCGGCTTCGGAACGCTCGCGGTGCTGAAATACACGGGCTTTGTGATGTCGGACCTCGCGGGGCTGACCGCGCCCGACCTGATTCTGCCGCTCGGAATCTCGTTTTACACCTTTCAGTCAATGGGGTATCTCATTGACGTGTACCGCGCGAAGGCAACGGCGGAGCGGAATTTTGCCAAAACCGCGTTGTTCGTCTCCTTTTTCCCCCAGCTGATACAGGGACCCATCAGCCGCTTTTCCGATTTGGAGCCGCAGCTGATTGAGGGACACGACCCCGCGCGGGAGAACCTTTGCAAGGGTCTGACCCGCATGGTCTGGGGCTACTTCAAAAAGGTCGTGGTCGCAGATACGGCGGCGATTGCGGTCAAAACGCTTACGGGGACAGGCTATGACGGCGCGTATGTGGTGCTTCTGATTCTGCTCTATTCGGCGCAGATTTACGGCGACTTCACGGGCGGAATCGACATCACCATCGGCTTTGCCGAGATGCTGGGAATCCGCCTCAAGGAGAATTTCGACCGCCCGTTCTCTTCGCGTTCGGTCAAGGAATACTGGCGGCGCTGGCACATCACCATGGGGACGTGGTTCACCGACTACATCTTCTACCCGCTTTCGGTCTCGGGACCGATGCAGAAGCTGTCGAAGTGGTCGCGCGCCCACCTCGGGAACGCGCTCGGGAAGCGGATTCCCGTCTACCTCGCAACCATTGTGACGTGGTTCCTCACGGGACTTTGGCACGGCGCGGGGTGGAACTTCATCGTTTGGGGACTGCTCAACTGCGCGGCGATTCTCGTCTCGCAGGAGCTGCAACCGCTCTGGGACCGCTTCCACCGCGCCGCGCCGCGCCTTTGCGCCTCGGGCGCGTGGGGATACTTCCAAGCCATCCGCACCTTCCTGCTGATGGGGCTGTTCCGCAGTCTGGACGTTTACCGCAACGTGCCTCGGACCTTCCGCCTCTGGGGTAGCATTTTCACAAGCGGGAAGTGGGCGGAGCTGTTTACGGGCGGCTTCCTCTCGCTCGGCTTGTCCGTGCGCGAGTGGATTGTTCTGCTTTGCGGAATTCTGATTCTCTTCGCAATCAGTCAGCTTACAAAGCGTTTCCCCCTGCGCGATGCGCTCTGCTCGCGCCCCGTTCTCCTTTCCTTCGTTCTGACGCTCGCGGTCTCGCTCATCCTCGTTTTCGGCTCCTACGGCATCGGCTACGACGCAGGCGATTTCATCTACGGTCAGTTTTAGGGGGACGCGCCAAAGGGGGCTTTTAAGGAAAGCCCCCTCTGGACTCCCGCAAACCTTTTCACCCAGACATACAGAGTGCGAACATAGTGCCTCCGGCGTTTGGGGATTTGCGAAATTATGCCCTACACGAGTGCCGA
>DJSQ01000130.1 GCA_002438075.1 Clostridiales bacterium UBA6330
CGAACCCCGAAGGGGCGCCAGCAGGCGGAATCTCGGCACTCGTGTAAGGCATACAAACGAAACGCGCCGCATTCACAAAAAGAGCGCGATAGCCGCACTCTGCAACAAATCCACACCTCCCAAATTGACAAAAAACTTCCCCCATGTCCCCGCCACTTCCAAAAAAGCGAAACAAATTTCCGCTTCATAAGTGGCGGGGATATGGGGGAAGTTTTGGTTTTGGGCAGGAGGTGCGAAATTCTTGAAGCGTGCGGCTTCGCACTCTTTTTGGGTGGGATACGCTCGTGTAAGGTATCACCTCTAAACGCACCCTACCCACTAAACAAGCGCGACAGCCGCACCCACTCCCAAAATCCCCTCCCGAACCACAACAAAACTTCGCTGAGCCGAATCTCATTCCCACATACAGAGACCCAACCCGCGCAACGCCGCGCAGTCGGGCAACCTGATATGCACTGTGAATGAGATTCGGCTCAGCGAAGTTCGGGGAGGATGAGGGAGGTTTGGAGGGAGAAGCGGCGATTTTGCAAAGCAAAATCTGCCGATAGCGGCTTCGCCGCGTTGGACTCACCTCCGAAAGGGGGTCCCTTCTCCCTCCAAGGTCTTCCTCACCCCTTCTTAACTCTTGGCTTGCGGGGGGCGGGGAGCGCGAGCTTCAGAGCGGCCACGCGCGTTGCGTCACCTTCGATTGCTAAGATTCCGTCTGCAATTGCCTTGTCGAAATCCAGCTTGCCCGAAAGAATCGCAATCAGGTCCGCACTGTTTACCGTGAATAACGCGTCACGGTCGCGGTAGTCGTATGGCTCCGCGTGGAAAACACCGTCCGTTGCCTCCATGTAGCAAATGCCCGACGCATCCTCGTCCGTCAGATTCACCTGAATTGCCAGATGCTCGGTCACCTTTCCCTTTTTCAGCTTGCCGACCGCCTTTCGTACCGCCTCAAATGCTTCCAGATAACTCATAACCGTTCCTCCTTATCGTTTTATTGCACAACCTGCACCTTGAGCAGGTTTGTCGTTCCCGTTTGCTTCAGCGGAACGCCCGCGGTGATGACCACCGTGTCCCCCGCCGTGACCAAATCCATCTGCTTCGCGCAGTCCACCGCGTGTACAAACAGATGCTCGGTGTCCTCCTGATTCAGCGCCAGAACAGGCTCCACCCCCCACGAAAGACTCAACTGGTGGAAGGTCTTGACCGACGGCGTTGCCGCAACAATCGTCTGCACGGGGCGGAATTTCGACACCCTGCGCGCGGTGAGCCCCGAGGTCGTTACCGCTATAATCGCCTTCGCGTGAACGTCCCGCGCGGTCGTTACCGCCGCGTCGCAAATCGCGTTCGTCACGTCCGAGGTGTCAATGTCATAGGGAATCCCGCGATAGACCTGCATCTCAAATGCGTCCTCCTCCGCCTGCTCCGCAATGCGCGACATCACCCGCACCACCAGCGCGGGATGGTCCCCCGCCGCAGTCTCCGCCGAGAGCATGACCGCCGAGGTCCCGTCAAATACCGCGTTGGCAACGTCGGTAATCTCCGCACGGGTCGGCGTGGTGGAGTGAATCATGGATTCCAGCATCTGCGTGGCGGTGATGACCATCTTGCCCGACTGGTAGCACTTGCGGATAAACCGCTTCTGAAGCCCCGGCAAACGCTCGAATTCCACCTCTACGCCCATGTCGCCGCGCGCAACCATGATGCCGTCGCAGTTGGCGAGAATTTCGTCAAAGTGGTTGACCCCCTCGATGTTCTCAATCTTCGCAATGATGCGGATGCGGTGCCCGCCGTGGTAGTCCAGAAACTTGCGCAGGGCAATGACATCCTCCCGCCGCCGCACAAAGGATGCAGCCACAAAGTCCACGTCCTGCTCGATGCCGAAAATCAGGTCCGCCTCGTCCTGCGGGCTGAGGTACTCCATGTCAATCGGGAAATTCGGAATGTTCAGGCTCTTGCGGTCGGAAAGCGTTCCGCCCGCCTCTACGGTGCAGATGATATCGGTCTCCGTGACCTCCTTCGTCATCAGCGCCACCTTGCCGTCATCCAGAAGAATCCGAATGCCGGAGCGAAGCTGTGCGGGAAGCGCGGGGAAGGAAATGCTGACCTCCTGCTCGCTCCCCTCCACCTCGCGGGTGGTCAGCGTAAAGGTTGCGCCGCGATGCAGGGTCGCTTTTCCGCCCGCAAAGGTCCGCAGACGGATTTCGGGTCCCTTCGTGTCCAGAAGCACCGCCGCAGGCAGATGCAGTCTGTCCCGCACGCGACGGAACATATCCATCATCTTTTTGTGATATTCGTGGTCACCGTGCGAGAAATTGAAGCGCGCGATATTCATACCCGCCCGCAGCATTTCCGCCATCACGCCCTCGTCCGCACAGGCAGGTCCCATGGTGCAGATGATCTTTGTTTTTCTCATTCGGTTATCGCCTCCCGACATTCTGACAAATTCAAAAATAACTCCAGTATATATTATAACACCAAAAGCCCTGCGGCGGTCCCTTCGGACCGCCTTTTTATCAGAAAATTTACAAATCCTATTTACATTCCGCCGCGGTTGTGGTAAAATAGAAAGGAATTCTACGAAAAAGAGGTCCGAAATGAATAACACAGAACGTTTTCTTTCCATTTATCAAGAGAAAATTCACCGCGAGGGTGCCGACAAGCTGCTCGACTACCTCCGCACGGGAACCGATTTCTTCACCGCTCCCGCCTCCACCCGCTACCACGGCGCGCACGAGGGCGGGCTTCTGGAGCACAGCCTGAATGTGTACGACTGCCTTTGCGACATTCTGGCGCGCCCGCGCATGAAGGAGGTCTACGGGCTTTCCTACAGCGACGAAAGCATTGCAATCGTTTCGCTTTTGCACGATGTCTGCAAGACCAACTTCTACAAGGTCAGCACCCGCAACCAAAAGGACGAAACGGGACGCTGGGTTACGGTCCCCTACTACACCATTGAGGACACGCTCCCCTACGGGCACGGCGAAAAGTCGGCTTACATCGTTTCGGGCTTCCTGCGCCTGACCCGCGAGGAGGCGTTTGCCATCCGCTACCACATGGGCTTCTCGGGCACCGAGGATGCGGGGAATGTCGGAAAGGCGCTGGAGATGTTCCCGCTTGCCTATGCGCTGGTCTGCGCGGACATGGAGGCGGCGTTCCTGATGGAGGGCAAGCTGACCCCGCCCGCCGATGCGGTGAAGCCGTGAGAGGAACCCCGCAGGCACGCGCGGCGTGGATTCGCGTTGCGTATTTCGGAAGCATTCCAACGGGTATTCTTGCCCTGTTTCTCGGCTTTTACCCGCATTTGTTCTTCACCTCGGGCGGAGAGCTGTTCGATTCGGTCAGCTACTTCGGCTTTCTCGGGAATCTGCGGGAAACCTGCCTATCGGCACTGGACGGGACCGCCACGGTCTCGCCCGATGCGGTGCGGTTTTCCTATATTATGCTTGCGCTTTGGGGACTGACCTGCTTTCTCATGGTCTGGTATGTGCTCTTTCTGCTCGCCACCATGCTTTTGGCTTCGGTGGCGCTGACGCCCCGTGCCGCGTCCCCGCTTCTGAACCGTTGCAAGCGGCTCTACCGCATTCTCGTTCCCGCGCGCGGCGTTTTCGTTTTTCTCACCCTTGTCCCCGCGCTCCTCTCCTGTCTGCCGTGGCTCTTCACCGTTTTTTACCGTCTCGTACTCAACCAACCGGCAGCTCTGCACTACGACCTTCTCCCCGACATCCTCCCGCTCGCGCTCCTCTCGGTCCCCGTTGCGTTTCTTTTCCTCTTCACCCTCCCCTCCCAGCGCGACCTGAAGCTCGACCTGTTTCGGATTTACAGGGTGGGGAAATCATAAAAAAGGTCGCAGGGCGTTGCCCCGCACCCCATTTAAGGGACTTTTTAAAAAAAGTCCCTTAAAAATCCTCAAAAACTTTCACCACAGG
The DNA here is from genome assembly GCA_002438075.1 of Clostridiales bacterium UBA6330. GTDB lineage: Bacteria > Bacillota > Clostridia > Oscillospirales > CAG-272 > UMGS1865. The sequence goes on from DJSQ01000130.1 coordinate 3,918, forward strand.
GCAGGATTCCGTAGGGAATTCTGCCCTGTGGTGAAATTCTTGAAGGTTCTTAGGAAACTTCTTCTAAGAAGTTTCCTAAGTAGGGTGCGGGGCAACGCCCTGCGACCTTTTTTTTATGATTTCCTCCCTATGCAAATTCAAAACAGGTAATTTTTTGTACATAGCGAATAAAAAAACGCATTCCTTTTTTGGGGGAATTGGGATATAATAAAGACAACGACGAGGAGTCGAAAAATAAACGGAGGTACACTCAAATGAAAAAACGTATCGCAATGCTGTTGACCCTTGCCCTCGCGCTGACTGCGCTTGCAGGTTTGGTAGCCTGCAAACGGGACGCCGGAGACGGCGAAGTTTCGGTCTTTTACTACAACTACAGTGACTCTTACATTTCCAGTGTCCGCTCCCAGATGGATGCCATGCTAAAGGAAGCAGGGCTGAAGTACCAGAACTACGATGCAAACGGCAACCAGACCACCCAGACCGAGCAGATTACGACCGCGCTGGCAAAGAACTCCCGCCTCCTGATTGTCAATGTCGTTGACACAGGCTCGGACGATGCGGCGCAGAATATCATCGACCTTGCAAAGGCGAAGAACGTTCCCGTCATCTTCTTCAACCGCTCGGTCAAGAAGGACGTGATCGCTTCCTATGAGAAGTGCGCGTTCGTCGGGACCGACTACGAGGAAGCGGGACATCTGCAAGGGCAGATCATCGGCGAGTATGTCCTCGCCAACTACGACAAGCTCGACCTGAACGGCGACGGCAAGATCAGCTACGCGATGTTCAAGGGTCAGGAGGGCAACATGGAGGCAATCGCCCGCACGCAGTACGCGGTTGAGGACGCAAACAAGATTCTCACTGCGGCGGGCAAAGCCGAGTTGGTCTACTACGATGCAAACAATGCCAACAAGTATCAGGTCGACCAGAACGGCTCCTGGTCTGCGGCAGCCGCAAAGGACTATATGAGCACGAACCTGAGCCAGTACAGCGAATCCAACAACAACATGATTGAATTGGTTATCGCCAACAACGATGAGATGGCGCTCGGCGCAATCTCCGCACTTCAGGAGAAGGGCTACAACAAGGAAGGCGGTAAGCTGATTCCCGTGTTCGGCGTGGACGCGACCGAGGCGGCGAAGAACGCAATCAAGGACGGCTCCATGATCGGAACCATCAAGCAGGATGCCGAGGGTATGGCGAAGGCGCTCTGCACCATCGCGCAGAATCTGCTGAACGACAAGTCGCTCTTTGAGGGCGTTGACGCGGATATGGTTGTTGACAACTGGAGAGTCAATATCCCCTATCAGATTTATCTCGGTGAATAAAAGTCCCCTGTTCCGGAGCGGCGCTCAGCCGCTCCGGAAGAAATCCATCGGAAGGCAGGAATTCTTATGAATGAGAAAAACGAACGAACAGCCGAGGCTCCGGTGCTTCTCCGCATGGAGAATATCGAAAAAAACTTTCCCGGGGTCAAGGCTCTGGACGGAGTCAATCTGACCGTGAAAGCGGGCACGGTTCATGCGCTGATGGGCGAAAACGGCGCGGGCAAATCCACGCTGATGAAATGTCTGTTCGGCGTTTACGCCAAGGACGGCGGTCACATCTATCTGGACGGCAAGGAGGTCAGCTTCAAAAACGCGAAGGAGGCGCTGGAAAACGGCGTTGCCATGGTGCATCAGGAGCTGAACCAGGCGCTCAAGCGCAACGTGATGGACAATATGTGGCTCGGGCGCTTCCCCACCGTGGCGCGCGGACTGCCCTTTACAAGCGAAAAAAAGATGTATCAGGCGACCAAGGAGCTGTTCGACCGTCTCGGCGTGAACGCGGACCCGCGGACCGTGATGAGCAAGATGTCGGTCTCCCAGCGCCAGATGGTGGAAATTGCGAAGGCGGTTTCCTACAACGCAAAGGTGATTGTATTCGACGAGCCGACCTCCTCTCTGACCGAGGACGAGGTGGCGCACCTGTTCCGCATCATCAATATGCTGCGCGACGAGGGCTGTGCAATCATCTATATCTCGCACAAAATGAAGGAAATTCTGGAAATTTCGGACGAGGTAACGGTCATGCGCGACGGCAAATGGATTGCCACGCGTGACGCGAAGGGGCTGACGACCGACGAAATCATCAAGCTGATGGTCGGGCGTGAGCTGACCAACATCTATCCCCCGAAAGCCAACCGAACGGGCGATGTGCTCCTGAACGTGGAGCATCTGAGCGCGATGTACAACAAGCTGAACGATGTTTCATTCCAAGCTCGGCGTGGCGAAATCATCGGTGTGGCGGGGCTGGACGGCTCGGGCAGAACCGAATTACTGGAAACGCTTTACGGGACCGCAACGCGGCGCGCGGGAACCATTACGCTGGACGGACGGGTCGTGCGGAACCGCTCGGCGCGGGAATCCATCCGCAACGGGTTTGCGCTTCTGACTGAGGAGCGGCGCGCAACGGGTATTTTCGGGATTCTGAACATCCGCGAAAACGCCACGATTTCCAGTCTGGACCGTGACCGTGTGGGTCCGTTCCTGAGCGAAAAGAAGCGGAGAGAGAGCACCGAGCAGGTGATTCGGTCGATGCACGTCAAGACCCCGAATCAGGAAACGAAAATCCGCTCGCTTTCGGGCGGAAACCAGCAGAAGGTGATTCTCGGGCGCTGGCTTCTGACCGACCCGACCGTGCTTCTGCTCGACGAGCCGACGCGCGGCATTGACGTGGGTGCCAAATACGAAATTTACCAGCTGATCATCGACCTTGCCGCAAAGGGCAAGACCGTGATTATGGTTTCAAGTGAAATGCCCGAGCTGCTCGGCGTTTGCGACAGGATTCTTGTCATGTCCGGCGGGCAACTGGCGGGCGAGGTCAACGCAGAAACGGCTACGCAGGAAGAAATCATGGCGCTTGCCGCAAAATTTGCATAACGGAGGAAACGGAATATGCCAACCGAAACCATCAAACGAAAAAACCGCCTGACATTGTGGTTTGAAAAATTCCGCGCGCAGTCTGCGGCGGACAAGCGCAGGACCGTGACAGACCTGCTGTTCAACAACGCCATGTATATCATCATTTTCATTGCCATCGTCTATGTTGCAATCCGCGTACCGGCGTTTCTGTCCATATCGTCCATTGTCAACATTATTTCCCTGACCGCCGCGAAGCTGCCGATTGCGCTCGGCATCGGCGGAGCGATTGTGCTGACGGGAACCGATATTTCCGCGGGACGTGCGGTGGGTCTGACCGCCTGCATTGCCGCCTCGCTGTTGCAGATGACAACCTACTCGGGCAAGCTCTTCCCGAACCTCGGGGTCATGCCCCTGCCCGTTGTGCTTCTGATTGTGATTGCCGCAGGTGCGCTGATTGGCTTGGTCAACGGCTTCTTTGTGGCAAAGTTCAAGCTCCACCCCTTTATCGTGACCCTTTCGACCCAGCTGATTCTGTTCGGTCTGGTGCTGATGTACCTGATGATCGGCGGCAACAACGGGCAGACGCTTTCGGGTCTGGCCCCCTCCTACACGAGCTTCGTGCGCGGCACGCTGTTCACCATCGGCGGCGTTGCAGTCCCCCGCTACGTGCTGTATGCGGTGCTTCTGACCGCGCTGATGTGGGTCATCTGGAACAAGACCAAGTTCGGCAAGAATATGTTCGCGGTCGGCTCCAACGAGGAAGCGGCGAACGTTTCGGGCGTGAATGTATTCTGGACCATCGTTCTGGTATTCGTGCTCGCGGGTGCGATGTACGGCATCACGGGCTTCATTGAAGGCGCGCGGATTGCTTCGATTTCCGCAAACACGGGTCTGAACTACGAATCCGATGCAATTGCGGCTTGCGTGATTGGCGGTGTCTCCTTTGTCGGCGGCACGGGCAAAATCAGCGGCATTGTGGTTGGTGTATTCCTGCTCCAGATTATTTTCGTCGGGTTGAATTTCCTCTCCGTTGACCAGAATATGCTTTACGTCATCAAGGGTCTGATCATTCTCTTTGCCTGCGCGATTGATATGCGGAAGTATCTGGCGAAGAAATAAGAAATTCCGAGCTTCTCTGCTCTTTTGAAAGGAGACCGACCGTGGAAACCAAAAAAAGAACGCAAAATCAAGAACAAGAACAAAATTTAATCCAAATTAAGCGCAAGGGCGGGCTATACGCGAAGGTCAAAATGTCCGTCAGAGGTGCAAACATTCTGGTTTTGGTGCTTGCAATCGTTCTGGTGGGGGCTTTGATATTTGTTGTGTCGCACAACGGGTTCACGGTCAGCTTTGAAACGAACGGCGGCTCCTCTGTTTCGAGTGTACGGGTTCTGCACGGGGAAACGGTTCCGCAGGAACAGGTTCCGACGCGCGAGGGCTACGTTTTCACGGGCTGGTATGCCGACCGCGCCTGCACTGTCCCGTGGGCGATGGACTCCGACGTGGTAACAGGCAGTCTGACCCTTTACGCGGGGTGGGCTAAGAAGTAGCGGGAAAGACCGCGGGGAGGGAGAGAGACCCC
>DJSQ01000220.1 GCA_002438075.1 Clostridiales bacterium UBA6330
CGGAATCTCGGCACCTGTGTAAGGCATACTTACGAAACGCATTCCGCTTGCAAATCAAGTGCGATAGCCGCACTCTGCAAATAATCCCCTCCGAAATCAGAAAAACTTCACTGAGCCGAATCTCATTCCCACAAAGCATACCCCCACCTGCGTAACGCCATGCAGTCGGGTAACCTGATATACACTGTGAATGAGATTCGGCTCAGTGAAGTTCGGGGAGAGTAGGAGGGGCTTGGGGAGGGAGGGGACCCCCTCCGAAAGGGGGTCCCCTCCCTCCCCAAGGTCTTTCTTTTCTCCGAATTAGCACTCAGTTGCGATGTTTACAGAATGTTCATAAGAAAATTTGCAAAAGCCCTTGACAAAACGCTGAAAAAGTGGTAAATTGATATCATGAATTAGCACTCGGATGCTTAGAGTGCTAATCGAGACAAGGAAACGATGGAAAAAGCGGAGGAAAGGAGTGACCGAGGTTGGAACCGAAGGAATTGAGCGAGCGGAAAAAGCAGATACTCAAGGCAGTGGTCGACGCGCATATCGAGGGCGGCGAACCGGTCGGGTCCAAAGCGGTCCTGCAAACGGGACAGCTCGGATGCTCCTCCGCGACCGTCCGAAACGAGATGGCGGAGCTGGAGGAGATGGGGTACCTCGAACAACCCCACGCCTCGGCGGGACGCGTCCCGAGCGAGATGGGCTATCGGTTCTACGTCAATTCCCTGTTGGAGCATTACGCCATGACAGCGGGCGAGATTGCACAAATCAATCACCTGCTGCGGGTCAAAATGGGGGAGCTGGACCAGATTCTCACAGCCGCATCCAACCTTGCCTCCTCGCTGACCAATTACACGGGCTTTGCGGTGCGTCCCAAGCTCGGGTCGGTGACGGTTACGAAGTTTGAGGGCATCTATCTGGAAAGCGACCACTTCATTCTGGTCGCGGTCCTCTCAACGGGGAGCGTTAAGACCAAGCATATCAACCCGAGCCTGCCCGTCACGCAGGAAACGGTCGCACAGCTGACCGAAACGCTCAACCGCTACCTGCCCGGGCTGACAGCCGACCGCATCACCCTTTCCACCATTATGGAAATGGAGAACGACCTCGGAGAGAACGCTGCGCTGGCAGGGCAGACCGTCAAGGTCATTTACGAGCTGCTCCGCGAGGCGGACGAGGGCGAGATGAAGGTCAGCGGCATCAACCACCTGCTCCAATACCCCGAGTACAGCGACAGAGGACAGTTTCAGGAGCTGCTCGGTGCGCTGGAGAAGAAGGAGGACATCCTCGATTTGGTCTCGCGCAGTCAGGCAAGCGATGATATCAACGTCCTGATCGGGTCGGAGAGCCGCGTGGAGGTCATGAACAACTCCGCGCTGGTCTTTAAGCCGATTGTCAAGGACGGCAAAACGCTGGGCGCCATCGGCGTGCTGGGACCGAGACGGATGGACTACGCAAAGGTGCTTGCAACCCTGCAAGGGCTGAGCGGAAACATCGAGGACATCATACGGTCGAAACAAACGAGTGAAAGTGAGGGAGAAAGCCCCGATGAGTAGTGAAGAAAAGAACGGGAGCGTCACGGCGGAAAAGGAAATGCCGCAGGCGGACCCCGTAAAGAATGAAAATAAGGAAAAGGACGCAAAAAAGCGACTGAAGAAGCTGGAGAACGAGGTCGCGGAGCTGAAAAAGCAATTGGAGGCGGCGAAGGAAGCATCGGCGGCGGAGAATGACAAGTACCTGCGCATGATGGCGGAATACGACAACTTCCGAAAGCGGAGCGCGAAGGAAAAAGAGGGCATTTACGCCGACGCTTACAGCGACTGCGTCAAGGCGCTTCTGCCGGTTCTGGACAATCTGGAGCGGGCGGAGACCTGCGAGCAGCTTGATGCCCTGAAGAAGGGCGTGGAGATGACGCTGAAGGAATGCCGCGCCGCATTTGAAAAGCTCGGCGTGACCGAGGTGGAAACCGACCGGTTTGACCCGAACCTGCACAACGCGGTGATGCACGTTGAGGATGACAGCCTCGGAGAGTCTGCAATCGTTGAGGTGTTCCAGAAGGGATACCAAAAGGACGGTAAGGTCATTCGGTATGCGATGGTAAAGGTCGCAAACTGATATTAAAATATGTATGATTTGAGTATCAACTGATACGGAGGGATTTATTATGGGAAAGATTATCGGTATTGACTTGGGAACAACAAACTCTTGCGTGGCGGTTTACGAGGGCTCGGAGCCGATCGTGATTCCGAACCCCGAGGGCGCGCGCACAACGCCGTCTGTCGTGGCATTCTCCAAGACGGGCGAGAGAATGGTGGGTCAGGTTGCAAAGAGACAGGCAATCACCAACCCCGACCGCACGATTATTTCGATCAAGCGGCAGATGGGCACCACCTATAAGAAGGAAATCGACGGCAAGTCCTATACGCCGCAGGAAATTTCGGCAATGATTCTGCAAAAGCTGAAGGCGGACGCGGAGGCATATCTCGGCACCACGGTCAGCCAAGCGGTTATCACGGTTCCCGCATATTTCTCGGACGCACAGCGTCAGGCAACCAAGGACGCGGGTAAAATCGCGGGTCTGGAGGTGCTGAGAATCATCAACGAGCCGACGGCGGCGGCGCTTGCCTACGGCATGGATAAGGAAGCAAACCAGAAGATTATGGTCTTTGACCTCGGCGGCGGTACCTTTGATGTATCCCTGCTAGAAATTTCGGACGGCGTGTTTGAGGTGCTTGCCACCAACGGCGATACCCACCTCGGCGGCGACGACTTCGACCAGAGAGTCATTGACTGGATGGCGGACCGCTTCCAGCACGAGCACGGCATCGACCTGCGCAAGGATAAGATGGTCCTGCAAAGACTGCGTGACGCGGCGGAGAAGGCAAAGATTGAGCTGTCCGGCATGACCAGCACCTCAATCAACCTGCCGTTCATCACCGCAACGGCGGAGGGACCGCTCCACTTTGAAGCAACCCTGACCAGAGCCGAGTTCGACCGCATCACGGCGGATTTGGTGGAGCGCACGATGGTTCCGACCAAGAAGGCGCTGGCAGACGCGGGTCTGAACGTGAACCAGATCGACAAGGTTCTGCTGGTCGGCGGCTCGACGAGAATTCCCGCGGTTCAGGAAGCCGTGAAGAAGTTTATCGGCAAGGAGCCGTTCAAGGGCATCAACCCCGACGAATGCGTTGCAATCGGCGCGGCAATTCAGGGCGGCGTGCTCGGCGGCGAGGTCAAGGACCTGCTGCTGCTTGACGTCACTCCGCTGTCGCTGGGCATCGAGACGCTGGGCGGCGTGTTCAATAAGATTATCGACCGCAACACCACGATTCCCGTGAAGAAGAGTCAGGTCTACTCCACTGCGGCGGACGGTCAGACCTCGGTTGAAATTCACGTGTTGCAGGGCGAGCGCGAGATGGCGGCGCACAACACCACGCTGGGTCGCTTCATCCTTGACGGCATCACGCCCGCACCCCGCGGCGTGCCGCAGATTGAGGTCACCTTCGATATCGATGCAAACGGCATCGTGAACGTCACCGCAAAGGATAAGGGCACGGGCAAGGAACAGCACATTACCATCACTTCCTCCACCAACATGAGCAAAGAGGACATCGAGCGCGCCGTGAAGGACGCGGAGAAGTTCGCGGAGCAGGATAAGAAGGAGAAGGAAGCGGTGGATGTCCGCAACCGCGCCGAGAGCATGATTTTCCAGAGCGAAAAGACGCTGACCGATCTTGGTGACAAGGCGGACCCTGCGGACGCGCAGACGGTGAAGGACGCGATTGAGAAGCTGCGCGAGACGCTGAAGGGCAACGACACCGAGGCAATCAAGGCGGACACCGAGGCGGTTGAAAAGGCGTTCTACAAGATTTCCGAGAAGCTGTACAGCCAGCAGGCGGGCGCGCAGGGGGCTGACCCGAACATGGGCGGCAACGCGGGCTCCGACAACGGCGGAAACGATGGCGGCACCTATTACAACGCCAACTACGAGGATCATTCACAGCAATAAGCGGTAGTGCCTACGGGAAAGGGCTTCGGCTCTTTCCCGTTGCGGTGTTTACGGTGTGACCGAACTATCACAAGGAGTCGATCGGATGGCAGAGAAAAGAGATTACTACGAGGTTCTGGGCGTTGACAAGAACGCCGACGCGGGGACCATCAAGAAAGCATACTATCAGCTGGCGAAGAAGTACCACCCCGATGCGAATCCGGGGGACAAGGCGGCTGAGGAGAAATTCAAGGAAGCGAACGAGGCGTATGCCGTTCTTTCCGATGCGGACAAGCGTGCGAAGTACGACCAATACGGTCACGCGGCGTTTGACCCCTCGATGGGCGGCGGCAACGGCGGGTTCGGCGGCTTTGGCGGGTTTGAGGACTTCGACCTCGGCGACATTCTGGGCGGAATGTTCGGCGGTGCGTTCGGGGGCGGGCGGTCCTCGCGCAGGAGCAACGGACCGATGCAGGGTGAGGACATTGCCCTGAGCGTGACGATTACATTTGAGGAAGCGGCATTCGGCGTGAAGAAGGACGTTTCCTACAGCCGCGTGTGCCACTGTCCCGACTGTCGCGGGACGGGTGCGGCGAACGGCGAGACCCCGCAGGTTTGCACGGTTTGCGGCGGCTCGGGGCAGGTCAAGCGGGTTCAGCGCATGGGGGGGATGTCCTTCCAGACCACGGCGACCTGCGAAGCTTGCCGCGGCGCGGGGAAGATTATCAAGACCCCCTGTGCGAAGTGTCGCGGGAGCGGGATGGTGCGCGAGACGAAGCGCCTGACCGTTTCGATTCCTGCGGGCATCGACAACGGGGAGCGGATTGCTCTGCGCGGGCAGGGCTGTGACGGCAGGAACGGCGGACCTGCGGGTGACCTGATTATCACGGTGGGGGTTCGCAAGCACAGCTTTTTCGAGCGGGACGGCTACAATCTGCTATGCGAGATTCCGCTGACGATTCCCGAGGCGACGCTGGGTGCCGAAATCAAGGTGCCGACGCTGGAGGGCGACCTGCCCTACACGATTCCCGAGGGGACGCAGACGGGGACGGTATTCACGGTACGGGGGAAGGGAATCCCGTATGTGAACAGCTCGCGCCGCGGCGACCTGATTTTCCGCGTGAACGTGGAGATTCCGAAGGGCTTGAACGACAAGCAAAAGGAAGCGATGCGCGCTTTCGCCGACGCGTGCGGCGAGGTGAACTACGCCAAGCACAAGCAATTCTTCCGCAAGATTTTCGGGCAGGGGAAGAAGTAAGGGAAAGACCTTGGGGGATAGGAAGACCTTGGA
>DJSQ01000132.1 GCA_002438075.1 Clostridiales bacterium UBA6330
TTGGAGGGAGAAGGGACACCCTCCGAAAGGGGGTCCCTTCTCCCTCCAAGGTCTTACCTTACTTCCCCGCTCTCATCGCGTTCAGGATTGCGATTACCGCTACGCCTACGTCGGCGAAGGTCGCCGCCCACATCCCAACTAAGCCGAAAACACTCAGCGCCATGAAACCGAGCTTGACTACGAGCGCAAGCACAATGTTCTCCCAAACGATTACCCGCGTCTTGCGCGCAATTTTCACCGCCTTCGCAATTCCGCGCGGGTCGTCGTCCATCAGAACCACGTCCGCCGCCTCAATCGCAGCATCGGAGCCGAGCGCACCCATCGCAATGCCTACGTCCGCACGTGCCAGAACCGGCGCATCGTTCACACCGTCCCCGACAAACGCAAGCGTCCCCGCAGTCTTTTCCGAAAGCATCTTGCCAACCAACTCCGCCTTGTCAGCGGGGAGCAGCTCCGCATGACACTCGTCAAGCGCCAGCTTCTTCGCCACATCCTCCGCAACCTCGCGGCGGTCACCCGAAAGCATCACCAAACGGTCCACACCGTTCCGGCGCAGGTCCGCCAACGCCTCGGCACTCTCGGGCTTGATGACGTCCGCAATCAAAACCGACCCCGCAAAGCGCCCATCGCAGGCAACCAGAATCACCGTCCCGAGCCCTGCGGGAAGCGTGTAGTCCACGCCCTCCTTTTCCATCAAACGGCGGTTGCCAACCAGCACCGTGTGCCCGTCCACCGTTGCGCGGACACCGTAGCCCGCAAGCTCCTCCACATCGGTTGCCGCAGGCAAGTCCTTGCCCGCCGCCTCGCGCAGAGACTGCGCAATCGGGTGGTTCGAGTATTGCTCCGCCGATGCCGCCAACAACAGCAGGCGGTCATTCTCCATCCCCTCGGCGTGCACCTCGGTTACCGCAAAGCACCCCTTCGTCAGCGTGCCCGTCTTGTCAAAGACCGCAACCTTCAACGCCGCAAGCGCCTCCAGATGGTTCGCTCCCTTGATCAGAACACCGCGCTTGGACGCCGCGCCCAGCCCGCCGAAATAGGAGAGCGGGACCGAAATGACCAGCGCACAGGGGCAGGACACCACCAGAAAGATGAGCGCCGAGTAGACCCAGCGGTGCCAGTCGCCCGTAATGAGCGACGGAATCAGCGCAAGCAGGACCGCCCCCGCAACCACAGAGGGCGTGTAGATGCGCGCAAACTTCGTGACGGCGTTCTCGGTCTTGGACTTCACCATCTCGGAATTTTCGACCAGCTCCAGAATCTTGGAAACCGTCGATTCGCCGAACGGCTTTTCCACCTTGATGCGCAACAGCCCGCTGACGTTGACGCAGCCGCTGATAACCTCGTCCCCCGCCTTGACCTCGCGGAGCGCCGATTCACCCGTGAGCGACACCGTGTTCAGCTCGGAGTTGCCCTCCAGCACACTGCCGTCCAGCGGAATCTTTTCCCCGGGACGCACCACAATGACCTCGCCGACCTGCACCTCATCGGGCGAGAGCGTCACCTCCGCGCCGTCACGCTCGACCGTTGCCGTGTCGGGACGGATGTCCATCAGCGCGGCAATCGACTTGCGGCTTCTGCCCACCGCAATGCTCTGGAACAGCTCGCCGACCTGATAGAACAGCATGACAAAGACTGCCTCGGGGTATTCGCCGATGATGAACGCACCGATGGTGGCAATCATCATCAGGAAATGCTCGTCAAGCAGCTGCCCGTGCCCGAGGTTGAGAATCGCCGCCCACAGCACGTCCCAGCCGACCAGAAAATACGGCACGAGGAATACGGGCACGGCGATGTACCACGTCCCCTCGGGCAGAACGCCCGTTTTGGAGAGAATCACGGCAACAAGGAGCAGGACCCCCGCGCCGAGAATGCGGAGCAGGTAGTTGGTCTGCTTCCGCGTCAAACCGAACAGCTTGAGCTTCATTTTACAGTACCATCGTGCAGTCGGGGTCCACGCGGTGAACCAGCGCCGCAACCTCCTTTACGATTTCGTCAAACTTCTCGTCATCCGCCTCCAGCACCAGCTTTTGGGCGAAGAAGCTGACCGATGCGTCCTTCACGCCGTCGAGCTTCTTGACATTCTTTTCGATTTTTGCGGCGCAGTTTGCGCAGTCGAGACCTTCGAGCTTAAAATTCTTTTTCATGGTAGTTTTCTCCTTTTGTTTTTGATATAAATTTTGATTAAGGTTTTACTTTTCGTCATTTCTCGGAGAGATGCTCCATTCCCTGTGCGAGGATGGAATGGACGTGCTCATCGTCAAGCGAGTAGAACACGCTTTTTCCCGATTTGCGGTACTTGACCAGCCGCGACTGCTTGAGAATGCGCAGCTGATGCGAGATCGCCGAAACGGTCATGCCGCAAAGCTCGGCAATGTCGCAGACGCAAAGCTCGGTTTCGTAGAGCACATAGAGGATGCGCAGGCGTGTGCTGTCGCCGAAAATCTTATAAAGATCGGCAAGCGCAAACAGGCTGTCCTCGTCGGGCATGGCACCTGCGGCGGCGTTCATGCGGTCGGGGTGCGTTTCGTGGTCGGTGCAACGCGGGATGTCGCTCATGGATTCCTCCTTTCAACGTTTGAATAACTGTTCAAGCGTTATTATAACAGATTCGGTTGCGTTTGTCAAGAGGAAAATGAAAAAAACTTTTCTTTTTCCCGATTTTTTCGTGCGCCCCGAATTTCCGACTTTTTTGTGGGCAAGCCGTTGACAAATCGCCGAGTTTCCTGTATAATGTTTTTATATTGAAAGAGATAGGACGGATTGTGAAAACCACATGACATATCAAGGCTTCGGAATCGTAACCAAAAGCAACGGCGGGCTGTTCTCGGTCCTGCTGTACCCCGTTGGGGCGCGGCTCTTTCCGCAGGGGCGGGAGCCGCAACCGCTGGACGGGCTTGAAATTCCGACCCGCGCACGCGGAAATCTGCGGCGGCGCGGCGCGCTGCTGGTGGGTGACCGCGTGCGGGTCGGCTACACCGACGAGGCGTTCCGCATGGGTCCCAACGGTGGCATTACGCTGACCGGGGATGGCGGCGGTGCAACGGTGGAGGAAATTCTCCCGCGCTCCTCGGCGCTCATCCGTCCCCCGATGGCAAACCTCGGGGTGCTGTTCGTCACGGTCGCGGCGGCGGACCCTGCGCCCGATCTTCTCACGCTTGACAAGCTGATTTCCATTGCCGAGCACAACGCAATTGCGCCCGTCATGGTCATTACCAAGACCGACCGCAGTGCCGAGAGTGCCGCCCGTCTTGCGGACATTTACCGTCTCGCGGGCTATGCGGTTTTCTCTGTTGACAGTCTGACGGGCGAGGGCGTTGACGCGGTACGTTTGTGGATAAACGACAATCTCGGCAATCGGATTGCGGCGTTTTCGGGTGCGTCCGGAGTTGGGAAGTCGACGCTTCTGAACCGTCTGTTTCCCTCTCTCGGCTTGGAGACGGGCGCGCTCAGCGAGCGGATTATGCGCGGCAAAAACACGACCCGCGCGGTGGAGCTATACCGCGTTGGTGACGGATTTCTGGCGGACACCCCGGGCTTCACGATGCTGGATTTTGACCGTTTCGATTTCTTCGAGCTGGACGGACTGCTTCCCACCTTCCGCGAATTCACGCCCTACATCGGGCAATGCCGCTACCGCAAGTGCACGCACACGAAGGAGGACGGTTGCGCGATTCTCGCCGCCGTTTCCGCCCACAAAATCGCTCCCTCCCGCCACCGCAGCTACGTTGCGCTGTACGGGATTTTGAGGGAGAAGGCTCGGAGAGGGAAGGGGTAAGACCTTGGAGGGAGAGAGCCCCCTCTTGAAAGAGGGGGCTCTCTCCCTCCAAACCTCCCTCTCTCACCGAGAACTTCCCCACAAGACCCCGCCATT
>DJSQ01000131.1 GCA_002438075.1 Clostridiales bacterium UBA6330
GAGTGCGATAGCCGCACCCTTCAAAAAATCCGCACCTCCCCAAAACGACAAAAACTTCCCCCATGTCCCCGCCACTCCAAAAAAACGAAACAAATTTTCGCTTCGGAAGTGGCGGGGACATGGGGGAAGTTCTCGGGAGGTCATGGAGGTTTGGAGGGTAGGGACCCCTCTACGAAAGAGGGGTCCCTTCTCCCTCCAAGGTCTTCCTTCCCTACCCCCGCACCACCTCAAAAGCCATCGCGCGGGAGATGGGGGCGGCGGGGGTCAGGATGCCGAGCGCGGCGAGCGCGCGGGCGGCGGAGTATGCGTCAAGCCCCTGTAAGCCCGTCGCGCGGGAAAGCATCGCAACCGTCAGTGGGGACGGGAGCTCGGGGGGCAAGAGCGCGGCAAAATCCGCGGGGGACACGAAAAGCAGGTCGTCCAAAAGCCCCGTCGGAATCCGCTCCAAGCGCGTGGCACCGTGCTTGCGGTCACGCGAACGACCGTCCAACAGCTTGAAATCCTCCACCTCCAGTAGCAGGAGCCGAAACGACAACCGCCCCGTGCCCACATGGGAAAGCAGGGGAATCAGCGGGTACAGCGCAGGCAAAAGCAGAACGGGGTCCCGCTTTCCTGCCACGCGGCGCGATTTGCCAAGCTCCCCCGTTGCGGGGTCCATCCACGACAGATGCCGCACCGCGGGGAGCGGATGCACCACCGTCACCGTCAGCGAGGGGTCCGCAAGATAGCGCTCCAGCTTTCTTTTCATCGGCGCAAAGGAGCCGGTCTGCACCTCGTAAATCGCGTTTCCCACGCGCACGTCCGAGACAAACCGCGTTCCCGCCAGCTTCACCTCGTGCTCGCTCGGGTCCTCGGTCAGATACCGCTTGATAATCTGATGCTGCCACTTTTCGCCCAGCAGTCCGATGCCGTCCCGCAGGTCCTCGCGGCGCTCCAGCATGGCGTCCCGATAGATGCGCGCAAACCGCGCCTGCTTTGCGGGCAGGTCGAGCAGGTCGGGAAGCAGGACCGCACCGTCAGCCGCATTTGCCTTCTTATCGGTAGTAGACATAGTAGACAATAATCGTCCGCTCCGCGCCGCCGCTCTCCTTGTCGGGGGCGGTCAGGACTACGCCGTCACGCGAGAGCAGCTCCCACGCGCGCAATTCGTCCACGTTGCAACGGAACAGCACCTCCGAGGACGCGAACACGATGAACTCCCCGTTTCGGATGTCCACGCTCCCGCCGCGCCCGATGACCTCGTCCACGCCGTTCCGCTTCTCGGTTACATAGCGGATGGAATGCCCCGCAATCGTGTTTGCCATTTCCCGCCGATAGCGCAGGCTGTCGGGGTTCTTTTTACCCCCAAACATTCGGGCAAAGAATTTTTTGCACATCGCCGCGACCTCCCGTCAGAAAATTTCGCGCGTCCAGATACGCCATTTTCGCCGCCTCCATGCGCGCCTGTGACGGGTTCTGCTCCCGAATGCCGCGGAGCATGATGTTCTTCGGCGTTTCCTCGGGGTCAATCAGCTCGGGTGCCGAGACGCGGTAGCCGTGCGCTTCGAGGTACTTCAGCCGCAGGGCATCGGTTGCCGCATCGCACAGCTTCTGGCGGAGCATGGAGTGCTCCGTGATGAAGGACAGCGCCGCGCAGTCGATATGGTGGTTCAGCTCGTGGTGACAGCAGGGCGTGGAGAGAATGACCTTTGCCCGCCACGCCACCGCGCGCTCCAGCACGAAATCGGTTGCGATGTCGCAGGCGTGGAGCGAAATGACCAGGTCGACCGCGCCGCCCGCGTTGTAGCGGCTGACATCACCGCAGAGAAATTCCAGCCCGTCCCAGCCGAGCTGCTTTGCGACCCCTGCGCAATAGGCAATCACGTCGGGCTTGAGGTCCACGCCCGTCATGCGGACCTCGCGTCCGAGGATGTTTGCAAAGTAGTGGTAGGTTGCAAAGGAAAGATAGCTTTTGCCGCAACAAAGGTCGCAGATGCGCAGGGGTCCCTCTGCGGGGAGGTCACCGAGGCAATCGCGGACCAGCTCGAGGAAGCGGTTGATCTGGCGGAACTTCGCCTGTCGCTTGTCGCGCACTCTCCCCCGCTCGTCGCAGATGTCGAGCAGGCGCAAAAACGGCTCGTTTCCTTGCAGGATGTACTGCTTGTCCCTGTCGTTTTCGGGGACCGTTTCGCCGTCTTTTTGCACCGCGTCAAGCAGTTTTCGCAGCTTTTCGCCGCCGAGGACGGTGGTTGTCCCGCGTTTGCCCCGCCGCAATTCGCTCTCGCCGACCGCCGTGAGCAGGTTGACCTGCCCGTAGCCCGCGAGCAGATTGGTCAGCTCCTCCGACCGCTCAAGCGGCAGGTTTTCGTGCAGTGCCTTATTATCCGCGCGGAATTTCTCGGCTTGGAGGCAGTCCCGCCCGCCGATACGCCGCAGGGTCAGCTCGGCGCGTCGGTCCGCCGCGTCAAGCGGCTTGGAGAGGACTGCTTTTTTGAGCTGTCGTTTTCTTGCCGCGAGCAGAATCAGGTCGGCGAACTCGCGCACGGTTTCCGTTGCTTCTGCTTGCGGAGTTTGCGGTGTTTGCGTTGTTTCTGCCATGTCAGTCCTCCTTCTTTTTATTCCACGGGAATTTCAGCTGGGGCTCCTTGCGGTTCCAGATGCGTTGCATACAGTCCCAATGTCTCGCTACGACAAACAGGGTTGTGAGGACTGCGCAGGCAAGGCACAGTCCCGCCTGTGCGCCCGAGAAGCCGCGCAGGATGAGGGGGTAAAAGACCCCGACCATAATCACGCCGAGGGACAGGAAGCGGGTTCCGATGATGACGATGAGGAAGATCAGCAACAGGAGCAGGAACACGATGGGAAAGCCTGTGGTAAGAACGCTGACCGCGAGAATCATGCCTGCCATGACCTCCGCTCCCCTGCCGCCCCTGAAGCGGTTGAAGCAGGGAAACATGGTACCGAGCAGGGCGAACAGTCCGCCGAGTGCGAGCCCGTTCATCTCCCAGATGAGCAGACCGCACAGCGATGCGGCAACGCCTTTTCCAAAGTTAAGTATGGCGGTTATGATTCCCGCTTTTCTTCCATACGCGCTTGCGATATCGGTTGCCTCCGCGTTCCCGTGTCCCGCTCGTTTGATATCCTCGCGGAAGCCGACTCTTGCGACCAACACGGCGGGGTTAAGGCTTCCGAAGAGGTATCCGACGGCGATACAGAGGAGGACGCCTCCCGCGTACAGCAGACCCATTGCCGCCGACCCTTCTGCGGGCATGAGCTTCCCGCGGATCAGCTCGACCAAGTTAAAAAGCATTTTTGTTTCCTTTCTGGGGGGAGGAGCTAAGACCTAAGGCCTAAGGCCTCGGGGCTTTGCCC
>DJSQ01000205.1:0-238 GCA_002438075.1 Clostridiales bacterium UBA6330
GTCGCGCTGGTCGCGGATGGTTTCGCGGATTAGTCCGACGAGGTTGCGGTAGCGCTCGCGTGCGGGGTCGGTGCGCGGGAGGTCCTGATCCGAAACGTCCGCAATCGTCAGCGGCGCGGTGGCGTGGAACAGGATGTCGAGCGGGTTGTAGCGACCCGTGGGGTCGTAAATATCAACGGCATATTTCGGAGACAGGCGCGGCAAAAACAGCATCCGATTGTTGCGCGTGATGCTGATG
>DJSQ01000205.1:291-1784 GCA_002438075.1 Clostridiales bacterium UBA6330
GCGCGTGATGCTGATGAGCTTCTTCGACAGCTCGCGGAGCGTTGCCATCGTCGCATCGCCGAGCTCCTGCTTCTTCTCTCCCGCCGTGAGGACCTCAAGAAAGCGCTCGGCGTACTTTTCGACAAACGCGGGACCAACGCCCGTGATGCTGTAAAAGTCGGTGGGCTTCTTCGGCATCAGGCGAAGCATTTCGTCGATGGATTCGTCACTGCAAACCACGGGTGTGTGACCCGTTTGCGCTTTTTCCCGCTCCTTCAATTCCTGTCGGAGCGCGACGAGCGAGGCGCGCAATTCATCAGTCTC
This sequence comes from Clostridiales bacterium UBA6330, assembly GCA_002438075.1. Lineage (GTDB taxonomy): Bacteria > Bacillota > Clostridia > Oscillospirales > CAG-272 > UMGS1865. The sequence continues at coordinate 595 of DJSQ01000205.1, forward strand.
TGCGGGGTTTTTGTTTTCTTCCATTTGCGTCCTTCTTTCTGTGGCATTTTCGATGGTACTTATCTTTAGTATAGCATACTTCGGCGTTTCCGTCAAGCGCTTTTTTACAAATTCAGGAAGTTAATTTTTGAAAGTCCCCGACCGACGCGCGGAACGATACGACATTCGGTACGACAAGAGGCACGACATTTTGTCGCAGGAGCCGCCCGAACGAAAAAAAGAGGGAAAAAACTGAAAAAAATCCAAAGAAATTTCCGAAAACCCCTTGCATAATCCGAAAAAATATAATATAATATAAGCACGGTGGTGTGAAATGGTGCGGAGTGGTGCGAAATGGGAGGAAAATCCCAACCGATTCCGCAACCGAACCCGAGAAAGGAGGACCCGATATGCTCGGCGGTGAATACAGACATACCCTTGACCCCAAAAACCGAATCTTTACGCCCGCAAAGCTGCGCGATGAATTGGGTTCCACCTTCTGCGTGGCAAAGTCCCTCCGCGACAAATGCCTGAAGGTATTCTCGCTCGCGGGCTGGGAAGCATACCTCGCACCTCTGCGGGAGCAGAACCGTAAATTGCAGGATCAGGTGTTCCGTATCCTCAACTCCACAAGCGCGCAGGTGACACCCGACGCGCAGGGCAGAATCCTCCTGACGCAGGAGCTGGTTGACTATGCGGAAATCGAAAAGAACGCGGTGGTTGTCGGCTGTGGCGATTACGCGGAAATCTGGTCCGAGGAGAACTACGAGAAGATGAAGAGCGAGACCGACATGGCGGATATCCTGCGCCAACTGGAGGAGCTCGGACTCTGACGGCGGAAAGGAGCCGAATGATATATGGAAGAACAAATTCGGTTTTCCCACAAGCCCGTTCTTTTTGAGGAATGTATGGAGGCGCTTGCCATCCGTCCCAACGGCGTTTACGTTGACGGAACGGCGGGCGGCGGAAATCACAGCTTTGGAATCGCTTCCCGCCTCGGTGAGGGGGGACGGCTGATTGCCATCGATCAGGACGAGGCTGCCATCCGCGCGGCAAGCGAAAAGCTCGCGCCGTTCGGGGAGCGCGTCTCGGTGGTGAGAAGCAATTTCAGACAGGTGGCGGACGTTTGTCGGATGCTCGGCATTGAAGCGATAGACGGTCTGCTTCTCGACCTCGGCGTTTCTTCCTATCAGCTTGACACTGCGGAGCGC
>DJSQ01000205.1:1966-2435 GCA_002438075.1 Clostridiales bacterium UBA6330
ACGGAGAAGAACGCTTCTCCGGAAGAATCGCCTCCGCTATCCTGCGCCATCGGGAACAAAGACCGATTCGGACCACAGGGGAACTGGTTGGAATCGTGAAGGAAGCAATTCCTGCCGGTGCGCGGGATGGGGGGCACCATCCGGCAAAGAGAACCTTTCAGGCAATCCGCATTGAGGTCAATGCGGAGCTTGATGTGATAGAGCCTGCGATCCGCTCGGCGGTCGCAATGCTGAAAACGGGCGGCAGAGCTGCCGTCATCACCTTCCATTCCCTCGAGGATCGGATTGTGAAGCAGACCTTTGCAGACCTTGCAACGGGCTGTACCTGCCCCAAAACCCTGCCTGTATGCGTTTGCGGAAAGAAGCCGACGGTTCGGCTCGTCAACCGCAAGCCGATTCTGCCGGGGGAGCGGGAGCTGGAGGAAAACCCGCGTTCGCGGAGCGCAAAGCTGCGGATTGCGGAAAAGCT
>DJSQ01000205.1:2490-3015 GCA_002438075.1 Clostridiales bacterium UBA6330
CGGATTGCGGAAAAGCTGTAAATTGCTTATATTATAATGATGAAACGGAGGTGCGGAAATGGCAGAAACGGAATTGACGGAACGGAGTGACGGACAGGCTTCCTGCCCGAATTCCGTGTCCTCGGTCTTTGCGGGACGGGGACTGGCAAAAACGGTCCGTCGGGACGCAGAGGAGCAGCAGGCAAGAGAGACCGAGACCCGCGTGGAAGCACCGCTTGCATACCGCCTCTCCGATATGGACGAGAACGGGGTCAACGCGTACCGAACCGACGGGGAAGAGATGACCGAGGATGGCTTGCTCCGCTATGCGGGGGAGAGCCGCGCGATGCGGGTGGAGGGGAAGGACTTCTCCGCCGACACCGCAGGGGTCTACGAGAGCGCCGAGGCGCACGCGCTGGAGCCTGCCGTGAAAAAGCCGACCGCGCTGGAAACCGTGCGGAAAACGGGCGAAAATCTGAAAAATCTGCCGTCGCAAACCGTCGAAACGGTGAAAAAACGGCATTCCCTGTGGTTTGACCCGCGAAA
>DJSQ01000205.1:3065-4616 GCA_002438075.1 Clostridiales bacterium UBA6330
CCTGTGGTTTGACCCGCGAAAAGGGTCGACCGAAAAGGAAAAACGGCGATTCCCGCTGTCGGCTTTTGCCGCAGTTGCCGCGGTTGCCATTTCCATGATGCTGATTGTGGCGGGCTCGCTGATGGTCATCGGCGCGGAGACGCAAATCAGCCGTCTCAATGCGGAGATTACCCAATTGCACGAGGACATCACCGACCTCAAATCCGATCTGGAAACATCGGTCGACCTGCTGGAGATTCGGCGGATTGCAACCGAGGAATACGGAATGGTCGGCGAGGAATACCTCAAAATGGATTACATCGCACTTGACCGCGACGAGATTGCCGAGGTCAAGGGAGAAAAGAAGAATTCGGGAATCGGACTGGCGGGACTTCTCAGTGCCATCGGTTGGAAATGATCCCGAAACAGTCATAACCCGCCTGCTTTGTCCATACACTATACCGATGGCGGAGAAAGCGAACCGGTCCCGCCGACCGAAAGACCGTTGGAAGGGGGAGTCGGATGAAACCAAAACAGAACAGACCCGACGGTCCTGCGGACGGACTGACGGTCCGCCGCGCGGGGATTCTCGCGCTGACCGTTACGGGTCTGCTTGCCATCCTGCTGATACGGATTCTGATTCTCCAGACTGTGGAGTACGACCGCTATCAGCAAAAGGTCATTGACCAGATTACCACACAAACCGAGGTCGCCGCAAACCGCGGCGGCATTTATGACCGCAACGGCGTTGCGCTGGCAACCAACATCACAACCTACCGTATCTTCATCTCGCCCTCGTCGATTTCCGACGCGCAAGCCGAGATGAAGCGGAATGGCGAGAATATCGACCTCGGCGGAATGATTGCCGACGGGCTCTCGGAGCTGCTGGAGGTCTCGCGCGATTTCGTGCTTCAGGAGGTGGCAAAGACCCGCTACCTTGACCGCACCGTCAAGCGGAATGTCAGCGAGGAAACGGCGGATACCGTCCGCGCCTTCATCAAGGAAAAGGGTTTGCAGAGAATGGTTTACCTGCAACCGACCTCCACCCGCTACTACCCGCGCTCCACGCTTGCCTCCCATGTCATCGGCTTTACGGGAAGCGACGGCACGGGGCTTTACGGTCTGGAAAATTACTATAACCAACTGCTTGCCGGAACGAACGGTCGGATTATCACCGCCCGTGACGCGCGCGGCAATGAAATGCCTTATGAATATGAAGAGTACATCGAGGCGAAGGACGGCTACAACCTGACCACCACTCTGGATGCCTATGTGCAGGCGGCGCTCGAGCAGCAGCTTGAGAACGCTTACACCGCATCGGGCGGCAAGAACCGCGCGGCGGGTATCGTGATGGATGTCAACACGGGGGAAATCCTCGGCATGGCGGTTTATCCGTATTTTGACCTTAACGACCCGTGGACGCTGGATGAACAGTCCGAGGAAAAGCTGAGTGACTGCGAATGCGAAGAGGGGACCGAGGAGCACGATGCTTACAAGCAGAAGCTGCTCATGGAAATGTGGAAGAACAAGGCGCTGACCGACTCCTACATCCCCGGCTCGACCTTCAAGGTC
>DJSQ01000205.1:4665-4840 GCA_002438075.1 Clostridiales bacterium UBA6330
CTCGACCTTCAAGGTCATCACGGCTTCCATGGCGCTGGAGGAGGATAAGGTCAAAATCGACGAAACCCATACCTGCATCGGCTATGAGACCATCCTCGGGCACAAAATCCACTGTCACAAAACAACGGGACACGGTACTCTGACCTTTTCCAAAGGCATTCAGCAGTCCTGCAAC
>DJSQ01000205.1:4958-5512 GCA_002438075.1 Clostridiales bacterium UBA6330
TTCGGATACCGCGAAAAAACCGGTATCGACCTCCCCGGGGAGGGCAAGGGCGTAATCAAGGCGGCGGGAGACATCTCGGACCTTGACCTTGCCATTTATGCCTTCGGACAGAACTTCAACGTAACCCTGATTCAGCAGATTACCGCAATTTCGGCGGTGGCAAACGGCGGTTATCTGGTAACCCCGCATCTGCTCTCCAAGGTGACCGACCGTGACGGAAACGTGATTCGCTCCAACGATACACAGGTTCGCCGTCAGGTGGTCAGCGCAGAGGTCTGCAAAACCGTTTCCGCCATTCTGGAGGAGGGTGTTTCCACCGACGGCGGCGCGAAGAATGCCTACGTTGCGGGCTACCGCATTGCCGCAAAAACCGGTACGTCCGAGAAAAAGGATGTCGGGGCAAAGGGCAAATATGTCTGCTCCACGGTTGCATATGCACCTGCGGAGAATCCGCAATACGCGGTGATTATCATCGTCGACGAGCCGAGCAGAGGTGTTCTCTACGGAAGCACCGTTGCCGCGCCGTATGTCGCAAACGTCATGGAGACCATCCT
>DJSQ01000205.1:5579-6110 GCA_002438075.1 Clostridiales bacterium UBA6330
TCTCGGCGTGGAGGCGGTCTATTCCGAGGACGAACTCGAGCACCAAGTGATTGAAGCGCCGCGCGTGACGGGCTGGAATGTCAGCGCCGTGCAGAACCGCTACGGCGAGAAATTCGAGATTCACGTTGTGGGTGACGAGGAAGGCACGGTTGTTGCGCAGTATCCTGCGGCGGGAACCGCCGTGGAGCGCGAGACGGCACAGCTGATTCTTTACACGGGCAAGCGCGCCTCGGATGTCATTCCCGAGACCGTGATTGTCCCCGACCTCAGCGGCATGACGGCTGTTGCGGCGGCGGGAAAGCTCCGCCTGCTGGGGCTGAATGTCCGCATCAAGGGTACCAAATACTACACCTCGGGAACGAACGCAACCGTTGTTTCGCAGTCGGTGGAAAAGGGAACTCCCGTCCCGAAGGGGACTGTTATCGAAATCCGCTTCTATTCGCAGACCGATGACGACCGCGGGTGGGAGGATGACCCGTAAAGACTGCTTGATTTCATTTGATTTTATCTGATTTATCCCCCCTCATCAGT
>DJSQ01000205.1:6195-6321 GCA_002438075.1 Clostridiales bacterium UBA6330
TTCCCCCCAAGGGGAAGCCTCGGAGAATGTCTTTTCGTTTGATTGTAGCCGTGAGAAATGTGTAATATACGCATTCTCAAAACGGCTGTATCTCAACCCTTTTATGAAAGTTCTTGAAGGTTCGCA
>DJSQ01000186.1 GCA_002438075.1 Clostridiales bacterium UBA6330
AAGAATCCGTGCGGTTTCCTCGGGGGTTAATGTTTGCTGTTTCATGTTCTTCTCCTTTACCAATCATTTTCTTCATCCTCGTCCCGCTCCTTTGCGTAGCGGACACCGGGGTCTTGCGGGTCGATTCCCATTGCGACAAAATAATCGAGGACGTGAATCAGACCGTCAACGTGAAGTCGGTCAGACCGCCGTTTCAAGTCCCGCATAATCTTTGCCGCCATTGAGTAACCTTTGCCCGTCAGTAGCATCATGTCCTCAATGCTCAGGGCTTCTTTGGAAAATATTTCTGCTCTTGTTTGGTAGGTCATGGTTAAGACTTCCTTTCTGTTTCGTCTGTCAGCAGTTCGTCAATCGTGCAGCCGAAGTATGCCGCCAGTTTCTTCAGCGTTCCAGCTCGCGGGACACTCATGCCCGTTTCCCACTTCGCAATTGTCGAACGGTCAACCGAAAGATACACTGCCAAATCTTCTTGTGTTACTCTTTTTAACGTTCTTTTGCTTTGAATTGCATTCACAATATCACCTCCGCATTCTGAATCACATTCACATTATATCACATATAAACCCGCTTGTCAAGTAGTTTTGTGAAATTCTTTCAGAAAGTATTGACAATGTGAACCACGTTCACTATAATAGAAGCAAAGAAAGAAAGGGAGGGACTTCCCATGACCTTAGCACAAAGAATGAAGCAGCTCAGAAAAGAAAAGAAAATCACACAAGAGCAATTAGCAGAAAAAATCGGAATGGAACGGTCATCGGTAGGAAAATACGAAACCGGAACAATTCCAAGTCCGGAAATACTCTCTGCAATGTCAGACTATTTCGATGTATCAATAGACTATCTACTCGGTAAATCGGACGAAAGAAATCCAAGTCAAAAAAATATTCGGTATTTTGAAAATCTATATCCGATTGAAACAAAAAAATTTCCTATGCTTGGTGAAATCGCTTGCGGACAACCAATTTACACAAATGAGGACAGAGAATCCTATGTCTCCGCCAGTACAGAAATCAGAGCGGATTTTTGTCTCAAGGCAAAGGGGGACAGCATGGTAAATGCACGAATCATGGACGGAGATATCGTTTTTATCCGTCAACAACCGGTTGTAGATAACGGTGACATTGCGGCAGTGGTAATAGATGATACCGCAACCCTAAAACGGGTCTACTACTATCCGGAGGAACAAAAAATTGTACTAAGTGCGGAAAATTCCCGTTATGCGCCTATTGTGTATACGGGGGAAGAGTTGGATCACGTTCATATTCTCGGATTGGCGGTTGCTTTCCAAAGCGATGTCAAATAAAAATACCACAAAAAAGCACTGAAAACATTGGAGGGATCATCATGCCGACTTTGCTTGCTATTGAAATTATTGTCGCATTTATCTTATTCATTTTTACAGTTATATCTGTTATAGATTCTGTAAGAAGTAAAAAAGATCCGCTTATGAAGCGAAAAATATCCGTTCAATGCCCGTGCTGTAAAAGTAAAAATATAAGATTCCAATCCATACAAGTCAACCGAGGAAAACCGTTTTCCGTTTTTCCCATGCTGAATTTTATTTCTTCCTATTTTTTCGCAATTATCAATTTCTTTTATATTCTAAGCGAGGAGGAAGAAATGAAAAATGCTTTCTTTCAAGCTATATCCGGAACGCAACTGATAGAAACCACAGTAAAATCCGCAACAGATATTTATATACTCGGTTGCATGACAAAAATATTTTTAATTGCGGGAACGGTCTTCCTTGTTATCTGTATGCTTATGCCAAACGAAATAGAAAATCAATTGGCAAAGATTTGCATGGATTGCGGATCGGTATCCGATGCGGACAGCGAACCCGAACCTAAGAAAAAAGAGCCTATATGGGCAGTCATACCGCCAAAAAATGACTGAATACTATATTTCCTCCACCAAATACACCATTCAAGAGCGGCAAACGAAGCGGAACGGCACGGTTTACGATGTGGTTTTCCGAATCGTCACCATGGACGGCGAGGAAAAGCAGAAAAAGCTGTCCGGCTTCAAAACCAAAACAGCCGCAAAGCAGGGGTACACCGAATTCGTTACAACGAAATGCACCCTTGTCCGAAACAATCCGATAAAAAAGAAAAAGACCTCAGCCGAGGCGCTGACGCCGCCAACGGTTGAGGACTTGCTATCAAAGTATATTCTTTCCATTCGGAATCAAAACAAGGACAGTTCCATTTACGACAAAAAGAAGATGTATGAACAGTACATTCTGCCGGAATTCGGAAACTGCCTGATTACAGACCTGACAAAAGAACGGCTGTATCAATGGCAGGACAGTCTGTGGGCAATGCGGAATCCGAGAACGGGAGAACCCTATAGTTACGAGTATCTGGCAAAGATACGCGGTCACTTCGGAGCATTCCTCATGTGGTGCGAAAGCCGGCACGGCTACCCCTGCCATCTGCGGGAAGTAGCCAAACCGAAACGGCGAGTGCCGAAAACCGAAATGCTGTTCTGGAGCAAAGAAGAATTTGAACGGTTCATTGAATCGGTCGACAATCCGACCTACAGAACCATTTTCACCATGCTGTTCTATACAGGACGGCGGCGGGGTGAGGTGTTGGCACTTACTCCCGAGGATGTCAAAGAGAATCGAATCCGATTCAATAAGACCTACAGCCGAAAGACCATAGACGGCAAGCCGTACAATATCACATCTTCCAAGAACGAGAAAAAAGGGGAGACCCCCATCTGCGAAAGGCTGAAGCGCGAACTGGAACAATACGAGGGACAAAGCCCGTTCTTTTTCGGGGGAGAGAATCCGATTCATGAAAACACGCTTTCTCATGCTTTCGAGGCATACATCAAGAAAGCGGGTGTCAAGCGAATCCGAATGCACGACCTGCGGCATTCGTTCGTGTCCATGCTAATCCATCTCGGCGCAAACTTCATGGTAGTTGCCGACCTGATAGGGGACACGGTCGAGCAGGTGACCAAAACCTACGGTCACATTTACGAAGCGGACAAACTGGACATCATCGCCAAACTCGGATAAAAACCGAAAGCCCGAAAATAGTAACGTAGTAACAAACTTAGTAACAAATTACCGATTTTTACGATTCACCAACGCTCTCTATAAGAATTTATCTCCCGAAAACTATACTGTATAACCAATAAGCAAAGCAAAAAGCCCTTGATTCATGGCACATTTGCCAAAATCAAGGGCTTTTCGGTTATCTGGTGGAAACAGGGAGGCTCGAACTCTCGACCTTACGGATGTGAACCGTACGCTCTAACCAACTGAGCTATGCTTCCGTCGACTTCTATATTATACCACACTTTCGCTCCGATTGCAACCCCTTTTTGCAAAATTTTTTATTTTTTTCGGAAAGAAATCCTCCGCGCACTCAGAAAAGCGGAACGGACCGCTTCCGTTTTTTGGGGAAGTCGGTCCGTTCCGAACCATATCTTCATATTCAGGATGATTGCAAGCCGTGAAAAATCGGATACAGTGGGGGATCGCCGTTGTGGATCAGCCCTGCTGCTGACGATGCTTCTCGAAGCAAGCGCTACAGTAGACCGGTCTGTCGTTGGACGGCTGAAAGGTCAGCTTTGCCTCGCCTCCGCAATCCGCGCAGACCGCGGTGAAGTACTCGCGCGGAGCTTTGCCGGCGTTTTTCTTTGCGTCACGGCAAGCCTTGCAAGCCTTCGGCTTGTTCATGAAGCCCTTTTCGGCATAGAATCTTTGCTCACCTGCGGTGAATACGAATTCTTTGCCGCAATCCTTGCAGACCAAGGTCTCATCAACAAACTCGTTGTCAGCAACCGCGTCGTAGTTTTCATCCTGGAACATTGTGTTTACCCTCTCTTGTCAGATAAGAATTTATTTTTGCCCTCTGTCGGATTTTCACCGACATCCTCTCTTGCGAGCCGCTCTGATTGAGCTAAGTCGGGCATGATAACGAATGATTTTTCGGGCGTTCTCCCCGTTACGCTTCGGAAAAGCTCTCCCGCAGCTTTTTTCTCGCGCGGTACAGCGTATTCTCCACGGATTTTTTGGGGGTCCCGAGCTGTGCCGCAATCTGCGGCGCGGTCAGCCCCGAGATGAACAGCATCCACACCTCGCGCTCGGCGGGAGAGAGGACTGCTTCCATTTTGCGGCAGAGGTCCGCATAGCGCTCCGCTTCCATAATATAATGGGCGGGGTTGCTTTCCTCACCTGCGGGCAGGGCATCGGGGTCCAGACCGTCCAGCGAGACGGTGTGATGGATTCTCCGATAGGCGCGCAGGGCGCTGACCAGTCGGTTTGCGATGCAGATTTGCGCATACAGACCGAAGGTGACGTTGCTTTGCTCGGTATCGTAGCGGGCAACGGCGGCGGAAAATGCGTCGATTGCGTCGGAACGCAGGTCCGATTCGGGAACGCCATCGGCGGCATAGCGGGCAACCGATCTGTCGATCAGCGGGGAGTAGGTGCGGAAGAGCGACGTGAATGCGTTCTCGTCTCCGCGTTGGGCGCGCTGTATCAGCTCGCGCACCTCCGATGTAGAATTGCCGTTTGTTGCCATGCGAGGGGTACCTTTCTGTCACAAAAAACGCTCTCCGACCGACTTCGGTTTACTGCCCTCTGACAATCAACCGATGCCAATGCGGGGAGCCGATCCTGATTTCCATTTCATCTGCTGTTAATATTATACCACATATTTGCATAATGTCAATGCTTTTTTGAAAGATTTTTTTGACATCTTTCAACAAACAACACAAAAATTTGGATGACTTTACCAAATCACATGGTCCGATTATGGCGAAAATGAACATACAAAACCCGCTTTTTTGTCATTTCCGACAGATAAGGCGTGAAAAGATTGTGAATTATTTTTGCCGCCCGCAAAAGGGCTTTTAAGCGGCTGTTTGGCGGCTCGCGCTCCGAATTCGGCTTGTAAGTTGTAAACTGTAAACTTTCGGAAATGCCTTTACAGACGGCGAAAAATATGGTATAATAAAGGAAAAGACCCTTTTTGACGCAAACGGAGGAGAGACCATGCGCTTGGATAAGCTGATATCGGAATGCGGTCTGGCAAGCCGCACGGAGACCGCGCGGGCGTGTCGGAGCGGGCGCGTGACGGTGAACGGTGTTCCCGTCAAAAAGCCCGATACGCACATCGACCCCGATGCGGACCGTGTGGTATTTTGCGGGACCCCCGTGGTCAGGCGGCAGTTTGTGTATCTGCTGCTCAACAAGCCGCAGGGGTATGTCAGCGCGACCGATGACAGGAGCGCGCCGTGCGTGACCGAGCTGGTGCCTCCCGAATACCGCCGCATGGGGGTCTTTCCCTGCGGGCGGCTGGACAAGTACACAACGGGTCTGATGCTTCTGACCAACGACGGTCCGCTTGCGCACCGCCTGCTCGCGCCGAAAAGCCATGTGACCAAAAGCTACGGCTTTACGGTGGAGCACCCGCTGTCGGAGGAGGATATCGCGGCGCTGGAGGCGGGGGTGGACATCGGCGGCTATGTGACCGCGCCCTGTCGCGTGACACTTTCGGCACCCGATGCGGGGGTCATTTTCATCACGGAGGGGAAGTATCATCAAATCAAACGCATGATGGAGGCGGTGAACAACCGCATTCTCACGCTGGAGCGGCTGACCTTCGGACCGCTCACGCTTGACCCCGCTTTGGCGCGCGGCGCATGGCGCGAGCTGACGGAGGCGGAGACCGAAGCCCTGCAAAGGGGCGACAAGGAAAATCACAATCGGAATTTATAAATAATTGCAATTGCAACGGAAAGGACGGAATCGAATGAATATCAATGAAACGCTTGCCGCGGAATTTTCTCTGAAGCCGGAACAGGTGGAGAAAACCGTGGAGCTGATTGACGAGGGGAACACCATCCCGTTTATCGCGCGTTACCGCAAGGAGGTAACGGGAAGTCTGGACGACACGGTCCTGCGCGACCTGTTTGACCGCCTGACGTTTTTGCGCAACCTGCAAAAGCGCAAGGAGGAGGTCTCGGCGCTGATTGCGGGGCAGGAGAAGCTGACCCCCGAAATTCAGGCGGCGATCGATGCGGCAAAGACCATTACGGAGGTGGAGGACATTTACCGCCCCTTCCGTCCGCATCGCAAGACGCGTGCATCGGTTGCGCGCGAGCGGGGACTGGAGCCGCTGGCAGAGCTTCTGATGGCGCAGGAAAAGACCTACACGCCCTCCATCGAGGAGCAGGCGGCAGCCTATATCAATGAAGAAAAGGGCGTTGCAACGGTTGAGGATGCGTTGCAGGGCGCGCGGGACATCATTGCGGAGGACATCTCCGACAATGCGGAATACCGCAAGGAGCTGCGCGCGCTGACCTTCAACCTCGGAATGCTGGTCTCCAAGGGCGCGAAGGAGGAGGACTCGGTTTATTCGCAGTATTACGATTTCTCCGAGGCGCTGAAGAAGATTGCGCCGCACCGCGTGCTGGCGCTCAATCGCGGCGAGAAGGAGGAATTCCTCAAGGTGACGCTGACCGTGGACGAGGACACGGTTCTGCGCGGTCTGCGGGCAAAGCTCCTGAAAACCAACGGAAGCCCCGCAACGCCGCACGTTGCCGAGGCGCTGACCGACGGCTACGAGCGCCTGATTGCGCCGTCCATCGAACGGGAAATCCGAAGCGACATCTTCGACAACGCCTGCGAGGGCGCAATCAAGGTCTTTGCGGACAACCTGAGCCATTTGCTGATGCAGTCGCCGCTCAAGGGGAAAACCGTCCTCGGCTTCGACCCCGGGTATGCGCACGGGTGCAAGCTGGCGGTTGTGGACAAGACGGGTAAGGTGGTGGACACGGGCGTAATTTATCCCGTCAAGCCGCGGCAGGAGACCGAAAAGAGCAAGGCGGTGGTCAAGCGGATGATTGCGCGGCACCATGTGGATGTTATCGCCATCGGCAACGGGACCGCCTCGAAGGAAAGCGAAATCTTCATCGCGGGTCTGCTGAAGGAAATCGACGCGGACGTGAAATACATTGTGGTCAGCGAGGCGGGGGCGTCAATCTATTCCGCGTCCAAGCTGGCGGCGGAGGAATTCCCCGAATTCGACGTCATGCAGAGAAGCGCGGTTTCCATTGCAAGACGCTTGCAGGACCCGCTGGCGGAGCTGATTAAAATCGACCCCAAGGGCATCGGCGTGGGGCAGTATCAGCACGATATGAAGCAGGCGAGACTGGACGAGGCGCTGGGCGGTGTGGTGGAGGATTGCGTGAATGCGGTCGGCGTGGATGTCAACACCGCGTCCTATTCGCTCCTGTCCTACATTTCGGGCATCAATCTCGCTTCGGCGAAGAACATCGTCAAGTACCGCGAGGAGAACGGCGAGTTTGCCTACCGCGCACAGCTGCTCAAGGTCCCGCGCATCGGGGCAAAGGCTTACGAGCAGGCGGCGGGATTTTTGCGGGTCCCGGGCGGCAAGGAGATTCTGGACAACACGGGCGTGCATCCCGAGTCTTATGAGGCAACCGAAAAGCTGTTGTCCTTGTTCGGATATACGAGAGAGGATGTGCGCGAGGGGAACCTGAAGGAGCTGCGCGGAAAGGTGACAAAGGCGGGGAGCGCCAAGGTCTGCGAGCAGCTGGGCATCGGTCTGCCGACGCTGAATGATATTCTGACCGAGCTGGAGAAGCCCGGGCGCGATATCCGCGACACCCTGCCGCCGCCCGTACTGCGGGATGATATCCTGAGCATGGAGGACCTCAAGCCCGATATGGAGCTGACGGGGACGGTCCGCAACGTGACGGACTTCGGCGCGTTCGTGGACATCGGCGTGCATCAGGACGGGCTGGTTCACATTTCCCATCTCTCGGACCGCTATGTCAAGCATCCCTCCGAGGTGGTCAAGGTCGGGGACATCGTAAAGGTCCGCGTGCTGAGCGTGGACGTTCCGAAGAAGCGGATTGCCCTGACAATGAAGCAAAAGAAGGGCTAATCTTAATATATTAAGACTCCGGAATTCCGCAATCGGCGCTTTGTTCACAGAAAATCGGACCGATTTGGCAGTGTTGCACAAAACGGAGGCGGAATTTTTGGGGAAATAAACTCTTTCTTTTTGGGCAAAAATCTGGTACAATATTATAGGTTATATTATCGTCCCGCACAGGGCTACAGGAGGATCACAAAAAGATGGCAAGCGTATCTTTGAAGCATATCTATAAAAAATACCCGGGCGGCGTGACTGCCGTTTCCGATTTCAATCTGGAGATTAAGGACAAGGAATTTCTGGTTCTGGTCGGACCTTCCGGTTGCGGTAAGTCCACAACCCTGCGTATGATCGCGGGCCTGGAGGAAATTTCCGAAGGGGAGCTGCGCATCGGCGACCGTCTGGTCAACGATGTTGCACCGAAGGACCGTAAAATCGCAATGGTGTTCCAGAACTACGCACTGTATCCGCATATGTCGGTGTTCGAGAACATGGCGTTCGGTTTGAAGCTGAGCAAGGTTCCGAAGGAAGTCATCAAGAAGAAGGTCGAGGAAGCCGCGCGCATTCTGGATATTACCCACCTGCTTGACAGAAAGCCGAAGGCTTTGTCCGGCGGTCAGAAGCAGCGTGTTGCGCTGGGTCGTGCAATCGTCCGTGACCCGCAGGTCTTTTTGCTTGACGAGCCGCTTTCCAACCTGGACGCAAAGCTCCGTGCAACCATGAGAACCGAGCTGACCAAGCTCCACAACCGCGTTGGAACCACCTTCATTTACGTTACGCACGACCAGGTCGAGGCTATGACCATGGCAACCCGTATCGTCGTTATGAAGGACGGTCTGATTCAGCAGGTCGATGCACCGCAGAAGCTGTATGACGAGCCTGTCAATATGTTCGTTGCGGGCTTCATCGGAACGCCGCAGATGAACTTCATGGACGGCAAGCTGGAGGAGGAGAACGGCAAGCTGTACTTCGTTTACGAGGGCAACAAGCTGCTGGTTCCTGAGGAAAAGGCAAGCAACGAGGCGCTGAAGGAATACATCGGCAAGGAGATTGTTGCGGGTCTGCGTCCCGAGTGCATCCATGACGATGCGGCAAGCCTTGAGAAGTATCCCGATTCCACGCTGGAGGTCGATGTGGATGTCACCGAGCTGATGGGCGCGGAAATTTACCTCTACCTGCTGGTTGGAGAAGAGGGCAAGCTGACTGCGCGCGTTTCGTCCCGCTCCACCACGAGAGCAGGCGACAAGATCAAGATTGCTTTCGATATGACAAGACTGCATATCTTCGACAAGGACACCGAGCGTTGCATCGTTCACTGATTCCTGCCGAGCTCACCATACAAAAAGATGCCGACAAGCCGTCGGCATCTTTTTTGCTGTCTTTGAAAAATTCCGTTGACGGAGTACGCTGTCTCATATGATACAACCTGTCCGTGCAGGCGGGACGGGTTTCAAACATATGTTGAGAATTTTGCGCTTTCCGCTCCTTTTTGCAAAAATCCCACAGAAAAAAACGCTTTTTTTCGGAAAAACTATAGACTTTTTGTCGGTTATGTAGTATAATATATGTTGGTTGTGTAAAATTCCATATATCACAGGAGGCTTTGGAAGTTATGAAGAAGAAACTGACCACGGTTGCTTTTCGCGGAACGCCCGAGCAGGAAGCTGCTCTGCGCGCCGTGATTCGGAAGCACGCCGGGGAAAAGGGCGCTATGATGCCGATCCTTCAGGAGGCGCAGGAGATTTACGGATACCTGCCCGTTGAGGTCCAGCGCATCATCGCACTGGAAACGGGAGCTTCGCTGGAGGAAATCTTCGGCATCGCGTCGTTTTATGCGCAGTTCAAGCTCAATCCCGACGGACAGTACAGCATCGCGGTCTGTCTCGGTACCGCTTGCTATGTCAAGGGGTCGGGTGAAATCATTGAGGCAATCTCCGAACAGCTCGGTGTTCCGGTGGGAAGCACGTCTGCGGACGGCAAATATTCCATCGAAGCGACCCGTTGCATCGGTGCCTGCGGTCTGGCTCCCGTTCTTACCGTCAACGGTGAGGTTTACGGCAGACTGACAAAGGCTGATGTCCCCACCATTCTTGCGAAGTACATGGATTGAGGAGGAGAGAACCCAAGATGAAAATTACATCCGTTGCTGACCTTCAGGCAGCCTACGAATCCCTGAAGAACTCGGTTGCAATCCGTGAGGGCGTTCACGAAACGATTGACGGCTACCGCAAGCACATTCTGATTTGCGGCGGTACGGGCTGTACCTCGTCCGGCTCGCACGCTCTGCGCGAGAAGCTGGAGGAGGAGCTGGCGGCTCACGACCTCGAGAAGGATGTCAAGGTCGTAACCACGGGCTGCTTTGGTCTGTGCGCGCTGGGACCGATTATGATTGTTTACCCCGACGGCACCTTCTATTCCCGCGTGACACCCGACGATATCCCCGAGATTGTGGAGACGCACATTGTCGGCGGTACGCCCGTTGCGCGCTTTGAGTACCACGAAAAGAGCGGTGACCACCATGTGGTCAACTCTCTGGGCGAGATGACCTTCTACAAGAAGCAGCACCGCGTTGCCCTGCACAACTGCGGCGTGATTGACCCCGAGAACATCAACGATTACGTTGCCCGCCGCGGCTATCAGGCATTGGCAAAGGTTCTGACCTCCATGTCCCGCGAGGATGTGGTGCAGACCATGCTGGATTCCGGACTGCGCGGACGCGGAGGCGCAGGCTTCCCGACGGGTCTGAAGTGGAAGTTCGCAATGGGCTCCACGGGCAAGAAGTATGTCTGCTGTAACGCCGACGAGGGTGACCCCGGGGCGTTCATGGACCGTTCGGTTCTGGAGGGCGACCCGCACTCGGTTCTGGAAGCGATGGCGATTGCGGGCTATGCAATCGGCTCCGATGAGGGGTACATCTACGTCCGTGCGGAGTACCCGATTGCCATTCACCGTCTGAAGATTGCAATCGAGCAGGCGCATGAAGCGGGACTGCTCGGCGAGAACATCTTCGGAACCGGCTTCAATTTCGATATCTCTCTGCGGTTCGGCGCTGGCGCATTCGTCTGCGGCGAGGAAACCGCGCTCATGACATCCATCGAGGGCAAGAGAGGCGAGCCGAGACCCCGTCCGCCGTTCCCCGCAATCAAGGGTCTGTTTGATAAGCCGACCATCCTGAACAACGTGGAGACTTACGCGAACGTCGCGCAAATCATCCTCAACGGTCCCGAATGGTTCGCGGGCATGGGCACCGAGAAGTCCAAGGGCACCAAGGTGTTCGCGCTCGGCGGCAAGATTACCAACACGGGTCTGGTTGAGGTCCCGATGGGAACCACGCTCCGCGAGGTCATCGAGGAAATCGGCGGCGGCATCCCGAACGGCAAGAAGTTCAAGGCGGCGCAGACCGGCGGACCCTCGGGCGGATGTATCCCCGCAAGCCTGATCGACACGCCGATTGACTACGACAACCTGATTGCCATCGGCTCCATGATGGGCTCGGGCGGACTGATTGTCATGGACGAGGACAACTGCATGGTGGATATCGCGCGGTTCTTCCTCGATTTCACGGTGGACGAGTCCTGCGGAAAGTGCACGCCCTGCCGCGTCGGTACCAGACGGTTGCTGGAGATTCTCGATAAGATTATCTCGGGCAAGGGCGAGATGGAGGACATCGAGCGCATGGAGGAGCTGGCGAACTACATCAAGTCCGCGTCTCTGTGCGGTCTGGGTCAGACGGCTCCGAACCCCGTGCTTTCCACCCTGCGTTACTTCAAGGACGAGTACATTGCGCACATTGTGGACAAGAAATGTCCCGCGGGCGTGTGCAAGAAGCTGCTTCGCTACAGCATCGACCGCGAGAAGTGCATCGGTTGCGGAATGTGCGCGCGCAGCTGCCCCGCAGGTGCAATCAATCGGACCGACTACACGGCTCCCGGGCACAAGTTGGCTTCGATGGAAATCGACACCGCAAAGTGCGTGAAGTGCGGCGCTTGTATGTCGACCTGTAAGTTCAAGGCTATTTCCAAGGGTTAAGAAGGGGGATTGTGGACATGGATATGATCAAAGTAAAAATCAACGGCAGGGAATATGCCGTCGAAAAAGGCGCCACGGTTCTCGAAGCCGCAAAAGCGGCGCATATCGACATTCCGACGCTGTGCTATCTGAAGGACATCAACGAAATCGGCGCTTGCCGACTCTGCTTGGTGGAGGTCTCCGAGCGCAGGGGTCCAGCAATGGGTCCGTTCCGCATGGTGACCGCCTGCGTTTACCCCTGCACGGACGGAATGGAAATCAAGACCAACACCCCGCGCATTGCCGAGTCCCGCCGCATGAATCTGGAGCTTCTGCTCTCCAACCATGAGAAGAACTGCCTCTCCTGCGTGCGCTCCACTAACTGCGAATTGCAGACGCTCTGCCGCGAATACGGCGTGGATTCGTCCCGCTTTGACGGTGTGGTCAACCACTATGAGGTGGACGCGAAGTCCCCGATTATCCGCGACAACAACAAGTGCATTCTTTGCCGCCGCTGTGTGGCAACCTGCTCCAAGGTGCAGGGCATTGGCGTTATCGGTGCGAACAACCGCGGCTTTGATACCTATATCGGCTCGGCGTTCGGAGAAGCGCTGGCGGATACCTCCTGCATCAATTGCGGACAGTGCATCGTTGCCTGCCCCGTGGGTGCGCTCTATGAGAGAGACGACACCGACGAGGTGTTTGAGGCGCTGGCAGACCCCGACAAGCACGTTCTGATTTGTGCCGCTCCATCGGTCCGCGCGCAGATTGGCGAATGCTTCGGCTACGAGCCAGGCACCGATACCGAGGGCAAGATGGTTGCCGCTCTGAAGGCGCTCGGCTTTGACGGCGTGTTCGATATGAACCTGACCGCCGACCTCACCATTGTGGAGGAGGCGACCGAGCTGCTCGGCAGAATCCAAAACAAGGGGGTCCTGCCGATGATTACCTCCTGCTCGCCCGGATGGATTAAGTTCTGCGAGCATTACTTCCCCGATTTCGTTGACAATCTGTCGACCTGCAAATCCCCGCAGCAGATGTTCGGTGCGGTCGTGAAGACCTACTACGCCGAAAAGATGGGCTGGGACCCCAAGGACATCTATATGGTGTCGGCAATCCCGTGCACCGCGAAGAAGTTCGAGGTCACAAGACCCGACGAGTGCGCGGCGGGACTTCCCGATGTGGATGTGGCAATCACAACCCGCGAGGTCGGTCGCATGATTCAGAAGGCGGGCATCAACTTCCGTGCGCTTGAGGACGAGAAGTTCGATGATCCGTTTGCAATCGGCTCGGGCGCGGGCGCAATCTTCGGCGCAACGGGCGGCGTGATGGAGGCGGCTCTGCGCTATGCGGCAGAGGTCATTCTCGGCAAGAAGCTGGAGAAGGTCGACTTCACCGAGGTGCGCGGAACCGAGGGCATCAAGCTCGCTTCCTACAAGCTGGGCGATATGGATGTCAAGGTTGCGGTTGCTTCGAGCACGGGCATGGCAAAGAAGCTGTTGAACATGATTCGGAACGGCGACGAGGCGGTCAAGGACGTCATCTTCATCGAGATTATGGGTTGCCCGGGCGGTTGCGTCAACGGCGGCGGACAGCCGATTCAGCCGGCAAAGGTTCGGATGAACACCGACCTGCGCGCGGTCCGTGCGGCGGTCCTGTACCGCGATGATGCAGAGGAGTCCCTGCGCAAATCGCAGGATAACCTCGCGGTGCAGACGCTCTACAAGGAGTTCTTCGGAGAGCCGAACAGCCACAAGGCACACGAAATTCTGCATACCTCGTACATCAAGCGCGGTCTGTAAGAAAAAAAGGCAACAGGCAGAGCCCAATTTGCTCTCTGCCTGTTGTCGCATTTCATGATTTTTCACGGCGTTTTATGCGCGGTTTTGTTTGAAACGACAAAAATGCAAAAAGACGCAAAAAATGATTGAAAAATCCTGAAAAATGTGATATCATTTAACTGTATCATTAGATGTCGCAGGGTGGTGTATCACCCGCAAACCTCTAATATGTATAAAAGATTTGGAGGGCTTTTATCATGGCTGAAGTAGTCACAATGTTCAGAAACAAGATGAACGGTTACAACAAAGAGGAGGTCAACCTCTATGTGAAGGACCGCGAGGAAAAGTTGCAGGAGAAGGATGCAACCATTACATCGCTCAACGAGCAGGTTGCAGAGCTGCAAAAGCAGCTGGCTGAGGCGCAGGAAGCCGCAAAGCTGGCGGCTAAGGCTCCCGCACCCGTACCCGCTGAGGATTCCGATCCCATTCTCGATGCGGAAATCGCAGAGAAGGCGGAGAAGTTCGACCTGCTGATGAAGCGCTGGGGCGATGAGGAAATGGGGCCCGCGATTGCAAAGAAGAAGGTCATTCTCGAAGAGGCTGAAAGAGCCGCGGACGTGTTCTACGAAAAGTCCGCAGAAAAGGTTGCCGCTTGCCTCGATGCGGATTTCGCAAAGCTGGCTGAGGCTCTGCGCGCCGACCTCGACGCTTACCTCTACAGCAAGTCGCTGGCGGGTCGCGTCAAGACCTGCGTGGATTACTCCAAGCGCATTTCCGCCAAGATTGCGGCGGGTCTGCACGCGCTGTTCCAGCTCCCGGGTAAGGTCTATAAGGCAACCTCCGAGAGAGTGAACGAGGCGACCGACCGCGCAAAGGCGATGGCGGCTACATACAAGGCACACAAGGCGGCTTCCAGAGCACAGTAATTGTCCTTTGGCGGTGACGCGGTAAATCCTGCGGTAGAAAGTGATGGTTTTCGGATGAATATCGGTGAGAAGATTCGATCCTTGCGGGTTGCAAAGCTGATGACGCAATCGGAGCTTGCCGGTAACAAAATCACCCGAAATATGCTGAGCTGTATTGAAAACGGCTCCGCGCAACCGTCCCTTTCTACCGTTGTTTATATTGCCGGACGGCTGAATGTGCCGGTCGGCTTTTTGCTCGCGGAGGAGGGGGACGAGATTGTTTATCAGAAGATGAACAGTCTTGCCAACATCAAGCGCGCATACAAGGCGGGGGACCTTGCGGGGTGCCGCTCGCTTTGCCTGTCCGCCTGTCCCGAGCCCGATGATGAGATTCGGCTCCTGCTTGCAACCTGCGATGCGGGAATTGCCTGCGAAGCCTTCCGCCACGGAAAATTGCGGCTTTGCTGTCGGTACTTCGACGAGGCGTTGCGGTATGCGGGCGAATGCCTTTATCCGCTTCCGCAAATCACGGCGCAGGCGGCGGTTTATTTCGGGTATATGGAGCGTCGGATTTCCCCGATGCTGTCCTCCGACGTGCTGGATGCGGACCGCTCTGCCGTGCTTCGGGACGAGGAGCCGTTCGCGCTCTATGCGCGGGCATTGGACGCTTTGGACGAAGGCGATGACGGACCTGCGGTCGCGTTTCTCGCGGGGACGGAGGTCGGTTCGCGCTTTTACGCGGAGCATCTGCGCGCGCGGTGTGAAATGGCGAAGGGCGGATATCGGGATGCGATGCCGATTCTTTTGCGGATGCTGAACGGCGAAGCGCCTTTGGACGAGGTGGGCTTATACGCGGTGCTGTGCGATTTGGAAATCTGCTGCCGTGAGACCGAGGATTTCAAGGGCGCTTACCGCTACACGAACGAAAAGGTACAGCTGTTGGAACAGCTCCTGAAGGAAAACTGATAGGGGATACGAAAAATCCGTAGCCGAGCGATGCTCGGCTACGGATTTTAAAACATCTTCTCAATATCCCCGCGTGTAAAGGTCTGCGTTTTGTCGCAGAAGCGGCAGTTGACGGTCAGAATGGGGGGCTTGCCCTCGGCAACCTGCTCGTCCAGCATTTTCAGAAGTTCGGGTTTTCCAAGCGTAATAAGCGCTCGGGACACGCGGTCGCGGTTGCAGGTGCAACGGTAGGCGACATCCAATTCGTCAAAAATGTCGTAGGGGATGTCACGCAGAGCAATATCGGCAATCGCTTGGTTGGTCATGCCCGCGTCAAACAGGGCGGAAACGTTGGAAAGGTCCCGCGCATTCCGCTCCAGAAGGTCAATGACGTGGTTGTCGGCAAAGGGGAGGAGTTGGACCAGAACGCCGCCCGCCGCACGGCAGGTCCCATCGGTCCCGATCAGCACGCCGAGGGCGCAGACCGTTGGAATCTGCTCGCTTTGCGCAAAGTATGCGGCAATGTCCTCCGCAATCTCGCCGCTGACCAGACGGACCGAACCGTTGTAGGGCTCGTCCCCGCCCATATCGCGCACGATGTTGAGCAATCCGTGACCGACCGCACCGCCGACATCCAGCTTGCCGTTTGCCTTCAGCGGCAGGTCCACCGCGGGATTCTGAATGTAGCCCCGCACGTTTCCGATGTAGTCGGAGACCGCAATGACCTTGCCCGCAGGACCGTCTCCGTCAAGCGTGACCGTGATGCTGTCGGTCTTTTCGCCGAGCATACAGCCCATGATGGAGGTACCCGTCAGCAGTCTGCCGAGCGTTGCCGATGCGGTGGGGGTGGTGTGGTGGTAACGAATCGCCTGATTGACGATTTCCGTGGAGTTGATGACATGAATCCGCGCACTGCCGTCTGCGGTCATGGCGCGGAGAATGGTTGATGACATATTCGGTTCCTCTTTTTTATTTGATGGCGCGCGCCGCGAAATACCAGCGCTCGGTCTGCTCGGTGGGGGCGGAGAAGCGGTAGTCGGAAAACAGTCCGAGCAGCTCCATGCCCGAAGCCGCGAGCGCCGAGCGGACCTCCTCTAAGTCGTAGCAACGCTCCTGCTGATGCTCGTCGGAGCGCAGATAGGAGCCGTCGGACTGCTCCTCGAAAATGGAGAGGTCAAAATCGCAGATGCGGGTCTTTTCGTCGTAGAAATTCTGCCATGCGCAGAAGATATCCGCCCCGCCGTCCTCCTCCGCGCGCTCCGCCTCCAGCACATAGGCATTGTTGCCGTAGACCGTGCGGAACTTGTGCGGCGTGTTCATGTCGAACAGGAACAGCCCGTTCGGGTCGAGGTAGTTGTGAACGGTCCGAAAGCAGGCGGCAAGGTCGCCGTCGCGCAACAGGTAGTTCAGGCTGTCCAGACAGCAGACGACCGCGCCGACCGTTCCGTACAGCTCAAATGACCGCATATCCTGCTCCAGAAACAGCGCACCCGAGCCCTCTGGCTTGGCGGCATAGGCGCGGGAGAGCATATCGGCGCTTCCGTCAACGCCGATCATGTCGTAGCCCCGACGCGAAAGCTCCAGCGTCATGCTTCCCGTTCCGCAGGCGAGGTCCAGAACCAGCTCGGGGCGGGCGGGGAGGTAGCGGTCAAAGCATTGCTCGATAAAATCCGCCCATGCGGTGTAGTCGATTTCCCGATTGAGCAGGTCGTACACCCCCGCGAGCGCGCGATATCCCTCGCAGCCGCTCATGAATCGGTAGACATACGGCGCTTTTCGCGGCGCTCTGCTTGGTCGAGGCGTTCAAGGACCGTCAGGTATCCGTCACTGCCGTATTTGAGACAGCGGTTGACACGGCTGATGGTTGCGGTGGAAAGCCCCGTTTTGGCAGCGATTTCGGAATAGATGCAGTTATCGGAGAGCATTCTCGCCGCCTGAAGCCTGCGGGACATTTCGGTCAGCTCCGAAACGGTGCACAGGTCCTCGAAAAAGGAAAGACATTCCTCGGGGGTCTGAAGGGTGAGGATGCCGCGGATCAGATATTCGATGTTTTGGTCCGGCTTGCGGTTACGCATGAGGGTGTTCCTTTCTTCTATTTATATTGTCTTTTTGTCAGCACTTAATATCATACCATAAAACAGGCAAAAAGTAAAGGGGAAATGAAAAACTTTTGCGGGATTTTTGCGGGAGGGGGAAAAAGAAAGACGCATGAAAAATGCAAAAAAAGGGGAAAAGGGCTTGACAAAACGCTTTCGTTAGGGTATAATATAGTAAATAGGCAAGGAGGGCATTCTTCTATGAGCAAAATTACAGAGCTTTTACATACCGGAGTGGGCGATCTGCTTATCAAGGTCAATAACCGTTTTGATTGGCTCGCCGAAAAAACAGGCTGGAATACCACGGTTTACTATATCGTGGCAATTGCGGTTGCAGTGGTCATCGGGCTGTGGGCAATGCGCCTGATCAAGCCGATCAGCGCCCTTGCAATCGGCGGCGTCGGCTATCTGGCGGGGACCGAGATTTACCGCCTGCTGGTCTCCAACATCGGATTTATGGAAAAGTGGCCCGATTGGGGAAAATACATCCTCGGCGGCGTTCTTGCAATCGTTCTGGCGGTCCTCGGCTGGAAGAAGTGCCTGCACGCGGTGCTGGTGCTTTACGCGATTGCGGGTTACTATTTCGCTTCCTACTATTTCGCAAACAATGTGTTGGTCGGGATTGCGGGCGCACTGCTCCTGACACTGCTGGCGGCTTTCGTGGTTCGGTTTGCCTTCATTCTGGCAACCAGCGCGGGGAGCGCGTACCTGTTCGTGCTGGCACTCGGCAAGCTGCTTCCCAAGGTGAGCTTCCTTCAGCTCGCGGGTGCGGACAGAACCGTTCCGCTCTGCGTGTTCGGAACCGTTGCCATCGTGCTGTTCCTGATTCAGTGCGAGACCACCAGAAGCTACGAGCTGGAATAACCCGATACAAAAGCTCCGACCGATGGAATCGGTCGGAGCTTTTGTCTACATCTTTCACATTTTTACATCTGCTTCCGCATTTTCTCCAATGCCGCCTTTTCCAGCCTTGAGACCTGCGCCTGTGAGATGCCGATTTCTCCCGCAATCTCCATCTGCGTTTTGTTGCGCCAGAAGCGGAGCTGAATGATATTCCGCTCGCGCGGGGTCAGGTGCTTCATCGCATCGCGCAGGACAATGTTCTCCAGCCACATGGCATCGCCGTCCGAGGAATCGGAAAGCTGATCCATCAGGTACAGCGCATCCCCGCCGTCATTGTAGACAGGCTCGTAAAGCGAGAGCGGCTCGATGATTGCCTCCATTGCGTTGAGGACCGCTTCCTTTTTCTCCCCGAGCCGTGCGGCGATTTCGTCCACTGTCGGCTCGCTCTCCTTCGCGGCAATCAGCTCCTCGCGGACCTGTAGGGCGCGGTAGGCAAGGTCGCGCGTGGAGCGGCTGATGCGGATGGCGTTGTTGTCCCGCAGATACCGTCTGATCTCTCCGATGATCATCGGGACCGCATAGGTCGAAAATTTGACGTCCAAATCCAGATTGAAGTTGTCGACCGCCTTAACCAGCCCGATGCACCCGACCTGAAACAGATCGTCCATGCTTTCCCGTCTGCCCGAGAAGCGCTGAACGATGGAAAGCACCAGACGCAGATTGCCCGATATCAGCTCCGAGCGCGCACGCTCGTCTCCCGAACGGGCGCGGAGCAGAAGGGAATGCTTTTCCTCGTCGGTCAGAACCTTGAGATGTGAGGTGTTGACACCGCAGATTTCCACCCGATTTCGTTGCATGATAAACCTCGCTTGTGTGAGATACCTTGAGTATTGACGGTCGGGCGGGGCGATTATGCAGGAAAAAAGACCCAACAGCGTGACAAAAAGAAAGATTTTTGGTCAAACCTCTTGACACATTCCAAAAAGCATGGTATAATAATTGTAATCTTAGGGGACGGTCGCGCTTGGCGGTCCCCGCGACAAAAACATCTGAATTGCGAGGTAGAAAATGAAACACACGAATCATTTCAAAAAAGGGTTTACCGCTGTTGAGCTTTTCTTTGTCATTGTGGTGATCGTTGCGCTTGCCGCGTTTCTGATTCCTCATTTCATGAACCTGAAAAACGTGAAGAATGAGACCGCCGCCATGCAGGACGCCGCAAACGTCCTCAGCCGCGACCTGATTCATGCGGGCGGTGCGCTGACCAACATGGATGACGTGATTGTGGAGAAGGGCGAGGAAGGCAAGCAGTATTACATTTCCTACACCTACACGCTGAAGGAAGGCGAAAAAACGGTTGACAATTCCTACACGACCGCGGACGGTGTTACCTACACCAAAGCAACCGAGGGAACGGTTGGAACCCAATACTACGTGATTGAAGCCTTCAACGGCACCTATGATGCCGAGACCGACGGATACACCGTGAGCATTGTGAAGTCGGGCAAGACCTACACCTGCGTGTTCGAGAAGAACGAGTGGACCGTTAAGGCGAAATAAAAACAGATGACCGAAGCACTCGGCGCCGTTAGGGTGTCGGGTGCTTTTCTTCGGAGGTGCAAAATGTTGGAGGCAATGCGGATATCGCTGACCGACCCCGATGTGTTCGCGGTTACGGTATTTCTGGCGGGACTCATCGGGGTGTGCGTGGGGAGCTTTCTCAACGTGGTCATCTACCGCCTGCCGCGCGGGATGAGCCTTGCCATGCCGCCCTCGCACTGCCCGTCCTGCAATCGCAGACTGCGGTGGTTTGAGAATATCCCGATTCTGTCCTATCTTTTTCTGCGGGGACGGTGCAGGACCTGCCGCGCACGCATTTCTCCGCGCTATACCGTGGTCGAAGCGGCAAACGGCGCGCTTTGGGTGGCGGCGGTGTTCGTGTGGCGGAGCAATATCCTGATGGCAGTTGTTGCGGCGCTTGCCGTGTCGCTGTGCCTCTGCGTGTGCTTCATTGATTGGGAGCAGGGCTTCATTCCCGACCGCTTTCAGGTCCTGCTCGCTCTGCTTGCGATTCCCGCAACGCTTTTGGACGGCTACGATGGCTGGGTCTCCCATGTCATCGGCGGTGCGGCGGGCGGCGCGGTACTCGCGCTGGTCGGCTTTCTGGTGTCAAAGAAGCTCGGGCGGGAAGCGCTCGGCTGGGGAGACGTGAAATTTGTTGCGGTCAGCGGGGCGTTCCTTGACTGGAAGCGGCTGTTGCTGATGCTTCTGCTCGCATCGGTTGGCGGGTGCCTTTGGTCCCTGCTTCGGCGGAAGCGGGAGAAGCAAAAAACGGTTGCCTTCGGTCCGTTCCTGACCCTCGGCTTTACGGTCGCGCTGTTTGCAGGGGAGAAAATCATTCGAGCCTACCTGTCGCTGTTTGCGGGGTAACGGCAAAAGACGAAAGAAAATTTTCCGAACCCCTTGACAAAGCGCGCGATTTGTGGTACAATAAAGACAACATGATAAGGGTACCGATTGTGACGGGGCAGACGGTCGTCGGAAGCGGGAGCCCGAGCGGGGCATTTTGTGCCCGTTTCTTTCCGTATCCAACCTGCCCCCATCGGGCAGGCTTTTTTACCCTATGGAAAGGAGAACCAAGCATGACGATTCGCACCGACCGATTCGGAAATCCCGCAGTTCGTTCCGTGCTGGAACTGTTTGCCAAAGGCGACGGTCTTGTTCCCGTCTTTTCCGATTCCTATTTGATTTGTCCGGCTTTCTGTGACGTTCACGTTCACATGAGAGAGCCGGGCTTTTCTTATAAGGAGACCATCGGAAGCGGGAGCCTTGCGGGGGCACGTGGCGGGTACACGGCGCTATGCGCCATGCCGAACCTTGCCCCCGTTCCCGATACGCCCGAAACGCTTGCCGCCGAGGAGAAGATTATCCGCCGCGACGCGGTGATACGGGTCCTGCCCTACGGCGCGATTACGATGGGCGAGGAGGGAAAACGGCTCTCGGACATGGAAGGCATGGCACCGCACGTCTGCGCGTTTTCGGATGACGGGCGCGGGGTGCAGGACGCGGGGCTGATGCGGGAAGCGATGACGCGGGCGCGGGCGCTCGGCAAAATCATTGCGGCACACTGCGAGGACAAAACGCTGTTGAATGGCGGGTACATCCATGACGGGGACTACGCGCGGGCGCACGGGCATCGCGGGATATCCTCGGCAAGCGAATACAAGCAGGTGGAGCGCGACCTGCTTCTGGCGGAGGAAACGGGCGTTGCCTATCACGTCTGCCACGTCTCGACCAAAGAGAGTGTGGAGCTGATCCGACAGGCGAAGCGGTCGGGGGTGAACGTGACCTGCGAGACCGCGCCGCACTATTTGGTGCTGACCGACCGCGACCTTGAGGAGGACGGGCGCTTCAAAATGAATCCGCCTCTGCGGAGTGAAGCGGACCGCGAGGCACTGCTGGAGGGCATTGCGGACGGGACAATCGACATGATTGCAACCGACCACGCGCCGCACAGCGCCGAGGAAAAGGCGCGCGGACTGCGGGACAGTCTGTTCGGCATCACGGGGCTGGAAACGGCGTTTGCGGTTCTGTATACGAAGCTGGTTCTGGGCGGGATGCTGACACTTAAGCAGCTGACCGACCTGCTCGGCACCAATCCGCGGCGGCGGTTCGGCATTCCGACCTGCGGAGAGGAGTATGCCGTGTTTGAGCTGGCAAGCCCCTACACGGTCGACCCCGCGCGCTTTGTATCAATGGGAAAAAGCACACCGTTCGCGGGTTGGACGGTGAGAGGAAAATGCGTGGCAACGGTCACGGGAGGGAAAACGGTATGGCAAGAGCTTGGGACGGAAAACTGATTCTGGAGGATGGGAGCGAGTACTACGGGTACCGCTTCGGCGCAGAGGGCGAGCGCGTTTGCGAGGTGGTGTTCAACACCTCGATGGTCGGCTATCAGGAGATTGTCTCCGACCCGTCCTACACCGATCAGGCGGTGGTGATGACCTACCCGCTGATTGGGAACTACGGGGTCAATGACGAGGACAACGAAACGCGGCACCCGAGTGTGAGCGCGCTTCTGGTTGGGGAGTGCAACGAGGAGCCCTCCAACTTCCGCAGTGCGCGGAGCCTTTCGGACCGGATGCGGTCCTGCGGCGTTGCGGGGCTGGAGGGGCTTGACACCCGCCGCCTGACGGGAAGCATCCGCGACAAGGGAAGTCGGCTGGGGCTTCTGACCTCCGCCGATACGCCGACCGATGAGGGCGTGCGGCGAATCGCCGCATATCGCGTCCCGCACGATGCGGTGGCGCGGGTGTCAACCAAAAAGGTGCGCTTCTCGCCCGCCATCGGGAAAACGGTCTGCCGCGTGGCGGCAATCGACTGCGGAATGAAGGAAAATATCGTGCGGTCGCTCAACCGCCGCGGGTGCGATGTAACGGTGTTCCCGTTCGACACACCCGCAGAGGAGCTTGAGCGGATGAATCCCGATGGGCTCTTCCTTTCCAACGGACCCGGGGACCCGCAGGATGTCACGCCCGTGATCGGTCTGGTGCGCGAGCTGCGCGGGAAGCTGCCGATTTTCGGAATCTGCCTCGGGCACCAGATGATTGCGCTTGCCTACGGTGCCGAGACCTACAAGCTGAAATTCGGTCATCGCGGCGGAAACCACCCCGTGAAGAATCTTCTGAACGGGCGGGTGGAAATCACCTCGCAGAACCACAGCTACGCGGTGCGGGAAGCATCGGTTGCGGGAACGGGGTTGGAGGTTACGCACGTTAACCTGCTGGACGGGAGCGTGGAGGGCTTGCGGTGCGAGCGGGACTGCGTGTTCTCGGTGCAGTACCACCCCGAGAGCGCCCCGGGACCCGAGGACAGCGGGTATCTGTTCGATCTGTTCACGGAAAACATGAAACGCTTTGGAGGAAACCGAAATGCCTAAAAGACGTGATCTGAAAAAAGTGATGGTCATCGGAAGCGGACCGATTGTCATCGGTCAGGCGGCGGAGTTCGACTACGCGGGAACGCAGGCGTGTCTGGCATTGCGCGAGGAGGGCTACGAGGTGGTGCTCTGCAACTCCAACCCCGCAACCATCATGACCGACACCGGAATTGCGGATAAGGTCTACATGGAGCCGCTGACGCTGGAATACGTGGCGAAAATCATCCGCTACGAACGCCCCGACGCAATTATCCCCGGGCTTGGCGGTCAGACGGGACTGAATCTTGCAATCCAGCTGGAGAAAAAAGGCGTTTTGCGGGAATGCGGGACCGAATTGCTCGGAACCAAGAGTGCGAGCATCGAGCGCGCCGAGGACCGCGAGCTGTTCAAGCAGCTGTGCGAGGAAATCGGCGAGCCTGTCTGCCCCTCGGAGATTGCGAAAACAGTAGAGGACGGACTGGCGGCGGCGGAGCGGATAGGATACCCCGTGGTCCTGCGCCCTGCATTCACGCTCGGCGGAACGGGCGGCGGCTTTGCCGCAAACGAGGAGGAATTCCGCATTCTGATGGCGGGCGCGTTGGAGCTGTCCCCCGTGCATGAGGTGCTGGTGGAAAAGAGCGTCAAGGGCTATAAGGAAATCGAATACGAGGTCATGCGCGATGCGAACGACACCGCGATTGTGGTTTGCAACATGGAGAATCTCGACCCCGTCGGGGTCCACACGGGGGATTCGGTTGTGGTCTGCCCGAGCCAGACCCTGACCAACCGCGAATACCAGATGCTCCGCAACAGTGCGCTGAAGCTGATCCGAAGCCTTGAGATTGAGGGCGGCTGTAACGTGCAGTTCGCGCTGGACCCCGATTCCTTCCAATACTATGTGATTGAGGTCAACCCGCGGGTGTCGCGGTCCTCGGCACTGGCGAGCAAGGCGAGCGGCTTCCCGATTGCGCGGGTGTCGGCAAAAATTGCGGTCGGACTGCGGCTGGATGAGATTATGCTGCCCAACACGCCCGCATCGTTTGAGCCTGCACTCGACTATGTGGTGACGAAAATGCCGCGCTTCCCGTTTGACAAATTCGCCAGCGCCTCCAATCGGCTTTCCACGCAGATGAAGGCAACGGGCGAGGTCATGAGCGTTGGTCGGACGCTGGAGGAAAGCCTGCTCAAGGCGGTGCGGTCGCTGGAAATCGGCGCGTACCATCTCTTCTCCTCCAAAGCCGAGGGAATGACCGACGGCGAGCTGTGGGACTATATCGCCAATGCAACCGATGACCGCCTCTTCATGCTTGCCGAGCTGTTGCGGCGCGGGGCGGAGGTCGATGCACTGTTTGAGGCAACCAAGATTGACCGATTCTTCCTGCGGAAGCTCAAGCACATTGTCAAGCTGGAAACCGCGCTTGCGGCGGCGCCGAACGACCTCTCGGAGCTGGCGGAATGCAAGAAATACGGCTTTTCGGACCGCGCGGTTGCAAGGCTGTGGGGCATGACCGAGAAGGAGGTCTGCCGCATCCGCAAGGACGCGGGCATCGTTCCCGTATTCAAGGCGATTGACTCCTGCGCCTCGGAGTTTGACGCGTATATTCCGTACTACTACTCCACCTATGCCGAGGAGAACGAAGCGCGGCGGGATACGGGAAAGCCGAAAATCGTGGTACTCGGCGCGGGACCCATCCGCATCGGGCAGGGCGTGGAGTTCGACTATTCCACGGTGCACGCGGTGCAGACCATCAAAAAATCGGGCTACGAGGCAATTATCATCAACAACAACCCCGAAACGGTCTCCACCGACTACACCACCTCGGATAAGCTCTATTTCGAGCCGCTGACCGCCGAGGACGTGATGCACATCATCGAGCTGGAAAAGCCCGAGGGCGTGATTGCTTCTCTTGGCGGGCAGACCGCAATCAACCTTGCCGAGAAGCTGGCGGCGCGCGGTGTGAAGATTATCGGGACCGACTGCGAGGCGATTGAGCGCGCGGAGGACCGCGACGTGTTCGAGCGCCTGCTTGCCGACCTCGGAATCCCCGAGCCGAAGGGACGCGCGGTAACCAACGTGGAGGACGGCGTGAAGGCGGCGGCGGAAATCGGCTATCCCGTGCTGGTGCGCCCGTCGTTCGTGCTGGGCGGCAGAGCCATGCGGATTGTGGCGGACGAAGCGGGCTTGCGGCACTATCTGCAAAGCGCCGTGGAGGTCGACCGCGACCGCCCCGTGCTGGTGGACCGCTACATTGTGGGAAAAGAGGTGGAGGTGGATGCTATCTGCGACGGGCGGGATGTGTTCGTCCCGGGCATTATGGAGCTGGTTGAGCGGACGGGCATTCACAGCGGCGACAGCATCAGCGTTTACCCGCCGTTCAGCATCTCGGACCGCGTCAAGGGCGTGATTCTGCAATACACCAAGCGGTTGGGGCTTGCCATCGGGATTGTGGGACTGTTCAACATTCAGTTCATCGTGGACCGCAACGATGAGGTGTTCATCATTGAGGTCAACCCGCGCTCGAGCCGCACCGTGCCGTTCCTCTCCAAAGCAACGGGCTACAGCCTTGCGGATATCGCAACCGAGGTCATTCTCGGCAAGTCGTTGAAGGAGCAGGGCATCTTCGACCTTTACGCGCCCGAAAAGAAGCGGCATTATGTTAAGGTCCCTGTGTTCTCCTTCAGCAAAATTACGGGTGTGGACGCATCGCTTTCGCCCGAGATGAAGTCCACGGGTGAGGCAATCGGCTACGATGATAAGCTCAACCGCGCGCTTTACAAGGCGTTGCAGGCATCGGGCATGAAGCTGCACAACTACGGAACGGTGTTTGTCACCGTCTGCGACCGCGACAAGGAGGAAGCGCTCCCGCTGGTGCGCAGGTTCTATAACCTCGGCTTCAACATTGAGGCAACCGAGGGGACCGCGCGCTTCCTCAAGGAGAACGGCATCCGCACGCGGATTCTCGGCAAGCTCGGCGAGGGGTCGCACGACATCGAAAACGCCCTGCGGCAAGGACACATTGCCTATGTCATCAACACGGGCGATGTGGCAAGCGAGGAGCAAAACACCGACGGGCACCGTATCAGACAGCTTGCAACCGAGAATACTATCACTATGTTTACGTCGCTTGACACCGTGCGGGTCCTTCTGGATGTTCTGGAGGAGACCACGCTCGGTGTGTCGACGATTGATTCCTGACGGGAGGTAAAAAATGAAGGAAGTCAACTATACCGTTGAGAGCAACCGCAAGCTTGCGCGGGACATCTGGGAAATGACCCTCTGCGGCGACAATTCGGCAATCACGCGCCCGGGGCAATTTGTCAATCTTCTGATTGAGGGCTGTTACCTGCGCCGCCCGCTGTCGGTCTGCAACGTGGAGGGCGACCGCCTGACACTGATTTACAAGGTGGTAGGCAAGGGAACGGAAATTCTTTCCCGCACGCAGTCGGGGACGGTTATCAACACGCTTTCGGGACTTGGAAACGGCTTTGACGTGACCCGCGCAGGGGAGCGCCCGCTCCTGGTGGGCGGAGGAGTCGGGGTCCCGCCGATGTATCTGCTTTGCCGCAGACTGATTGAAAAAGGCGCAAAGCCTGTGGTGGTGCTCGGCTTCAACACGGCGGAGGATGTTTTTTACCGCGCGGAATTCGAGACGCTCGGCGCAGAGGTGCACATTGCCACGGCGGACGGCTCGGTCGGCACGCGCGGGTTTGTAACCGATGTGGTCAAGGACCTGTCCTACACCTACTTTTACACCTGCGGACCGCTTCCGATGTTCTATGCGCTGGAGCGCACGGTCAAAACCGCGGGGGAATACAGCTTTGAGGAACGCATGGGCTGCGGGTTCGGTGCCTGTATGGGCTGCTCCTGCAAAACGAAATACGGAACCAAACGCATCTGCGTCAACGGTCCGGTGCTGAAACGGGAGGAGATTATCTGGTGAATACGAAAGTCAAGCTGTCGGGCTGGGAATTGGACAACCCGATCATTCCGTCAAGCGGAACCTTCGGCTACGGGCGCGAATTCGCGGCGCTTTACGACTTGGACATCCTCGGAACCTTCTCCTTCAAGGGGACCACGGTGGAGGAGCGCTTCGGCAATCCCACGCCGCGCATTGCGGACAGCTATGCGGGCATCGTCAACTCCATCGGGCTTCAGAATCCCGGGGTGGACCATGTCATCGCATACGAGCTGCCCGATATGAAAACCTTCTTCCACAAAAAGGTGATTGCCAACCTCAGCGGCGCGACAACCGAGGAATATGTCACGCTGGCGGAGAAACTCGGGAAAGAAGAGCAGGTCGGCATTCTGGAGGTCAACATCAGCTGTCCCAATGTGCGGTGCGGCGGAATGTCGGTTGGGACCTCGCCCGAAAAGGCGCTGGAAGTTACCAAAGCCGTCAAAGCGGTGGCAAAGAAGCCCGTGTATATGAAGCTCTCGCCGAATGTGACCGACATTGTGTCCATTGCGCTTGCCTGCGAGGAGGGCGGCGCGGATGGCATCAGCATGATCAACACGCTGGTTGGAACGCGGATTGACCTGCGGCGGCGGAAGCCGATTATCGCAAACAAGATTGCGGGCTATTCGGGCAAGGCGCTCTTTCCCGTGGCGCTCGGCATGGTGTACAAGGTCTTTGCGGCGGTGAAAATTCCGATTATCGGCATCGGCGGGGTTTCCTCGGCGGAGGACGCGCTGGAAATGATGATGGCGGGCGCAACTGCGGTCGGTGTGGGCGCGGCAAATCTGATTGACCCCTACGCCTCCAAAAAAATTGTGGAGGACCTCCCGCGCGTGATGGAGAAATACGGAATCGAAAATCTGACCGATATCATAGGAGCGGCACACAATGGATGAAAAGGTAATCATTGCGCTGGATTTTGACAGCGCGGAAAAGGTGTATGCGTTTCTCGACCGCTTCGGCGGCAAGCGGCTGTTCGTAAAAATCGGCATGGAGCTGTTCTATGCCGAGGGACCTGCCATTGTGCGCGAAATCAAGCGGCGCGGGCACAGGATTTTCCTCGACCTGAAGCTGCACGACATCCCGAACACGGTCGGGAAAGCGATGCGGGTGCTTTCGGGCTTGGATGTGGATCTGTGCAACCTGCACGCCTCGGGAACGAAGGAAATGATGGAGGCGGCGGTGCGGGGGCTGACACGTGCGGACGGCACCCGTCCGCTTCTGATTGCGGTCACCCAGCTGACCAGCACCGACGAGCAGGCTTTGCACGAGGAGCTGTTGATTGACCGCCCGATGGAGGAGGTTGTGCTGTCCTATGCCGCGCGCGCAAAGGAGGCGGGGCTGGACGGCGTGGTCTGCTCCCCCCGCGAGGCGGGAGCGGTTCACGCACGGTGCGGGAAGGACTTTCTGACCGTTACCCCCGGGGTCCGCTTTGCCGATGGGGACAAGGGCGACCAGAAGCGGGTCATGACACCGGCTGAGGCGAAGAAAATCGGCTCGGATTACATTGTGGTCGGCAGACCGATTACCGCCGCGCCCGACCCCGTCTCGGCTTACGAGCGCTGTGTCAGAGAATTTTCGGGAAACGAATAAAAGAGTAAGGAGAAGATTGAAATGGAGACCATCAAGGAAACGATTGCAAGGGATCTGCTGTCCATCAGGGCGGTCTTTTTCCGCCCGAACGAGCCGTTTACATGGGCAAGCGGCATCAAAAGCCCCGTTTACTGCGACAACCGCCTGATTCTGACCGCGCCTGCGGTGCGGGAGCGGGTGGAAGCCGCCATTGCGGAAACCGTCAGACGCGAATATCCCGAGGCGGAGGTGCTGATGGGGACCTCCACTGCGGGCATTGCGCACGCGGCGATTGCGGCGCACCTGATGGGGCTTCCGATGGGCTATGTCCGCTCGGGCGCGAAGGACCACGGCAGACAGAACCGCATTGAGGGCAGGCTGGAAGCGGGGCAGAAGGTGGTGGTTATCGAGGACCTGATTTCCACGGGCGGCAGTGTCATCGAGGTGGTGGAGGCTCTGCGCGAGGTCGGCGCGGAGGTGCTCGGCATCGTGAGCATCTTCACCTACGGAATGCAGAAGGGCTTGGACCGTCTCGCGGCGGCGGAGGTGCGGAACGTCAGCCTGACCGATTTCGACACCATCGCGCGGATTGCGGGCGAGGACGGCTACATCGCGCCCGAGGATGTAAAGCGGCTGATTGCCTTCCGCAACAATCCTGCGGACGAGAGCTGGATCGGAGGTCGGGCATGAAGCATCTGGCGGATATTTCGGACCTGTCGGTCGAGGAAATTGACGGTCTGATTGCAACGGCGGAGGACATCTCCGCGCATCCCGAGAAATACGAGGATGCCATGAAGCACAAAACGCTTGCAACGCTCTTTTTCGAGCCGTCCACGCGCACGCGGTTGAGCTTTGAGACGGCAATGCTGTCGCTGGGCGGCAGTGTTGCGGGCTTCTCCGATGCGGGCACCAGCTCGGCAACCAAAGGGGAAACGCTGGCGGACACCATCGAGGTTGTTTCGGGCTATGTGGATATCATCGCCATGCGGCATCCCGCCGAGGGCGCGCCGTATGTTGCCATGGCGCACTCGGAGGTCCCGATCATCAATGCGGGCGACGGCGGGCATTTCCACCCGACCCAGACGCTTGCCGACCTTCTGACCATCAAGCGCGAAAAGGGGAGACTGGACCGCCTGAAAATCGGCTTCTGCGGAGACCTGAAGTACGGCAGAACCGTGCATTCCCTGATTGCCGCAATGTCGCGCTACGAGGGGACCGAATTGGTTCTGATTTCGCCGCCCGAGCTGGCGCTCCCCGATTTCGTTATGGAGGAGACCGTCAAAGCAAAGGGCATTCCCTGCACAGTTTGCACCTCTCTGGAGGACGCAATCGGG
Source organism: Clostridiales bacterium UBA6330 (assembly GCA_002438075.1). Lineage (GTDB taxonomy): Bacteria > Bacillota > Clostridia > Oscillospirales > CAG-272 > UMGS1865. The sequence continues at coordinate 30,284 of DJSQ01000186.1, forward strand.
GGCTTGGACGTGCTGTACATGACCCGCGTTCAGAAGGAGCGCTTTGCGGACCTTGCGGAATACGAGCGGCTCAAGGATTTGTACATTCTGGACGGGAAAAAGCTGAATATGGCAAAGCCCGACACCATCGTTCTGCATCCGCTTCCGCGCGTGAATGAAATCACCGTGGACGTGGACCGCGACCCGCGCGCCTGCTACTTCAAGCAGACAAGAAACGGCAAGCTGATGCGGATGGCGCTGATTCTGAAGCTGATGAACGAGCGGAGCCTGCCCGACACCGACCGCACACGCGGCGAGTCGGTCACGGGCGCGTGGGCTTGTCCCAATCCGCACTGCGTGACCCGTTCGGAGCGGTGCCTGCCGTCGCGCTTCTATCGGGACGCAAACGGCGTGCTTCGGTGCGGGTATTGTGACGGGATTGTCGGTTGAATTCGCATTTTCCCTTGACAAAGTCGCCGCGCGCAGGTATAATATAACTGTAAACAGGTTGACTGACAGGAGGATTGCATGAGAGTCCGAATCAAGAGAATTGCGTTTTTGCTTGCCGCTCTGTTCCTTTTGACGGCGCTTTCGGGATGTGGGAAAAAGGCTTCGGAGCCAGATGACTCCGACCTTCCCGCCCTGATCATCGGCAGTGACGAGTATCTGCCGTATTTCTATACCGACGGTGACGGTGACTTTGCGGGGATTGATGTTGACCTCGCGCGGGAAGCCTGTCGCAGATTGGGGCTGCGCGCAGAATTTCGTCAGATTACATGGGGAAATAAGGATGCTTATCTGGAAAGCGGGGAAATTGACTGTCTCTGGGGGAGCTTTTCCATGACGGGGCGCGAGGACCGCTACGCATGGGCAGGTCCGTATATGACCAGCCGTCAGGTTCTGCTGGTTGCCGAGGACAGCCCGGTCACAACGCTCTCCGATCTGGAAAACAGGAGAGTCGGGGTTCAGTTTACCTCCAAGCCGGACGAACTGTTCTCCGCAGGCGGCGAGATCGGCTTTCCGACACTCCGCTCGCTTTACTGCTTCTCTGGGACCGAGGAGTTGCTCGCGGCGCTCCGCAAGGGCTACGTGGATGCTATTGCAGGGCATGAGACCATGTTTCTGGAGCATATGAAAACCGCAACGGGAAGCTATCGGATTCTGGAGGAGCCGTTGCTGGAGGTTCGGCTCGGCGTGGCGTTTGCCAAGAACGATGGCGAGCAGGCTGCGGCAAGGCTGACCGAGGTTCTGCGCGATATGTATGAGGACGGCTTTGTTGCATCGGTCCTGGAACGCTACGGCGTTTCGGCGGAAAGGGCAACGGTGGGAGAATGAAAATCAAAATGCATCCCCCAAAAGTGCCGATTTCCCGAAAGCTGCTTTTGATTCTGATTCTGCTGACCGGTTGGCTGACCATGCTGGTCTTTGAATACATTCTCGGCACCCGTGCCGGGCTGCTCAAGGCGCGGGAACGGCTGAAGGCGGAGAGTGCTTACATCTCGGAGCAATGTATTCTGTATGACGAGGTTGGCTCCGAAGAGGAAACAAAAAGCCTGATTCGAATTGCAGACAAAGCGCTTCAACTACAGCGGATTTACCGAGAGGACGGCAATCGCTTCAGCGATGAGACCATTCATGAATACATGGAAAACTTTCGCCTGACGGGAATTATTCTGACCGAGGCCGGAAATGAGAGCGGAACCCTTTTCTTCTCGCAGGAAAAGTCTATGTTTTCTGTGTGGAAGGAGGTACTCGAAAAATCCGTTTCGGTCATGGACCATTACGGGAAGGTGTATTCCGATCGCTTTTTTCATTCGGACGGCTACTGCTATGATTTTTCCGTTGTTGCAAGGCAGGATAAGCGCGGGCTGATTCTTTGCTATATGCAACAGGAGACCGCCGCAGTGCAGGGGACCGAGCTGTCGGTCCGTACCCTGCTTTCCGGATATACCTTTACAACCGATGGAATCGTTGCGGTGACAAACGAAAATCGGGTGATCGGAAGCAACAGTGAAGACTTGATTGAGCAAAACGCATCGGAATGTGAACTGATCCGACTGGCGCAGAACGCAAAGAATCCGAATCGTATTCTGCCGAGGATCAACCTGAACGGCACGGTTTATTACACTCTTTGGGACAGGAGCAAAAGCTATTGCGTTTACCTGTTCTATCCCGCAAAGGAGGTATTCACCTCGCGGTCGATGATGATTTCCTATTCCTCGGTGCTGTACGCGATTCTCGCAGGCGTGGTTCTGTGGATGTGGTTTCACGCCGAGAGCCGCCGCAGAATTACCGAAATGCGGAATGCGGAGCAGTATCACGCCGAGTTGAACCGTCTTGCAAACGATGCCATTCGCGCAAACGATGCAAAAACCGACTTTCTGCGCCGTATGAGTCACGATATCCGCACGCCGGTCAACGGAATTCGAGGAATGCTGGACATGGCGGAATACTATGACGACAATGCAGAAAAGCGCAAGGAATGCTACGAAAAGATGCGGGAAGCGTCGGGGTATCTGCTGGAGCTTGTGACCGACGTGCTGGACATGAGCAAGCTGGAGCAGGGAGACGTGATGTGGAAGGACGAAAAATTCCGCATTGACCGCGTATTTGATGAAATCTGCTCCATGATGAAGCAACAGGCGCGCGAGAAGGGCGTGGAGCTGAGCTCGCAGACCGAAAATATCCGCCACTCGTATCTTGTCGGCAGTGCGGTCTGCTTCCGCCGCGTTTGCCTGAACCTCATCGGCAACGCGATTAAGTACAATCGGATGGGCGGAACCGTCCTTGTCAGCTGTCGGGAGGAGGGCGAGGAGGACGGAAAAGCGGAGTTCGTCTTTACCTGTGCCGATACGGGAATCGGCATGAGCGAGGAGTTTATGCAGCATATGTACGAGCCGTTTGCGCAGGAGGACCTCTCCTTCAAAGCCTCCTACAACGGCACGGGGCTGGGGCTTGCCATCGTGAAAAAGCTGGTGGACCGTCAGGGCGGCACCATTTCGGTGGAGAGCACGCGCGGGGTCGGCACCACCTTTACGGTGCGTCTGCGCTTCCGCATCGATACGGAAGGCGAGGACCGCCCGCAGACACGCGCCATTCAGATTCTGCGTGAGGACGGCGACCATGCGCTGTCCGGTGCGAAAATCCTGATTGCCGAGGACAACGACCTGAACATGGAGATTGCGCAATTCATTCTGGAGCGCTCGGGTGCAACCGTGGTGCGCGCGGTCAACGGCAAGGAGGCTGTGGACCGCTTCATGGCATCCAAAGCGGGCGAATTGGACCTGATTCTGATGGATTTGATGATGCCCGTGATGGACGGTCTGCTTGCAACGCAGGTCATCCGCGCCTCGGGGCATCCCGATGCAAAGACCGTCCCGATTGTTGCCATGACAGCGAATGCTTACGCGGATGACGTGGAGCGCTCGCTGAAATCGGGCATGAACGGGCATCTTGCAAAGCCGCTTGACGCGGGAAAGCTCGTGGACACGGTGGTGGCGTATTACAAAAAGAGAAAGGCAGAGAAAGAGAACCATGACGGTTAAGGAATGCTACGAACAGTTGGGCGAGGATTACGGAACGGTTGCCGAGCGCTTCGGCGATGACGCAATGGTGCGGCATTTCTGCGGTCGCTTCCTACAGGACAACAGCTTTTCGGACCTGACCGCTGCGCTGAAGCGGGGCGATGCGGAAGCTGCCTTCCGCGCGGTCCATACGCTCAAGGGCGTTTGCCTCAACCTCGGCTTCGGACAGCTCGGCAAAGCCGCCTCGGACCTGACGGAATACCTGCGCGGCAGACCCGATACGGAGGGGTGCGATGCGCTCTATTTCGCCGTTGCAACCGAGTACCGCCGCGTGGCGGATGCACTTCGGATGCTATAACACCGATTCCAAAAAGCGCCGCGGATGCCCGCGGCGCTCAGATTACTGACAAAGGACTCAGAACGCTTGTTCAGAGTCCTTTGTCGTACTTTACAAGGACATAGAAAAGTGGTATAATAAAAGGAGAACAGGAAGTACGGAGGAAGAGCAATGTATACGGAAAGAAGCGGGAAGCAAAACAAACTGGAAATGGTGGTGTTGGAAGAGCTTGTGCCACAGGATCACCTTTTGAGAAAGATTGATGCAACCATAGATTTCAGCTTTATCAATAAAATCTGCAAGCCGTATTATTGCGAAAACAACGGACGCCCCGCAATAGAGCCGGAGGTCCTTTTCCGTATGCTGTTCATAGGATATCTGTATGGTATCCGAAGTGAAATCAGATTACTCAAAGAGATTGAGGTGAACGTAGCCTACCGATGGTTCATCGGTTACGATCTGACCGAAAAGCTTCCTGACGTAAGCGTAATATGGCAAAACAGGCTTCGCAGATACAAGGGCACCGACGTTCCGCAGCAGATATTCGACGAGATCGTTCGTCAGGCAATGGCAAAGGGACTTGTAGGCGGAAAGATTCTGTATTCGGACAGTACCCATTTGAAAGCCAATGCCAACAAGAACAAGTTTGTGGAAAAGCAAGCAAAGGTTGAAGCAAAGGAATATATCGATGATCTGAACAAAGCCATCAATGAAGACCGTACTGCACATGGGAAAAAGCCCTTGAGGTTTGACGGAGATGAGATCAAAGAAGAGAACGAGGAAGAAAAAGAAAACTACTTTGACGATGACAGTCAGGGCGGTAACGCAAGCGGTGGAAACGGTGGGGTTAAGACAGTAAAGGCGAGTACCACAGACCCCGACAGCGGATTTATGCACAGGGACGGTAAACCGCAAGGCTTCTTCTATCTTGACCACAGAACCGTAGACAGCAAGCATAACATTATCACCGACGTGTTTGTAACCCCCGGAAATACCAATGATGTGAAGCCATATCTTAGCAGACTCAGAACACAGATTGACAAGTTTGGATTTCAAGTAAAGTACGTAGGACTTGACGCAGGCTACAATGTTTCAAGCATTTGCAAGTATCTTTACGACATGGGAATACAGGCGGCTATGGGACACCGCCGCGGCTGCCAACAGAAAGGAACATACGGAAAGTACAAATTCACCTACCTACCCGAATGGGACGTATATATCTGCCCTGAGCATAAGTATCTGGAATATGTGACCACAGACAGAAACGGTTACAAGGAGTACAAATGCAAGGGCGACAGATGTGCAAATTGTCCGAGACGGGAGGAATGTTTCAGTGCGAAGCAGGAAAGAAAGAGCTTACGCCGCCACGTATGGGAAGATTTCAAGGATATGGCGTATACCTTTACCCATACGGAAAAGGGTAAGAGCATTTACAAGAGAAGAAAGGAAACGGTGGAGCGCAGCTTTGCCGATTCCAAAGAATTACATGGTCTCCGTTATTGCCATATGCGGGGGCTTTCTAAGGTTGCCGAGCAGTGCCTGCTCACTGCCGCCGTGCAGAATATGAAGAAAATAGCCTACCTCTGCTGGAGGAATACCTCTGATTTCTTCGCCCTTTTTCTCTGTTTTGGCAAAAAAACAAAGCCTATCTCTTGCTTGAGATGGGCTTTGTCAGTAATCTGAGCGCCGCGGATGCCCGCGGCGCTTTTTGGATGTCTGTATGAAGCCTGTTCTTCGGTGTATGTGACATTACAGATAGTGGTTTATAGGTGTGTGTCCTTACACGAGTGCCGAGAGCTCGCCTGCCGGTGCCCCTGCGGGGTTCGACTGAACGCCGTAGGCGTTTGCTCTGAGATGACACCCGTTGGGAGTCTGAAAACGCTCGCCCTTACACGAGTGCCGAGATCCCGCCTG
>DJSQ01000043.1 GCA_002438075.1 Clostridiales bacterium UBA6330
GTTCAGGTTAGTTGTTGACTAATGCGGAACGACACGCGGGTCGTTCCCTACGGTTCACTCCCCTAAAAGGATAAAATCCGCTTAGAAATGAGCGTTGTAGGGAACGACCCATGTGTCGTTCCGCTTCGGTTGAAAGATACTTATTGACTTATAATATAACACCTCACACGGGTGCCGAGATTCCGCCTGTCGACACCCGTGTAAGGCAATACCTACGTAACGCATCCCACTCACAAAAAGAGTGCGATAGCCGCACTCTGCAAAAACGCCCTACCTCCCAATCCAACAAAAAAACTTCCCCCATGTCCCCGCCACTCTCGAAAAAGCGAATCAAATTTTCGCTTCCTAAGTGGCGGGGACATGGGGGAAGTTCTGGGAGGGTCAGGGAGGTTTGGAGGGTAGGGACCCCTCTACGAAAGAGGGGTCCCTGCGCCTCCAAGGTCTTTCCCTTATTCTCCCAAAACTATCCCCGTCTCAAAAGCCCCGACAGGGACGGCGGCGGTGAATTGGCGAATCAAGCCCGCCTGAACCAGCTCTTCGGTGGTCTGCTCCGCAATCGTGTAGTCAACCGCCTCGTAGTCCTTCACAGACGGCAGAGCGTTCTGCTCCGCACAGAGCTTTTCAATCAGCTCCAGCGCGTGCTTCAGCTTCCGCTCACCCTTGATTTTCAGAAGAACAGGCGTTGCCGCATACTTTTTCTTGTTCGATACATCGGTAAAGAAGTACTTCGTCCCCTCCAGCGTGGCGGGGTCAAGCGCTAAGTAAACATAAAGCGTGCTCGACTTCGCATTCACCTTCGCCAGCTTCACGCGACCGCGGTTGAAGGACTCGTAGCCCCAGCTGACACGCCCCTTGACACCCTTGTAGGACAGGAACGCGTTCTTGATAACCGAATAGTACTCCTGCACATTTCCGCGCGACTGGCTCAGTCTGGAGAGGAAGCTGCGACGGTAACGACTGACCAGACGGACAAGCCCCTGCCGCTCCTGCTCCTGCATCTCGGCATAGCGCTCGGGCTCCGCCATGACATCAATGAATTCCAGCCCCTCGGTGTCGATTCCCGCGAGCGAATCGTCCTCGTTCTCGTCGTCCTCGGCATCCTCGTCGGTCTCGTTCTCCTCGTTCTCGACCTCCGCAACAGGCTCTTCAACCGTCACGAATGCCTCCACAGCAGGCTCCTCGGGAATCGGCTCCTCCTCAACGGGGTTCGGCTCCTCTTCCACCACAGGCTCCTCTTGGACGGGCTCCTCGGGGAGCGGCTCTTCCTCCGCCTCCTCCTCGGGCTTCTCCAGCAGACGGTCAATCGCGCCCGCCAGCTCCTCAATGGCGTTCATGCGGAAGCCCAGATTCAGCACCCGCAGATTGCCGAGCAGCAGATGCTCCGCAACCGAGCCGAACGTCGGCTTTGCCGCAGTTTGTACCGCCTCCTGTGCCTTCTCCGCCAACCGATTGGTAATCAAACGGTGCGCGACGGCTTGGAGAACCACCTTTTCCGTTGCGGCGCAGGCATCCCGCACGGCTTCCTCTTTTCCCTCGGTCTTTTCCTGCACCGAGCGGACCGCATCCTTCAGTTTTTTCAATGTGTTCTCCGAGAATCCCATCATACACACCCATCCTTTAAGATATTCAATATAATTGTACACTGAAACGGTCGATTTGTCAATAGGTAAAACGAAAAAAGCGTGTTTTTTTCGCTTTTTCAGCCCCGAAAAATGCGAAAACAGCACCTTCGGGCGAAAGCGAACCCAATGAAGGGGCTTCTTTTTCAAGAAGCCCCTTCAGGAAAGGAGAAATCATTGCTCCTCGTCGTCGGACTCGAAGGTGTCCGCAGAGGAATCGTCCTCAAAATTCTCGTCGTACCAATCCTCTTCCTGTAGCCCGTCAGCGGAGCTGTCGCCCTCAAACGACGGCGAATCGTCGTCATGGAATACCGACACCTGCGGACGGTATGCAAACGCATCCGCAGTCGGCTCACTCTCGGTCGGGTCCGCCGAATCGGTCCGCGCGGACGGTGCGCCGCCATTGATACCGCCGTCGGTGCTGTCCGCCTTGCGCGGGCTTCCCTTCTTCGCAATCGCGGCAGTGCGGAAAATCAGCACCACCAGCACAATCTGCAAGACCAGCGCCACCACGCCGAGCAACAGCGCCACCAGCGCCGACTTCTCGGGCAGGAATTGCGCCGTCAGCGCAAGCGCGGGAAGCGGAGCAAGACCGTACACCGTCTTGCCGTCACGCACATACTTCACGCGGTCCGCATACTTCGCGTGCCGACGGAGCAGAATGACCAGCGCAATCACCTGAAGCAGAATCACGGTCCCCAGCGTGACAAACAGCCACGTCAGGTCAATCCGCACGGGAATCTTTGCAACCTCTGTGTCGAACTCCTCGGCGGCAATGTCCACGCCGCTCTTGGAGGCGGCATCGCAGATGTCCGCAACCGCAGTGGCACGGAGCGATTCCAGCGTCTCCTTGCCCGCGTCGTTGTAAAGACCGCCGTTCCGCAGCTCCTCACAGCGCGCCTCAATCTCGGCAATCCGCTGATCCTTGTAGCGCGCGAGCGGGAGCCGCTCGTCACACTCCGCAATCAGCGCGTCCATCTTGTTCTGGTAGTCGGGACCTGTTGGCAGAGCCTCCATTTTGGCAATGTAGCTCTGAATCAGGTCCTTCACATTCTGCCCGTCATCCTTTTGAATCCGTCCGCGCAGCTCTTCCATCTTCGCCTTCAGATAGTTTTCGTTCAGCGTGGTGAGCGAGACCGAATATTCCTCTCCGTGCGGCGCGGTATCGGTCGCCTTGACACGGATATAGAACGTGTATTTCGTACCTGCATTCAGGTTGGTGAGCTCGCCCGCCTCCTGCCAGTTCAGCGTGTCGCCGTCAAACCGACGGAACGCAAATTCGTACCCAACCGTGTCCGCATCGTCCAGCTCAAACAGCATGGAGCTTTCCCCAACCGTCGGGGTCTTTACCTTGCCGCCCGCCTCCGCAGGCGTGGGCGCGGCAGGTCTGCTTGCAAGCTGAAGGCTGACCCATTCGCTGTGCGAGGTCGCGGTCCCGTCACCGAGGCGGCGGACCTTAATCTCCATCCCGAACAGCTGCTCCAGCGAGACCTTTTCACCGCCTGCAAAGCGGATTGTGCTGTCGCCCGCAATCAGCTCAAAGCTGCTGCTTCCGTCCGCAATCAGCGTTTCCTGCTTGTAATCCACACGGAACACGGGAGCCTCGCAGGTCGGCAGAGCAAGCCCCGTCAGCTCTTGGCTCTCGGCGGGAATCCGATAGGTGTATTCTGCCTTTGCGGTATGCTCCACCGTGTTGCCGTTCCACTTGACCAGCTTGTAGCCCGCTTCCGTTTCAATGGTGATTGTAATTTCGGAATCGAAAGCGAACGAAAGCGGCGTGCCGTCATAGGTGTAGGTGTTGTTGCCCTGCTTGACCGTTATCGTTGCATGAGCGGTCAGCTCGGAGGAAAAGCGGATGCTGATGCTTTGCGGGACCCAAAGCGCATAAAGGGTTGTGTCCTCCGCAATATCCCAGAGCGCCCCCTTGCCGTCCTTGTCGACATACTGTACACCATAGCCATCCTTGCGGGTCCAGAAACCGCCGAATTGATATCCGGGCTTGGTTGGCAACTCTGTGGCATTCAGATTCGGGATGTTTTGGTTAAAGATTGCCAAAACACTGCTTCCGGAGAAGCTACCGCCGTCTGCATCATAGGTGATTTTGTATTCATTCGGTATATAATAACGGGTAATTGTAACACCTGCCACCGAAACCGTACCGCCGTCATAATAGTCCGACTTGTCCTGATAGGTGTACCCTGAATATTCCCGAAAGAATAGATTGCCGTTTTTGTCCTTATCTAAAAGCGTCCCATCTGCCTTAACATACTCCTTGAAATCTGCCATGAATTCATAGCTGCCGATGATTTTACCCGTTTGAAAATCCCGATCCAAGCGAGTGACCTTGAACTGATTCGCTTTGTATATCGCCCACAGTGTGATTTCTTTGCCATCCCTTGCTGGAGACAGCTTGAACTCATCCTTGATTTTAAATTCGGGATTTTCCATATCGGTGATGCTCCAACCGAGAAATTTGTATTCCGTCGTGTCGGGAAGCACCGGAAGCATCAAGGAGTCCCCATAGGTATAGGTCTTTGGACGTACCGTTCCCGGCTCCCACCCGGGAGTCCCGTCCTTTGTGATCGTTGATTTGTAATTCAGGTTATAAACCTTCGGCTTAAAGGAAAGATAGATTACGATATTTGCATCAACCGAAATATCGTTCTCGAGCTTGGAAAGCATATCTTCATTTATATACTCTTCGGTAATCTTTCCGTTTTTTTCAACCGTGTAAGATGGTACATAACCCATTCTCGTTGCGGTTGCGGTAAAGGTAATGCTTGTTCCCGTGGCATAGCTTCCCGAAGCGGCGGCAGGCTCAATGAGATATTCCCCGAACTCTTCCTGCCCATCTGTAATCTTGACCACTACCGTGTAGGTCGGTTCGTCAGCATTCGCTATGAGCATCGGCAATAAAACCGCCGCAAGGAGAAGCAGGACTGCCGCAAGTCCGATTTTGTATTTTGTTCCGATTCGTCCCTGCATGGCTTACCCCTCCCTTACCTTCAGAATTTCGCCACCCGCATCGTTGATTGCGATAATGGCTTCGCGTGAAAAGTTCTGCGCTTCAACGGTCAGCGGAATGTGCAATTCTCCCGAGGTGTGGACCTTGAGCGTCCGCGCACTGTCCATCACAATCCCGCGCTCCTTGAGCGATTCCAGATTGACCACCTCGTTCGGGTCATAAAACGCCTCAATGCGGTTCAGATCAATCAACGCCACCGTGGGGTCGATCTGTACCGCGCTCATGCGCTCCGCCGTTTCGTCCTCATACTGCCCATCCTCGGTGTACTGTTCGTCGTACTGCCCGTTGTCCGCGTACTGCCCGTCCTCGGTGTACTGCTCATCGTACTGTCCGTTGTCCGCATACTGACCGTCATCGGTGTACTGTTCATCGTACTGCCCGTTGTCTGTGTACTGACCGTCATCGGCATACTGCTCATCGTACTGTCCGTCATCCGCATACTGACCGTCCTCGGTGTACTGCTCATCGTACTGTCCGTCATCCGCGTACTGACCGTTCTCGGTGTACTGCTCGTCATACTGTCCGTCATCTGCGTACTGCTCGTCCTCGGCATACTGCTCGCTGTACTGCCCATCGTCCGAGTACTGCTCGTCCTCGGTGTACTGCTCGTCATACTGTCCGTCATCCGTGTACTGCTCATCCTCGGGGTATTGCTCCTCATACGCGCCGTCATCGGGTTCGGAATCCGCCATTGCGGGCAGGGCTTCCTCCTCGGGTACCTCGTCATAGGGCTCGTCCTCGGGGACATCTTCGGTCTCCTCGGTCTCCTCAATTTCTTCGGACAGTGGCTCCTCGGGAAGCTCCTCCTGCTCTGCGGCAGGCGCTTCGGCTTCTTCGACCTCCCCGCTGTCCTCAGTATCGTTGCGGAAATCCGCTTCAATTCCCTCGGGAATGCCCCAATCCAAGTCGTCCTCGCGCGTGCTGTTGTCGAATTCGTCAACAAGCCCCGTGCTTCCCTCGGTCGCTTCGGCTTCCGCCTCGTCTGCGGGGGTCTCGGTGTCCTCGGGTTCTTCGGGCTCCTCGGTTTCGGGAGCTGCCTCTGTCTCCATCGGCTCGACCGCTTCAACCGTCTCGCTCGGTTCCGCCTCGGTCTGCTCTGTCGGCTCCTCCTCCAAGTATTCGGCATAGGTCACGGGCGGCATTGCGGCTGTAACCGCCCCGCCGTCACCGTACACCTGCTCGGTGTAGCGAATCTGCGTGGTGCGAACGGTCTCTTTGGTCACGGTCTGCGTCACCTGTGCCGCGGGCTCCTGTGCGGGCTCGGGCTCTGCCGCCTCGGTCGGCGCTTCCGCTTCCTCGGGCTCGGGAATCGGTTCCGGTTCGGGCTCAGGCTCCGGCTCGGGGGCGGGCTTCGGTGCATCGTTGTCCAGCTCCCAGAACACATTCGCGCTTGGCGGAACGACGCTTTCATCCACATCCGAGGTTTGCGAAACATGGTCCTCCGCCAGCTCGAACGACGTGGCGGGCTTTTCCTCGCGGATATACTCGCGGATTACGCCGCGCCGCACCAGCTCCTCGGTCTCCTCAAACGGGTAGGCTTCCTCGTAGTCAATCTTCTCGATATCAATCGGAGACAGTCCCTGCTCCTCGGACACGCGCTGGACCAACTCCATCGCCCATCCGAACTTCCGCTCGGACCGCACCTTATATTTGAACGGCGTATCGGCGTACCGCTTCTGGTGTCCGACATCCCGCCCGTGGTAAATGCTGTCCTCCAGGCTTGCGGGGTCCAGCGCCAGATACAGCTCCAGACTGTTACTGCGGATGTTGATTTTCGCCACGGGGTTTCTCCCGTTTGTGAAGCTGTCCGCGTTCCAGCTGACACGCGATTTCGTTCCTTTATAGGAAAGAAGCGCGTTCTTCAGCTCGCTGTAGTAATGCTTGACGTTCGGGCGCGACTGAATCAGTCTGCCCTCAAAGCTCTTGCGATAGTGCGCAACGATATAGCAACCCGTTTCCTCGTTGTAGCCGATGATTCGCTCGTTTCCGCTGAAGCGGTCGGAATCGTCCGCATCGTCCACAAAGTCCTCATCGTCCTCGCGGTCGTTCTTCGCCGCCTCCTCGGGGCTTTCGTCCTCGTCCTCCTCCGCCGCATCCGCAGGGACCGCCGCGCTGACGGGTACACTTCCGTCCTCGGGCTGTGCCGCCTGCTTTTCCTCGGCTTCCGCTTTCTCCGCCGCTTCGTCGGCGCGCTTCTGACCGATCAGCGCCTCAACCAACGTGCGAAGCAGCTTTTCGGATTCCGAAGGACCGCTCTGTGCCGCCTGTGCCTGCGGTGCGGGCGCGGTGGTCTGGGTTTCGCGGACCGTTTCGGTGACGGTTTTCTCCATGTGCACGAACTTGCCCCTCGGCGCGTTCGTCGGACCCGCCTGTGCGGGCGCGGCGGTCATGCCGCCCGTTGTCGGCTCTGCCTCGGCGGTATTCTCACGCGGCTCGGAGCCAATCCACGTCTCCCGCTCCTCGGCAGGCTCTGCGGACGCGGCGCGCTCTGCCTCCGCGCGCTGTCTTTCCTCCTCGCGCAGACGCTCCTCGGCTTCCATCTGCCGTCTGGCTTCCTCCGCGCCCTCTGCGCGCAGTCTTTCCCTCGTTTCGGCTTCTGCGGCAAGGTCTGCGGCGGCACGCTCTGCGGCTTCGCGGTCAAGGCGCGCCTGCTCCTCCCGCTCGCGGCGGAGGCGCTCCTCCTCCTCGCTCCGCAGGTCTGCCGACACGAAGTCAAAGCCCGCCGCGCGCGCAACGACAATCAGGAGGGTCAGCACCGCCGCCCCCGCGACCGTCAGAATCAGCAAAACCCGCAGGACCGTTTCCGCAGAGAGCGCGCCGAAAAGAGCCTCCCCCGCAAACAGGAGTGCGTATGCGCGGTGGTCGTCATCCTCCCCCTCGTTCCGCTTCTTCGCCTGTACCATCCGCCGAATCAGCACGCCGATTCCGACCGCCTCCAGCGCGAAGATCAGTGCCGCGATCGCAATGGCGAGGTAAATCCATCCCTTCCCGTCACCGAGCAGTCCGGCAAACCACATCCCAACCGTTAAACTCCGCAAAGCCGAATCCTCCGTTCCCAAATTTACGGACACGCACAGCCTGTCCGCCTCGGAGACACACGTCTCACTCTATCATACTATATATTGTATCACAACCGAAAGAAGGAATCAAGAGCCTTGTGAAAATTTTTGCATTTTTTCTTCTCTTTTTCTCGCCCCTCATCGCTCCTTTCCGACCTTGTGCACCCGAAAGCGACAAGAACATATTAAGAGATAAAACAAAAGCACTGCCGAGATTCCGCCTGCCGGCGCCCCTGCGGGGTTCGACCGAACGCCGCAGGCATTTGCTCTGAAATGACACGGAGGTTGAGCAAGCCTTGGAATATATTCCATTCGTTGACAATGTTACAGAACAATAAATAAAACAGACAAGACAAGAACACGGGAGATTTGCGAGGGGGAAACTTTTCGGAAAAAGTTCCCCCCTCTACCTCTTCAAAATTTTTTAGTGCATTTTCTTTCCCTAATAACCTTTTTTTCATGATCTGATTTTACATGGTTGAATTGGACTGCCATTGCGCGATATATCCGATAGTAAGTCCAATATTCCGTACTATCCAATACGGTCAAAAAGCAAACCATATCCTCACGAAATTTCCTGAATTCGGAACAAAACAACGCACAATTTACGCAAGTATAAATCTTTTTCGGACCCAGCAACCAATATCTTTCATTGTTGTCACCAACGTTATTGATACAAATTACCACTCTGTTTTTGAATGTAAAGCGCTCCATAGGATGTGCGCAGGCGGGACATTGGATATTGAAAGCATAGGTTTTTCCGAATTTTGTTTTTATCTCTTCACCCCCTCGTGGCAACCTCTTCAATTTCCCCTGTTGTGTTTTCCACTCCCTGTTTACCAAACTAACCAAATCAAAAACGTCCTTCCTCTCCTCCATCTTTTGCTCCTTTCTAATTTCAAAATTGAATTATTTATATTATAATTCCAAAACGGAATTTTGTCAAGAAGAAATTAGGGTATAATTCTAAAAAAGCATTTTATGTGAGGGGCTTCTATGAAAATCAGGAAACAGGAATACGGAACGGCGAATCTGATTGGCAGAAACGTGGAGCGGTTGCGGAAGGAAAAAGGAATCAAGCAAAAGGACTTCATTGCGAAAATGCAGGTTGCGGGATGCGACATCAACCCAACCAGCTATTCCAAGCTGGAGGGTCAGCTCCGAAGCGCGACCGACCGCGAGGTCTTTGTCATTGCGCGCCTTTTAGAGGTCCCGATGGAAGCCCTCTTCCCTTCAGACATATAAAAATAAAAACTTCCCCCGAGTCGGAAGCCCGTAGCGGACCCGTCTTGGGGGAAGCTTTTTGGTTTTTGGGGACCTTACTCAGCCTTTTTGTTGTCCTCGTCCTTTTTCTTCTTGGACTTTTTGGACTTTACCAGCATCACAATGCCGCCGAGCGCCAGAGCCGCGACAAGCGCCGCAACGCTTTCCGTTGCACTGATTGCTCCCGCACATCCGAAGAATGAAGTCACAGTCGTATCCCCCTTTCCCGCCGCGTTCGTTTCGGGCGTTTTTTTGTTTTACACAGAATCGCAGACGTGAACAGATTTCAGGCACCGCCGCGCAATTCGTGATTTGCACATCCGAAAAATAGAATTGTTTTTAGAACAATTCCTATTATTATTTCCGCTGCATCGCAGAGCATCGGAAGCTTTCTTTTCACAAAGCAGAAGGCTTCTCATTACACGCATCATTATAGCACGACAGATACAATTTGTCAATACCTTTTTAAGAATTTCCTTACTAATTTTATTGAGAATCCTCCGCAACTCCGTTTTGTGCGATTTTTGCTTGACAAATCCCGCGCGCGGGGGTATAATAAAGGAAGAAGTACACCACATCCGATCATCCGAGGGAACGGAGGTCCCAAAATGATTCATCTCGAAGCCATCACGCCCGACAATTGGAGAAGCGGTCTCCGCGTTCGGGAGGAACAGCGCGAATATGTTGCCGACAGTGCGGGACTGCTCGCCCGCGCCTACGCCTACCGCGACAGTCGGAGCAGGGCGTTCCTGATCTGTCACGACGATACTCCAATCGGCATGGCACTCTTCTACGACATGGACGAAATGCAGGCGTACAACTTCTCCCAATTTTTCATCGACCAACGCTATCAGCAGCACGGCTACGGAACCGAAGCCGCGCGGCTGGTCCTCGACCTGATGCGGGCGGACGGCAGGTATAATCGGGTCGTGCTCTGCTATGTTGACGGCGACACCGCCGCGGAAAGGCTCTACACCAAGCTCGGCTTTACACACACGGGAAATGCCGACGAGGACGAGATTGTGATGGAGCGGAGGCTCCGATAAGCGCTCCCCTCTCCGCTCCCGTTCATTCGGAATTTCAAACCATCAAAATACAGGAGGAAACCAATATGAAAATCAAGCAAACCGCAGGCAGAGCATCACTCGGGGACTTTGCCCCGAAATTTGCCGCGCTGAACGACGACGTTCTGTTCGGCGAGGTCTGGTCGGGGGACGGGCTCTCCCCCAAGACCCGCTCCATGCTGACCGTTACCACGCTGGTGGCGAAGGGGCTGATTGATTCGTCCTTTGACCACCACCTTGCGTTCGCCAAAGCAAACGGCGTGACGGGGCGCGAGATGGCGGAGCTTCTGACGCACGTCGCCTTTTACGCGGGCTGGCCGAACGCATGGGCGGCATTCCGCAAGGCAAAGGAAATCTACGCCGACGATGACGGCAAATGCGGCGGGCTGTTCGGTCTCGGCGAGCCGAACACGGCATACGCGCGCTATTTTGTCGGCAATTCCTACCTCAACCCGCTGACCGACCCGAAAAAGACGGTCTTTCTTGCCAACGTGACCTTTGAGCCGAGGTGCCGCAACAATTGGCACATCCACCACGCCACGAGCGGCGGCGGACAGCTTCTGCTCTGCACCGACGGCAGGGGTTGGTACTGCGAAGAGGGCAAGGAGGCGCGCGAGCTGCACCCGGGCGACGTTGTCACCATTCCCGCGAACGTCAAGCACTGGCACGGCGCGGCGAAGGACAGCTGGTTCTCCCACATCGCCGTGGAATGCCCGGGCGAGAACACGAAAACCGAGTGGTGCGAAGCGGTCGGGGACGAGGAATACGACAAGCTGAACTGACGCGCTCCGCCATCGGCTTGTGAAATCCCCGCACCGTACCCGCAAAATTTCCGATGCTTTTATGGAAAATGTCCTTTGATTTTTTCTCCCGAAAATGGTATAATAAAGCAGTTGCGTAGCAGAAATGCGTAAGTCCGAACGGTCGGGCTTACGCATTTTCTTATTTTTAGGAGGATTTTATCATGGAAGCATCACAACAATTTCTCGCCACCGAACGGGTGGGCAAGCTCATGCGCAGGTATGCGGTCCCCTGCGTGATTTCCCTGCTCGTTGGGGCGCTTTACAACATCGTGGACCAGATTTTCATTGCCAACGCCGATTACCTCGGCTCCTACGGCAACGCCGCGAACACCGTGGTCTTTCCGCTCACCGTCATCGCGCTCGGCATTGCGGTCTGCTTCGGGGACGGCTGTTGCGCCATGGTCAGCGGACTTCTCGGCGGCGGAAAGAAGGAGCAGGCGCGCCATGCGGTCGGGAACGCGATTGTTCTGTCCGTCTCTGCGGGCTGTATTCTGACGGTCCTCTACCTTGTTTTCGCCGATGCGCTGATTACCGTTTTCGGCGGGCAGGTCAACGCCGAGACCTTTGCCCTTTCCAAAGAGTACTTCTTCTATATCACGCTCGGCATCCCGTTCTATCTCTTCGGGCAGGCAATGAACCCCGTCATCCGCGCCGATGGAAGCCCGAAATTCGCCATGGCTTCCACGCTTGCGGGCGCGGTTGCCAACATCATCCTTGACCCCATCTTCATTTTCGCGTTTCATTGGGGCATGAAGGGCGCGGCGGTTGCAACCGTTATCGGGCAGGTGCTCACGGCGGCGCTGGCGGTCCTGTATCTGTTCCGCACCAAGAGCGTAAAGCTCGACAAAGCCGCGTTTGTCCCGAACAGGCAGGTCATCGGGCGGATGGTTTCGCTCGGGCTTTGCAGCTTCCTCGCGCAGATTTCGCTTGTCGCGGCAATGGCTGCAATCAACAATATGCTCCGCAAATACGGCGCGAAGGACCCTGTATTCGGGCAGGAGCAGTACGCACAGATTCCCATGGCGGTTGTCGGAATCGTGATGAAGTTCTTTCAGATTGTAATCTCCGTTGTCATCGGCATGGCGGCGGGGTGCATCCCGATTGTCGGCTTCAACATGGGCGCAAACCGCCCCGACCGCGTGAAAAAGCTGTTCGGCACGCTCCTGCTCTCCGAGGCAATCCTCGGCGCGGTCGCGCTGTTGATTGTGGAATGCTTCCCGACCGCGCTCATAGGCATTTTCGGTGCCAAAAACGAAAGCGTGTACTATACGGAATTCGCGGTGAAGGCGTTCCGCATCTATCTCTGCATGATGGTTCTCGCCTGCGTCAATAAAGCGACCTTCATTTTCCTACAGGCAATGGGAAAAGCCGTGGAATCGACCATGCTTTCCATGGTGCGGGAGATTGTGTTCGGCGTGGGACTTGCCCTGCTGCTTCCCCTGTTCTTCGGGCTGGACGGCGTGCTTTGGTCCATGCCTGCGGCGGATATTCTGACCGCAATTCTCTCGGCGGTCATCATCCTGAAAACCGTACGACAGCTGAATCGGCAAATCGGGGAACAGATATAAACATAAAGAAAGGACGCGAGCCGCGGCTCGCGTCCTTTCGGGTTGCACGTTCAAATGTCCCATTGATATTGTTTCAGGTCGACATGGCAATCGTCCTTGAGGAAAACGCCTTCCCGCCGCAGCAGCTCCTCCTGCTCCCACCAATCGGGGACCGGTCTGCCCGCATGATTCACCACGCGGTGGCAGGGGTAGTCCCCGTAATACGCGGCGCGGCTGAGGACCGTTCCCACCAATCGCGCGTTTTTGTCCCGCCCGATCAGCCGTGCAATCTGACCGTAGGTCGCCACACGCCCCTCGGGAATCTCCTCCACCACGGAGAGAATTTTATAAATCAAAGCTTCGTCCAATATCCGCCCCATTGTTTTCTCCCCCGTTTTTCATCCGTGACAATCGCCCGCACCGCCCTGTCGTGTTTCCGTATTTTATGATACCAGAAAGAGAGCCCCTTTTCAAGCGTTTTTTTCGGTTCGGAACGTAAAATTTTATCTTTCCGCGTGCCCTCGGCGGCGGTTGGTGGTAAAAGGAACACTTCCTCGGAAAAAGGGTTGAAAAAACGCGGCGTTTGTGGTATAATGAAGCAACGACAAATCGGAATTCAGTGGGGGTAAAAATGAAAATTGCAATCGTTGGATATAGCGGTTCCGGCAAATCTACTTTGGCACGAGAACTTTCCAAAAAATATGAAACCGATATTCTGCATTTTGACGCCGTTCAGTTTTTGCCCAATTGGAAGATACGCAGCGATGAGGAGAAAAAGAGAATAACAGAGAATTTTTTAGATACACACGACTCCTGGGTCATCGACGGTAATTATTCCAAGTTGCTTTATGAGCGTCGTATGGAGGAAGCCGATATTATAATTCTTCTCCTGTTTAATAGGATTTCGTGTCTGTGTCGTGCATATCGCAGATACATCAAATACAAAAACACAACTCGTCCCGATATGGCAGAAGGTTGCCAAGAAAAGTTCGATTTAGCATTCATTAAATGGATATTATGGGACGGAAGAAGGAAAAGGAGAAGAGAGCAATATAAAAACCTGATTTCAAAATATGGAGATAAAGCAGTTGTAATTAAAAATCAGAAACAACTGGATACTTATGTTCAAAAGATAAGAAAATAAACAAATTCCTGCTTGCTGAATCGACAACCGAATCCCCAACCCACCCGGAACAGGAAATTAAAAGCAGAGGAAACCGAACATGATTTACACATCAGAATATCCGTCCCCGCTCGGCGGGATTCTCCTTGCGGCGGATGAGGTCGGACTGCGGGGGCTGTGGTTTGACGGGCAGAAATACTTTGCGCGCGATCTGCCGGACGAACGCACGGAGGCGGAAATCCCTGCCCTGTCGGAAGCCACGCGTTGGCTTGACCTTTATTTTGGCGGACAAGAGCCGGATTTTCTGCCGCCGCTTCACCCCATCGGTACGCCGTTCCGGCAAGCGGTATGGGAGATCCTTTTGCAGATTCCTTACGGCAAAACCGTCACATATGGCGAGATTTCCAAGCAGCTTGCGGAAAAGATGGGACTGGAAAGAATGTCGGCGCAGGCGGTTGGCGGTGCGGTCGGGCATAATGAGATTTCAATCATCATCCCGTGCCACCGTGTTGTCGGCACAGGCGGCAGTCTGACGGGATATGCGGGCGGGATTGACCGAAAAATCAAGCTTCTGAAATTGGAGCGCGCCGACATGAGCCATTTTTTCATTTCCCGAAAGGGCACGGCGCTGTAAGCGGCAGTCAAATGTGCGTCGGTATCGCGCCACATCGGACGAGACCGGAACAAAGCAACCGCGAAAACGGCTTGCAGAATACAAAAGAACAGAAAAGGGCTGAACCTTAATCGGTTCAGCCCAAATCAAATTCCGGTCATCCATCATTCAATCTCATATTGCGCTTCTCCAATGACGATTTCAACCTTGATCTGAGCCTTGCAATCCTCATCGTAGTGCTTCAGCTCTTTGAACAGCTCCAACAGGATTTCGGCATGGCGGGGAAATTTTTGTCGGATTCGTTCCACACCGATTAGCTTTATGTGGAGCGGCTTTCCGACCATATCGGTCAGGCAGTCCCAACAGGCATCCCAATTCATGCCGTAATAGTCGGGAAAGTCCAGTTCATCCCTGATAATCCGATGAATATCGCCAATCCGGTTAATTCCCGAGAAATCCAAAATATACAGTTCTTTAGATTGATACATGATTGATTTGCCCCCTTAAACAGGTGCGACATACTATGCGCCAACAGCTATACAAATTGCTTGAAGCAATCAAACCCTTTAGCAAACAAAAAAATCCGGAGGCACCTGCCTCCGGATGATTGGCGGAGAGAGAGGGATTCGAACCCTCGGTGCGTTTGACCGCACACCTGATTTCGAGTCAGGGCCGTTATAACCACTTCGATATCTCTCCGTTTTGCTCGGACCATTGTCCGAACAGGAATAGTATACCACATTTTTCTTCGGATTGCAAGACCTTTTTCAAAAAAAGTCCCGCAATCCGAAGAATTTTCTGTTTTTTGCGCTGTCAGGTGCCGCGTCAGACCGCGCCCTGCTCCTCTTCGGCAAGGATTCTGCCCATGAACACGCCCATTGCCGATGCCATCATCAGTCCTCTGGTCCATCCGCTGGAGTCCCCGAGGCAATGCAGTCCCTTGACGTTCGTATTCAGCCGCTCGTCCATCTTCACGCGGTTGCTGTAGAATTTCAGCTCGGGCGAATACAGCAGGGTCTCATGCGCCGCAAAACCGGGCACAACCTGATCGACTGCCTGAATGAAGTTGATGATGTTGGTCATGGCTCTGTACGGCATAGCGGCGGTGATGTCCCCTGCCACTGCGTCCTGAAGCGTGGGGCGGACGTTCGACTGCGCCAGCTCCTTTTCCCATGTCCGCTTTCCGTCAAGGATATCCCCGAACCGCTGGACCAGAATGTGTCCCGCGCCGAGCATATTGGTCAGCTCGCCCACCTTCTGCGCGTACTCAATCGGCTGATTGAAGGGCACCGAGAAGTTATGCGAGCAGAGGATTGCAACGTTGGTATTATCCGATTTCTTTTCCTTGAAGCTGTGTCCGTTGACCACCGCAAGGTCGTTGTCGTAGTTTTCCTGACTGACAAAGCCGCCCGGGTTCTGGCAGAAGGTGCGCACCTTGTTTTTGAAGGGTGCGGGATACCCGATCAGCTTCGATTCGTACAGCACGCGGTTGACCCACTCCATGACCTCGTTGCGGACCTCGACCCGCACGCCGATGTCGACCGTCCCGGGCAGGTGCGCGATGTTATGCTCGCCGCAGAGACGCTCCAGCCAGTCCGCGCCGCGCCGTCCCGTTGCGATGACGGTATGCGCCGCGTAGATTTCCTCGGTCACGCCGCCGTGGTTGACCGTCACGCCGAGGCACTTGTCACCGTCCAGAATCAGGTTGTTGCATTCGTAGCCGAAGTACAGCTCCACGCCCGCGTCGCGCAGATAGTTTTCGATGTCCCAATAGAGCCTGTGCGCCTTCTCGGTTCCGAGGTGGCGAATCGGGCAATCGACCAGACGCAGTCCCGCGCGGATTGCCCGCTTGCGGATTTCCTTCACCTCATCGGTAATCTCCGCGCCCTCCACATGAGTGTCGGCTCCGAACTCCAGATAGATTTTATCGGTATAGTCGATGACCGACTGAATCAGGTCCACGCCAAGCAGCTGCGGCAGGTCGCCTCCCACGTCGCAGGAAAGCGACAGCTTGCCGTCCGAGAACGCGCCCGCGCCCGAAAAGCCCGTGGTGATGTGGCAATACGGCTTGCAGTTCATGCAATGCCCCGTTTTCGCCTTCGGGCAGGAACGGTTCTCCACCGCTCTCCCCTTCTCCACGATGACAATCTTCTGCTTACAGCCGCGTCTGAGCATCTCAATCGCCGTAAAGATTCCCGCGGGCCCCGCGCCGACGATCAGAATATCTGTTTTCATTGTAATTTCTCCTTCCGCATACAGAGAGCCGAGGTTTGCCTCGGCTCTCTGCTGTCAGTTTCGGTTCTCAGCTATTATTATACCACACGGCACGCGTCTTGTCAACGCTTTTGCGACAAATTCTCCGCAATGGTGTTCCGCACACGTGCGGCAAGCGCCTCGGTCGTCATGGCGGCAACCTCCTCGCGGCTGATGATCTCCGCCACGTGGAGATGAACCTTTGCGCCCTTCCACGGGAAGTTTTGCGAGATAATCTCGGTCCCCTCGGTTGTCATGACCACAACGGGAGCATTCGCCTTTTTCGCAAGGTAAAACGCGCCTGTCTTGAATTCCAACAGCTCGCCCGTCTTGCTCCGCGTCCCCTCGGGGTAGATTCCGATGTCCAGCCCCTCGGCTTTCATGCGCTCCGCCGCGCTTTTCAGCGTCCGCAGGGCGCGCATGGCATTTTCACGGTCAATGGCATAGTAGCCCGCACCGCGCAGGTAGGGACCAACCAGCGGGAACTTGAAATTCGATTCCTTGGAAATGTAAATCAGGTTCCGCTTGCGGGTCTTTTGCAGGACCACCATCGGGTCAAAATCCGAGCGGTGGTTGCTGACAAGGACCATCGGCTCATCGGGCAGCTTCAGTCCCGTTACCCGAATGCGGATGCGCATCAGCGCCATCAGCCAATCCGAGGACAGCCAGATGATGAACCGACAGAAGCGGCTCGAGCGCTCCCCCTCTCTGCCGCGCGGCAGGAACGGGACCGTTGCAAACAACAGGATAAAGTAAAGCGCCGTTGCAAGGATGTATCCGAGCGGAATCATGCCGAACAGCCACCACGCCGAAAGCGACGGAATCCCAACCACCAGTCCAACGGACACGCCGACCGACAGGAGCAGCAGGATCAAATTCAGCATCTTACGCCTCCGTCGGAACCGTTTCCGTCTCGGCTTCCGTCACGGATTTCGCCGCACTGCGGACCGTGTACTCGGTCACGTTCAGCACCAGCTCGCCGTCAATCTGAAGCGCCACGGGACGGTCGAATTTCACCGTCATTTCATGCCCCGTCATCACCGAGACCATCTCGGTGTGCTTGATGTGCTCGCCCTTGAAAATCGAGGGGAACACAATCAGGGTCTTGAGCTTGCCCGAGCCGTACAGCACCACCGTGGAAATCGTTCTTTCCTTATTGAGACGGTCCTGTGCGGGCGCAATGTTCATGCCGCCGCCG
>DJSQ01000042.1 GCA_002438075.1 Clostridiales bacterium UBA6330
GACAGAGTCCCAAGGTCTTACTCCCCGTCCAGCGTCCTGCGGGTCGCATCCTCCTCGAACTGGCGCGTGTAAAGGTTGTAGTACGCACCCTTTTGCGACATCAGCTCGGCGTGCGTTCCGCGCTCAATGATCTTGCCGTCCGAAACCACTAAGATGACATCCGCGTGCCGAATCGTCGAAAGACGGTGCGCAATTACAAACGACGTCCGCCCCGCAATCACCTCACCAATCGCATTCTGAATCTTCTGCTCGGTAATCGTGTCAATCGAAGCCGTCGCTTCGTCCAGAACCAGTATCTTCGGGTCGGCAAGCAGAGCGCGCGCAAACGAAATCAACTGCTTCTCGCCCGTGGAAAGACGGTCACCACCCTCGCCTACCTCGCTGTCCAAACCGTTGTCCATCCGCGCCACGATCTCGTCCGCAGATACCCGCCGAAGCGCACCCATGATCTGCTCCTCGGTTGCCAACGGGTTGCCGTAAAGCAGATTTTCCCGTACCGTCCCCGAGAATAGGTGCGGCGTTTGCAGAACGTAGCCAATGTTGCTGTGTAACCAAAGCTGGGACCGCTCCCGCGCATCCCGCCCGTCAATCAGAATCCGCCCCGCCGTCGGCTCGTAGAAACGGCAAACCAGGTTGACCAGCGTCGACTTCCCCGCCCCCGTCTCTCCGACAATCGCAACGTTGGTCCCCTGCGGAACCTTGAGACTGAAGTGCTCCAGCACGTTCACCTCGCCGTCGGGATAACGGAAGGTTACATCGTCAAACTCCACATCGCCGTGAAGCGGCTCCCAGTTCTCCTTCTTCGGGTGGAACGTGTCACCGTACTTCGCCACCACCTCGGGGCGGTCGGCAACGTCGGATTCGGTCGCAATCAGATTGGTCACACGCTCAATGTTCACCTGCGTCGTCACAAGGTCGGAGAGCGCGTCAATCAGCCAGCGCACAGGCTCCATGATGCCCAGCGCGTAGGAGACAAAGACCGACAGCGTGCCAATCTCCATCACGCCCTCTGCCGTAATCAGACCGCCGCGCCACAGCACCAGCGCCAGCGCCAGAGAGGACGCAAAGGTGATTGCCGAGCCGAACATCGCCCGCCAGCGCGCCGCCGTGGTCGCGGTCCTGCGCATCTGCGAGGTCCGCGCGGTGAATTCCTTTTCCATCTGCCCCTCGGCGTTCATGGTTTTTACCGTTTCGGCACCCGTAATCGCCTCGTTGAAATCCCCCGTAATCTGCGAGTTGATTTCCCGCACGCGGCGGTTCAGCGGCAGAACCTTTTTCTGGAACATCACAATGGTCAGCGCAAACAGCGGAATCACCGCAAGCACCAGAAGCGCCAGCCGCCAGTTGACCGACAGCATAACCGCCGCCGCGCCGATGATGTAGGTCAGATTGTACACCCCGTCAATGCAGGACCACGAAATCAGCGTCCCGATGCGGGAGGTGTCGCTCATCACGCGGGCGTGAATGTAGCCCACGCTGTTCTGGTTGAAATAGGAAAAGGACAGCGTTTGCAGATGGTGGAAGCAGGTCTCGCGGATGTCATGCGCCGCGCGAATCTCCAGCTTCGCGGAGCCGTCATGCGCAAGATAGACCGAAAGCGCCGACAGCACCATCACGCACAGATACAGCAGAATGAACACGGGGAGCGTGTCCAGCGTCCCCTCGGCAATGTAGTGGTTGATGGCGTAGCGCTGGAAGAGCGGGTAAATGATCTCCCCCAGACTGCTGATCAACCCGAACACCAGCAGCTGTAAAAACAGCCCCTTGTACGGCTTGAGGAACGGGAGCAGGCGCGGAATGCCGAACCACTTCAGATGCGTCTGCTTTTCGGTTTTCTTTTCGCTCATTGCCGCTCCCCTCCGTTCTGAATTTCGTAAATGCGGCGGTAAATGCCGTTTTTCGCAAGCAGCTCCTCGTGCGTTCCGAGCTCTGCCACCCGCCCGCGGTCAAGGACCACAATGCAATCGGTGTGCATGAGCGTTGCGGTGCGGTGCGAAATCAGGAGCGTTGTCGCGCGCCCCTCCCGCTCCGCAAGACGGGCGCGAATGGTTGCATCGGTCTCGGTGTCAACCGCCGAGAGCGAATCGTCAAAAATCAGAATCGGCGTGTCCTGCACCAGCGTCCGCGCAATGGCGGCTCTCTGCTTCTGACCGCCCGAGAGCGTTACGCCGCGTTCCCCGACAAAGGTGTCGTACCCCGAGGGGAAGCCCTCCACGGCGCTGTCAAGGCAGGCGGTGTGCGCCGCCGCGTGCAGGTCCGCATCGCTTGCGGTCTGCTTGGCAAGGCGCAGATTCTCGCCGATGGTGCGGGAGAAGAGATACGGCTCCTGCAACACAAAGCCGATGTTGGAGCGCAGCTCCGAGGCGCGCAGGCGGCGGATATCGGTCCCGCCAACCGAGATGGTCCCGCTCCCCTCGGGCAGAGGGTAAAGGCGGTCCAAAAGGCGCACCAGCGTTGATTTACCCGAGCCTGTCCCGCCCAGAATGCCGACGGTTTTGCCCGCAGGCACCGTGAAGCTGACATTCTCCAGCACGGGCGTTTTGCCGTCAAAGGAGAAGCTGACATGGTCGAAGGCAATGTCACCGCGGTAGTCGGTTGTCACGCGCTCCGCCCCGTCCTCGTCCCGCTCGGGCGCGGCGTTCAGAATGTCCTCGATGCGGCGGAGCGACACGCCCGCCTTGCTCATCTCGGAGATGACCCGTCCCAGCTGGCGAATGGGCCACGTCAGGTAGCCGTTGTAGGACAGGAACGCGATGTACGCGCCCGCGCTCAGCTCGCCTCGGATGGCAAAAAACGCACCAAACACGACCAACAGCATGACCTGCAAATTGGCAATCAGGTCCGCAATGCTCCAATAGCGGCAGAACATTTTGTTCACGCGGTCCCACAGCCCCATGTAGTAGCGGTTCTGGGTGTCGAATTTCTCCTTTTCGTAGACCTCGCGCCCGAACGCGCGGACCACCCGCACGCCCGTGAGGTTCTCCTGCACAATGGCGGAGAGCTTGCCCTCGTTCTCGTCGCAGATTTCAAACTCGGGGCTGACCTTTTTATGGAAAACCAGCGAAGTTGTCAACAGAACCGGCACACCCGCCAGTGCAATCAGGGTCAGTCCGACATGGAGCGAGAACATGAAGAACAGCGACAGCGTAAGCATCACGACAATGCGGAACACCGCAACCAGCTGCTCGGAAAGGAAGTCCTTGACCATGTTGATGTCGGACGTACAGCGCTGGATGATGTCCCCTGTGCGGTTCTTGCCGTACCAATCGTCGGGGAGCGCCAGCAGGTGGCGGAACACCTTATCGCGCATGGTTTTGACCAGCGTTTCGGCGGCTTTGGTATTGAACACGCGCGAGCCGTAGAAGAACGCGAAGCCGAACACGGCGATGCCGATGATGACAACGCCGACCATCCAGAGCCTTTCCCGCAGGACCTCCGCCCCGCCGAGACGTTCGAGCAGATTGACAAGGAACGGCGGCAGGTCGAACGGTTCGCTTCCGAGGACCGAATCCACCGTCACGCGGACGATTTGCGGCGTAAGCATATTGGTCAGCGCCAGCCCGATGGTGGACAGAATCGCGGCAAGAAACCACCGCTTCGAGCCGTCCAGAAAGGATGACACCAGCTTCAGCCGACTGTTATTTCGTTTCAAAAAATCACCTCCTAAGAGCTTGGGGATTATTATTGTTGTGGAAAGGTTTAACTGTTACAGAGCCTTGCATGGGTGCCGTGATTCCGCCGGCAGGCGCCCCTTCGGGGTTCGACTGAACGCCAAAGGCGTTTGCTCTGAAATGACAC
>DJSQ01000041.1 GCA_002438075.1 Clostridiales bacterium UBA6330
CAATTGGTATGAAGATGGGAAGCCATCTTGTTTGTCAATGAGCAAAAGCTGTCAGCGAGTTCCGGGGCGTTTGTAAATCTCGATAATGCCTTGCAGAATTGCAAGTCTTTCGCCAGCCAGAATCCCACACAGCTCAACAAGCAGAGCAAGCTGTTCATCCGTCAGATAAATCATACCAAGTTGGTATCCGTCTTGGATGTATACCCCTCCATCACCGCCGTGATTGGTATAGATCGGGAATGTGCAGGACAGCGCACGGATATCTCGCATGACCGTAAAGCGGGAAACGTCAAATTCAAGTGCAAGGGAATTGACGGTATTCCGTCTCCGGTGCAACAAGGCTTCAAGCATTTTCCATCTGCGGTCAAGCGGTGTCATGTGTGCTGTCCTCCTTTCTCTGCCTGATGATTATAGTGTAACATACCGATGTAGCAGCTTTTGCAACATTGAAAAAAGTTTTTTGATTTTTTTATAAAAAGAGCAAGCAGACCGGACCGATCAGGGGTAAAGTCTGCTTGCTATACATTCAGAAACAATATTTTAGGATTCCATCTTCCTCAGCAGTCCGTATCAAACAGTCTCCGCTCGACCTCCGCGCAAATGGCATGGGAAACAGGCAGATGATACTCCTGCACCATAAAGGTCTCGGTCGCGGGAACGCGGATGGCAATGTCGCAGATTTCTGCCAGTTTTCCGCCTGCCGCGCCCGTCAAGCCGATTGCGGTGACACCAACTGCCTTTGCGGTTTTGGCAGCGAGAACAACGTTTTCGGAGTTGCCGGACGTGGAGATGCCGAGAAAGACATCCCCCGCCCGCGCGCAGGCAAGGACGGTCTGCGCATAGACCAGTTTCGGCTCTACGTCGTTTGCAAATGCGCTGAGAATGGCGCTCTGTTCGGGTAAGGAGATGGCGCACAGTCCCTGTTGGAACTTCGCCGTCATCTCGGCGGGAATGCCCGCGTCAAGCAGTCTCTTTTGCGCCGATTCCGACAGCGGGCGCTTAGAGAGGAAGCCTTTTTCCAACTCTCCCACAATGTGCCCGCAGTCCGCCGCGCTCCCGCCGTTGCCGCACAGGAGCAGTTTTGCCCCCGCGCGGTGCATGGTAACGATGGCTTCCGTGGCGCGTTCAATATCCGGCAGGCAGTCCGTCAGAGCGGGATACCGCTTGCCGAGCAGTTCGATATCATTCATTTGTTTTCCCTCCGTGCTTCTTCCGCGACCGCAATCGCGGCATAGTCTCCGATGGCGTTCCCCAACTGCGCGGTGCGGATAGAACAGACCGCCGCAGACATGGGGAGCGCTTCTTCTCGGATGATGCGTTCCGCTTCCTCCCGCAACAGATTCTCCGAGCGGGTGAAGATACTGCCGATGACAATGGCTTCCGGATTGAACAGGTCAATCAGGATTGCAAGACCCCGACCGAGCTGTTCGCCGCAATAACGGTAGACCTCTGTCGCATCCGCATCGCCCGCATCCGCAGCATCTGCAATCGATTTTGCGGTGACGGTCGGCAGTTCGGTTTCCGTCTTACAATAGAGCGGATGCCGCCCCTCCTTCAGGGCTTGGATGGCGCGCATTTGCCCCAACTGCTTCACCCCGCCGCCACTGCAAAAGCCCTCAAACGAACCTTTCTTGCCGTAGCCGACAGGACCGTCCGCCGCCATGCGGAGGTGTCCGACCTCGCCCGCGTTGCCGTTTGTGCCGCCGTAGAGCCGACCGTCCAGAATCAGCCCCGCGCCCATACCCGTGCCGAAGGTGAGGAAAATCATGTTTTTCGTTCCTCTCCCCGCGCCGTACCGCCACTCTGCCAGTGCGCAAGCATTCGCATCGTTGCGTAGAGCAACCGGAACGCCAAAGCGTTTCCGCAACCGCTCGCAGATTGGTACTTCATCCCACCCCGACAGGTTCGGCGGGGAAAGAATAACGCCGCGATTCTCATCCAATGGTCCACCGCAGCTGATGCCGATGGCATCGAACGGGGCGAAGGATGCGACCAGTTCTTCAATTTTTGCAAGGCTTTGCGCGCACGGCAGGGTGGCGAAGACAACGCGGTTCAGAATTTTTCCCGCGTCGTCTGCCTGCACCACGGCGCACTTTGTGCCGCCGATATCGATTCCAATCAGCATTTCAAACCCCGTATCCGGCCTTCAGCGTGTAGACCGTCAGTTCCGGTTCAACGTTACCGTTCGGGTCGTTCGGCGTGAATTCCACCGTCCGTTCCTCTCCCGCCAGCATGGAGAACCAGTTATCCGCATAGCGGCAGTCTCCGTTAAGCGATACCACATGGGCATAGGATTTCGCCTGCAGGGTCACGCTGTGCGCGGTCTTTTTCGTAATCTCCACAATTCCTTCTGCCGGAACAATCTCCAGTTTCCCGTTCTTCCAAAAACATCTGTCTCTGCCGCCTACATAGCTGATGTCACATACCACAAGCTGTCCATCCCGAATCGGGAGTGCAAGAGGACGTGCGCTGACGCTGTATGCATCCACTCTGCCGCTGAAGCTGTAGGTTGCTTCTACGGGGAATCCGTCGGTCAGGCGCATAACGGTTACCTGCACCGCAAAATTTTCCGCCCCGCCGGTGATATTGCTGATATGCAGCCGATAGACTCCGTCCTGCGGAAGCACCGATGCGGACAGCGGCTTGGCACCGTGCAGGAAGCTGTAGTATCCCGCTTTGGGTGCGCCATAGTAGTCCACAAGCGACCAACCGAGCGCCGCAGGCCAACAGTCATCGAACATCCAAAACACCTCGCCGTTGCAGTAGCCGAGGTCGCGGCGGCAACGCTCAAAGCAAAGACGAATCCATTCATACTGGATATACTGATACTTGAAATGCCTGTCCTGCCCGTCACGGAACGCGCCAAGCACCTTTTCGGTCAGGTCACGGATGTCCCCGTAAAGATGCCGCGCCAAAGCGGGATTGCTCTTGGTATGATAACGGAGCATTTCCTCACTTTCATCGTAAAGGTCGGCTTCGGTCATGAACTTCAGCATCGACCGTTTCGGAATCGCGCCAAAGGTCGGTTCCTCGGAGATAAACCGCGCCGAGAACTGCCCGATATATTCCTTATAGTCGTGAAGATCCGTTTCGTGGAAGTAATTATACATCAGCACGATGTAGTTGGAATTGTGCGCAGTCCCGCTGTTGATAGAGCCGTAGGTCACGCCACCGTAAGGACTGGACGGCAGAAACGCGCGGGTGTAATCGTTCGCATAGATTGCATCGGCAATTCCGCGCAGGGCGCTGTCCCGTCCGCGGTAATCCGGCAGGACATCGCTCCCCTTTTCGGCATTCTCATTGTCCCCGTGCCACCAAGCAAGGCAGGGGTGGTTGCGCAAATAGATTGTGGCAAATTCCGATTCCCGACGGAGCGCGTCGATGAACCATTGCTCCTTTTCGGGATAGCTTCCGCACGCCATCAGGAACTCCTGCGTTACCAGAATTCCCGCGCGGTCGCAGGCATCATAGAACGCTTTCTTTTCAAACAGACCGCCGCCCCACACGCGGAGCATATTCGCGCCCATTTCCTTCGCCTGAGCGACCAGTCCCTCAATCTTCTCATCGCTTTCGGCAGACGGGAACGGGTCGCACGACACCCAGTTTCCGCCCATGCAGAACACCTTGATGCCGTTGACAATTACCGAGAAGCCGTAAAATTCGGTATTTTCACTGTTCCATTTTCCGTGTTCCGTTTCCTGAAGCGCAACCGATTTTCTCCACTCCGCGCTTCCCTCACGGTCACGCAGTTGCAGAATCCGCAGGGTACGGATACCAAAGGTCTCCTCATGCCGATTTTCTCCAACCGTCACCGCCATCCGATAAAGCGGCTGTTCGCCGTAGCCGTTCGGAAACCACAGTTTCGGCTCGGTGATGTCAAACCGCCGCACCATCAGCGGACGGTCGGCATAGAACTGCGTTTTCGCTACTGTCGCGCCGTCCGAATCAAGGATTTCAACCGTTGTAAGCGCCCCCGGCTCGCAATCGGAGAATGAGAACTCCGCCGTCACCTCCGCGCCGTATGCGTCGATATGATCGGTATGGATGTAGACATTCTCCGAATCAATTCCGTTCCGATAATTCAGGTAGACCGGACGAAAGATTCCGCAGGTGACAAAACGGTCTACCCAGTCCCAACCGTAGGTGCATTGCAGGCGGCGGGAATGGATTCGCTCCTGTGTAAAGGAGGCGGGAAGTCGCGGCTTCCCCTCCACCGCCTTGATGGGAGAGAAAAATTTCACTTGCAGATCATTGTCCCGCTCCCGCAGAATATTGGTTACGTCAAAGCGGTGCGGGAGAAACATATCATCGGTTTTCCCAAGGCTTTTGCCGTTGAGAATCACCTCCGCGTAAGTGTCCAGTCCCTCAAATACCAGTTCGACCCGACCGCCGATTTTTGCGTCAAATTTGCAACGGTATACCCAATCCTCATTTTCAATCCATTGGCATTTCGCGCTGTTGTCCCGCCAAAACGGGGCTTCCAACAACCCGTTTGCAAGCAGGTCGGTGTGAACACAGCCCGGAACGGTTGCGGGCAGATTTTCATATTTTTCACCGGAAACGGTCCACGGTGCCGTCAAATAAACTTTACTCATGCAGCATCCCCTTTTCAAATGGTATACCGACCGGACCCGATACGGCAAAACGCATCAGCCCCGGTCGGCAATTCTTAAGGCACCACCACGCAATTCACGATTGGCGCACTCACTCGCGCCTTTTCCGCCATACTTCACAAAAATCCTTGCCTGTAGCTCTGCTACAGCCTGCGAATTTTTGTATCGTCTGACGAAAAATTCGACTTCGTAATTGCACCATCGGAATTGCGCGGTGGTGCCTTAATTCTCGATATCGTCTCCGGTGATGTTCGCACCGGCATTGTCCCGATTTTCAATCGGGTATCTGACCTCGGACGAATAGCTGTTTCCGCTGATAACAATCCCGTTTCCGCCGCGAATCAAAATCGGTGCACCGTCCGGATTCAGACTTGCATCCGTGCGCGGCGCTTCAAACCGATTGTTCGTCAACTCCAGATTATGGACTGCGGAAAGCGAAATCTGATAACGGGAATACCGATTGCGGAACACATTACCCGAAATACGGACATTACGATGCAGACAGTAGTCCACATCACTCGTTCCCGTACCGCCGCCAAACTGAATGGATGCGCCCATTGCATAATAATTCCAGTCATCCCACATTGCCGCCGAACGGGAGTTTCCGTCAAACACGCTATTCAGAATTTCAAGGTCACTTGCAAATCCGACCTCCGGCCACTCCTGCCATTCCGGAACCACCGAAACACCGCAATGACGGACATTGTCAAAGAAGCAGTTGACAATCTTGCCGCCCGATGCCTTTGCTCTTACCCCGTTTGCCTGATTGGTGCGAACCGTCACGTTGTCCCACAGGAATCCTCTGCCCGAAGCGTCCAGATTTTGCACAACGACCTTAACTCCGGATGGAAGCGTCACGTTCTCTTTCAGCTTGATTGTGTACTTCTGATTTCCAACGTCCTTTGTTGCCTCCGTGACCATTGTCTGCGCAAGAAACTTGCCGTTCCAGTCAAACAGCAACACTTCATCCCCCACTCGGAAAGCGCCGGGAAGCAACTGATAGCCTCTGACATCGCAGGTGGTATAGGTCAGGGTTTTGGTTGCGGAATCAAAACCGGATGCCAAGCCGTAATACGCATTGATGTTTCCGCCATCGTCATTCATTCCCTCCAAGAGACAACTGATTGTCCGCGAACCGACCCGCGCGCTCGTGCTGTGGGTTGCATCGCAGGTTGTGTACATCGGGGAAGCGGAACGCGTTCTGCCGTAAGAATCGGTTGTTACGATATCGGCATACTGATTGTAGCGGCTGTAGTCCTTTCCGGATTCCAATACCGGCGCTGGACCGTAAACAATGGCATAGCGGTGAAAAACAGGCGCAACATCGTTATTCTTGTCAAACTGCGCAAAGCTGCCTGCAGTTGTCAGGGTAACATCCTCAACCTGAATTCCGCTGCAAGTGTCCATATAGAGTCCCAAACCGGCTTCTCCGCGCAAAGCGATACGGTAGCCGACCCCCGTCATGCCAGGCTTGTCAGCGTGCATGGCTCCGTAAATGGTATTTGTTCCGGTCTCGGAATTGTAGGTGGAGCGACTGAAGGACGGGAAATCGCAGATTGTAGTCTTCTCTCCCAGACGGAAATAGTTGCCTGTCGGCATTCCGTTTACTACATTATTATATCCGGGATCGGGCAGGAACTCCACATTGCTGCCGCTGACCTTCACAATCGTCCCCTGAATGTGCGGATATTTTGCAGCTCCAAAGGTAATCCCTTTCAGAACCACATCCGAGCAGCCCGTCATTCTCCAAGCGGGCTGACCTGACAGAACCGACTGTTCACTCAGCACGCCGTAAGCATAGACCGTTCCGCCCTCTATGTTGGAAAACGACATCGGCTCGTTCACATAAGCCCCCGGGAGGAACAATCACAGTCTTGCCGCTTGTCAGACTCTCCGTCAGGTACACATTCAGCTGTCTCGAATCGGTCAACTCGCGGACAGCCGCTTTGCGCTTCATGCCCACAAACTGCTCGGTGTTGATATGCGGCTGAAGTGCCTCGTTGACCCCTGCTTCGGGACGTTCGTCAAGGTTCGTTACATTGTCCCCGTTCTTGTTTTTGTTGCCGTTATCGGTCAGGTTGCCTGCGCGATTGCCGTTGGCAATCATGTAGTTGTTGTTCTTCAGCGCAAGAGATGCAGTAACCTTGTTTTCGTTTACATAAAGGTAGGTACAACCGCTTGCGGTGACATTTTCTGCCTCATTGAGCAGAATGACCCCGTTGGAAACATTCTCGTACAGGATGGATGTTTTTGCATCGGTGATCTTATTTTTTGCCGCAAGGATGTTGTAACCGTCTCCCTCACCCGCAGAAATTTCGGATTTCTTGAAGGAGGCTTTGATGCCGCAATCCCCACCCGTAATCGTGTTATACCAAATTACGGTATTCGGCACGGCGGTTTCGACCCCGACCTTGCAAGCCTTAAGGATGTTGTTCTCCGCAACACATCCGTCCGTGCTCTCATCGCGGATACCGACAGTCGCGCCCTCCAACGTGCAGTTGGTAACGCCGATGCTCTCTCCGCTCGCCAGCACAGCCGTGCCGTAAGAGCCGGAAACAGTGCCGCCGTCCAGCGTGTTCACCTTGCCGTCCAACGCAAAGCCTGTTTTGGCTTCTCCGGAGATATGAATTCCCGTCAGCGTACATTCTCTTGCCCCGGCGGTTTTCAGCGCGGTATCACCCGTAACAACCAGATTGCAGTTTTGCAGGGTCAGATTCCGAACGCTTTTCAGCGTCACGGCGCTCTCCCCATCCCGCGTTGCAACCCGAATCGTTGCCCCGTGCAAATCGTAGGTCTTTCGGTTATCGGTCGAATCAAAGATCAGATATTCTGTTCCGGTCAGGGCATAGTTGCCGTTCTCGGCAATCTCCCCGTTCCGAATCAGCTTCAGTAATTCTTCAGCAGTAATTTTCATGGCATCCCCCGCATCCGGCACATCCGGAATCGGCTCTGTTTTGGTTTCGTTTGCGCCCGTGTCGGTTGGCTCCTGCGTCCGAACCGGGCTTTCGCTCCCGGTGTCGGAATCGCTTTGCCCGCGGTCTCCGAAATTACAGGAGACCACGGGCAGAGCAAGCAGGATGGCAAGAAACACGCCCAGCGCTCTTGCGATTCTGTTCATATGCATTGCTTATTCCGCTTTGGTATAGATTTCAAGGAACTTGGCTTTCGCCTTGTTCAGGCTGTCGGTTCTGCCCGCCATATCGCCCTCATAGTTTCCGTCCTTTGCAAGAATCAACTCAAACGGAATATTGGCAAGGCTCTCGAAATGTGCCGAGTACATAAACATGAAGTCGACATTGACCTTGGAGCGGATGAGATCAAGCATAGAACCCGCCCGCGCGTCGGTCTGATACTGGAGCTTCAACTGCTTTTCATAGTAAAGCGGCAAAACATCGCAATAGGAAAGGATTGTCATAGCCTCCAGAACCTTCGCCGCCTTTTCGTTGTTTGTTCCGGCTTTGAAGAGCGAGAAGTTGTTCACGCCCTGCATCGGGGTAATGTAGTCATCCTGCGTACTGTCCAGCATCGGCATCGGAAGCACACCGTAGTTCTTCATTTCCTTGCTGAACCGAGGTGCGTAGCTGATGGTGTTCGCTTCAAACAGCGCGCGCTCCTGTATGAACAGATTGTAATCCGTATCCCAGTCCACGCTGTAGCCGTTGTTATCATTTCCCTTGTACCAGCTGTACTCATTATCCAATATGTAGATTATCGAATCGA
The DNA here is from genome assembly GCA_002438075.1 of Clostridiales bacterium UBA6330. Classification (GTDB taxonomy): domain Bacteria; phylum Bacillota; class Clostridia; order Oscillospirales; family CAG-272; genus UMGS1865. The sequence continues at coordinate 8,334 of DJSQ01000041.1, forward strand.
ACGGAACGTCTACCACGTTGCGCCGTGGAATATTCTTGTCATCAAGCCGAACGAGGTTCACAACTGCATTGTAACCGCGCCGACCTCCTATCACTATCTGTGCCTGTGGTTTCGCCCCGAGCCGGAATCGCTCTTTCACGAATTCCTGCGCAGAGGCTTCGGAAACAACAATCTGTTAGTTCCAAGCGAAGAAATCCGCGTGCAACTGGAACGCATTCATCAGGAAATGCGTGTCTGCGCACTCACAGACAACGCTTTGCGAAAATACGCATTGGCGCTCGAATTTCTTACCTATATTAAGGAATGCGAAACATCGGAAGAAGGGCTTGTGAAATTCCCCGCACAGTTGGAAAACGTGTTGACCGATATTGAGGAGAACTTCCGCTCCATTCAAAGTCTTTCCGACCTTGCCGAGCGGCATTTTCTCAGTCTCTCCACCCTCTCGCGGCTGTTTCGGGAATATCTGCGCATCGCGCCGTGGCAGTATATCGAAAACAAGCGGCTCGCCAACGCCTGCACACTATTACAGGAAGGAAAAAGCGTCACCGATACCTGCATGGAATCCGGCTTTCCCGATTATTGTAATTTCATCCGCCTGTTTCGCAAGCGATTCGGCGCTTCCCCGACGGTTTACAAGAAAACAGTTTCCCGCCGGATTGTTTGGCAACAGGAGGTCAAGCCGAGCAAAGAGTGACAGCCTTCCCTACCCGCAAAATTATTATACCATACCCGTCGATAAAAAGGTAGAGCATTTCCTGTCAGAAAGTATGTAAATCCTGTCATTCTCAAGCAGTATCAAGCAGTGCATAAAATCCAAATCGGCTGTATCATTTCACCTTATTCTTATGAATCAGGCAAATGAACCGTCCGTTTTTTCTGTTTTGCACATTATCCGAATTCTCGATTTAGGCAAAAGCTACAAATCAGGATGCGGAATTTACCAACTCATACCAAATGAAAAGGCTCTCTTTCGCAGATTTGCAAAAGAGAGCCTTTTTGAATTGTCCGTCTGTTCAACCATTTTTTTCCAAGAATTGACTTCCGCTTGGATTGGAAGAATTTACATAGTTTTTTGCCTTTTCAACCCGTTTCCGCAATTTCCGCAGGAAGCGGAATCCGAACAATTCCGGATGTATGTGTCAGCAATTGCCGAATGGTAATTTCCCGCTTTTTCACCGGAACATCCGAAAAGAACCGTTCCAAGGTATCGTCAAACGATACCTTTTTCTGCCCAATCAATTGGAAAATCAGGGGTGCAGTCACCAAAACCTTGCCCATATCGGCAACGTCGAAATAGGTATCCGCATTCACATTTTCCGAATGGAGAAAGCATTCGTCCCCCCTGAGTCCGACCGCTACACCATAGGAATCGAAAAAGCAGTCATTCTGCAATTTCTTCAGCAGTTGTTCCGTCCGCGTCAGCTTCACTTTGCTTCCTCCTCACCGAACACGCGCAGAACAACCTTTCCCGCACTCTTGTTTTCCGACAGCAATGCGTGTGCCGCCTCTGCCTCGGTAATCGGAAGAACGCGCCAGACAGCCGGTCGGATTTCTCCCTGCGACACCTTCTGCCATACGTCCTTTACCAACCGCCGCAGAATCTCCGCCTTGAAGCTCTCCGGCTTGGACCGCAGGGTGCTTCCGATAATCCGAACGTTCCGAACATACAGCTTCCGCATATCCACGGTGGTCAGATCTCCCGCCAGAGTTGCAATCATAATCCATTTCGCCATATATCCGAGATGCGGCAGGCATTTTCCCATCACGTCCCCGCCCAAGCAGTCGATTGCAAGCCGAACCGGTCGACCCTCGGCATCCAGTCTGCGCAGAACCTCCACAATATCCTCGTTCCGCGTGTTGACAATCAGGTCCGCGCCCGTCTTTTCCACCGCAGAGCGCTTATCCTCGTCAATAATCGTTGTCACCACATAAGCACCGAACGCCTTCGCCATCGGGATGACGACGCTTGCAAGCCCGCTTGCGCCCGCGTGCATCAGGAACACGTCTCCCGCCTTCAGTCCGCCCTCGATAAACAGGTTCAGGTATGCCGTTGCAAAGGCTTCCGGCATTGCCGCCGCTTCTTCCATCGAGCAGCCTTGCGGAATCGGCATCACCATATCATACCGAACCGCAACATACTCCGCATATCCACCACCGCCGAGCAGGGCGCAGACGCGGTCGCCAACCTTCACTGCCCCGTTCCGTTTGACGGCTTCTCCGACCTCCACAACCGTTCCCGAAACCTCCAGTCCCATCCAATCGGGGCATCCGGGCGGGGGCGGATAGCACCCCTCTCTCTGCATCAGGTCGGCGCGGTTGACCGCCGCATACGCGACCTTTACCAACACCTGCTCCGCAGAGAGCGTTGGCATCGAAACCTCGTCCCACACGAGACTTTTATCTTCCCGAATCAATACCGCTTTCATTTCTTACACATCCTTTCCCGTAAATACCGTATCCGCAAGCCGCCGCGCATCCTTCAGGAGCGGCTGTGCGGGCGTTGCCAATTCGTCATGCTCCGTCACGCACAGAAAGAGACTGTTCGAGAGCAACGGGGCAACCCTGCGGTGTCTGCCACAGTAGTCTCCGACGCACAGAAACAGGCTCGGATACTCCAGCCGCGCCAGCTCTGCACTCGCGCAAAAGTTTTCCGCAAGCTCGCTCGGTGTCCCCGCCGCCGTTACCACCTTGCAGATGTCCGCCCCTCTGCGGTGCTGCTCCGCAACCATCGCCATGACCCGTTCCGCCGTCTCAAAGCAAAACGTATGGGACGAAATCAGCACCTCCGCGCCCTTTTGATGAAGCTGACCGATCAGTTTCATTTGCTGATCAATAGCTTCGGAATCATCGGTCAACTGCTTCGCATTCGGGCAGTACAGATCCCCCATGATGTCAATCAGGGTCGCGCCGCAGTCGGCTGCCAACAGCAATTCGGAAGCCAGATCGGAATCCGTCCGCCCCGCGTTTATACCGGTGCGGTAATTCGTCACATAAATCGGATTTCCGTTCGCGGCGCGAAACAGCTCCGTTAATACCTGCGGCGTGTGGTATTCCCGTTCCAGTTGCTCCAACTGCACACCGAACGCATCCGCGCCGCCGTCCAGTCCGCGCCCGATCAGTTCCATCGCCCGTTTCGGGGTGCGTGCCTGCACCATAACCGTAACCGTCGGGCGGTCCGCAAGAAGAAATCGTGTTTTCACTGTTTGTTCCGCAGGATATTGCGTCCTCCGTCCATCAAAATGTTGACGCCGTCCAGAAACGCGCCCTCATCCGATGCCACATACAGAATCAGATTCACGATTTCCGAGGGCTCTGCCGCACGTCCCAAAGCGGTTTTCATCGCCGCCATTCCGGGGCGCGTCAGAACAGGTCCCGGGGAGACGCAACAGCAACGGATTCCGTATCTCGCACCGTACTGCGCCATGGATTTTGTAAAGCCGTTCATGATTCCGCTCTTTGAGGTGGAGTATGCGACATTCAATTCGCAGCCTTCCTCTCCCGTAATGGAGCCGATATTGACAATGACCCCGCTCTTCTGCTCCCGCATCTGCTTCAGAACCGCATGGGCAAAGTAGAACTGCCCCTTCAGGTTTACATCGATTCCCCAATCGTAAACCGAGATCGGGATATCGGGGAATTCACCCGACGCATGGCAGATTCTTGTTTCCGCGCCGCCCGCAAAGCAGACCAGAACATCAATCCGCCCATAGGCTTCCACCGCCCTGTCCCGCACGGCTTCCACCTGCTCATAGCAACGGACATCGCAGGCAACCGCAACGGCACGTCCCGCGTGGGTCTCGCAAATCGCATCCGCGCACCTCTGCACCGCTTGCGGATCAATATCCGCCATCACAACCGAGCCGCCCAGCTCCGTAAAGCTTTGACAGAACAGCAAGCCCATTCCGGAGGCGGCACCTGTCACAACCGCAACCTTTTCGGAAAAATTCATATCATCCCATCCTTTCGGTATTATTGCCTCTATTATAGCATCCCTTTGACGGAAGCGCAATAGCGAAACCGAAACCGATTTGCCCTTTCCGATACAGAATCAAATCTTTGTATTGACTTTTTTGTTCAAACGGAGTATAATGAAAGCATCTCTGAAAAAGAAGGAGCAAGCCATGTATCTCTTTTCCAACATGACCCTGACCGGATTGACCGAGGTCATAACGGTTTATTCCAAAAAAGGAGAACGCTTTCGGATGTCGGACCGTCCGACATGGGGGCTGTCCCTTTGCATCGACGGAAAAATCACATACACGCACAGCAGAGAGAAAATCCTGTCCGATTCCTCCTGTGCAATCCTGATTCCGAAGAACGCAACCTATGAGCTGTACCGAAATACAGAAGGGCATTTCCCGCTGATCAATTTTCTTGCCGAAGGGCTCACGGTAACGGAATTTCAGCGGCTCTCCCTCCCCAATGCGGAAGCCTGCCTGCATACCTTTGAATCGCTGTATCAGGCATTCGTATGCGAGAAAAACCACCTGCGCGCCATGCGGTATGCCTATAAGCTGTTTGATCAACTCCAATGCGATACCTCCTCCGCCTTCGACATTCTGAAGCCAGCGGAGACCTATCTGCGGGAGCACCTGTGCGACCCCAATCTGCGGAATCAACAGCTTGCACAGGAGGCAAACATCAGCGAGGTCTATTTCAGATGGCTTTTCACGCAAAAATACGGAGCGTCCCCCAAGCAATATATCCTTTCGGCGCGGATTGAGCAAGCCAAGCAACGACTGATCGGCTCCCGCGACAGCATCACCGCAATTTCAGCCGCCTGCGGCTTTTCGGACATCTACCACTTTTGCAGACTCTTTCATGAAGCCGTTGGGTATACACCGACAGAGTACAGAAAAAGCCGAAGCGGGATATAATGTTACGGACTTCCGTTTGCTCTTTCTTCTTGTTTGTCAAGCATCCGGCGGAGCTGAAAAAGTAAATAACAAAATAACAAACCCCTGCCATGCCAGTATCCCTCCCTTTTATCCTCGCTCCGGACCATCAGATGCACATGGGGATGGTGTTTTTCGTTATGGAATGCCGCATACCACCGGAGATTTCCCTGCGGGATGTGAAACTGCTCCGCAATCTCCGATCGTTCCGAGCGTAAGAAGTCCCGCCAGCGGGTGGCAGTGTCGAAGCCGAGACGTTCGGCATCCTCTCGCGAGAGAGAGATGATAACCGTCCAAAGGTTGCCTTGATACGAGTTTAATTCTCCTGAGAGTTGCGAAAGCAACAGATGAAGGCGCCTCCCCGCGAGCGCGACCGCCCAACACCTCCGCGCCGTCCCAAACGCAGACAAAAATCCGTACCCCGCGGGGTACGGATTTTTGTCAGAACAGGGAAACGCCGAAGGACTGCGCGATGGTTTGCAACAGGCGGCACAGCGCGTAGGAGACGGGAACGGAGAAAACGACGGCAAGCAGCAGGGACGCGGTCACCTCCCATATTCGCATTCCGACAAAACCGCCGTTGCTCATGCCGGCGGCGCGCCAGGCGGGGAGCTCCCGCTTCCGCTCCCTGTGCCGGGTCAGGAGCATCTGCACGCATCCCACCGGCGAGATCACCGCCGCGGCGCCGAAAAAGAACCGCAACAGCGCCAGGTTGTTCTCCACCGTCTGCCGCATTGTGCCAAACACGGTGTCGCAATCCACCAATACGGAGCCGGTCGGACGGATCTGTTCGCTCACCGCACGGGACCGCGTGCGGTCGGCATCCTCCGAACGGAAGCGGACGCAGATCAAATTGTCCTGCAATCCCAGCGCCGCCGCATCCAGGAACACGATTGGGAACCGGCTCTCCATCGTTTCGCTGACCGTCAGCACGGCGGTCACCCCCTGCACCTTCACCTCCAGCGGGTCGCCGACCGTAACGCCGAGCAGCTCCGCAATCGGTTGGGAGAGCGCAATCTCCGCCCCTTCGGGCAGTCGCAGGGGAAGGGCGTCCGTGTTCATACATCCACTCTCCCGCTCCCGCAGGGAAAAGCCCATGGTCTGCACGCCGCCGGAAAGGTTGACCTCACTGAAAAAGGAGAATCGGAGCACCGCACTGACATCCTCGCGTGCCCGTAGCAGTTCCTCCGTCCGGTCATTCGCGTTCGCCGCCACGCAGTCGGCAGAGAAAATGTCCAAAATGGAATCGGTCTGTGCCTCGATCGACCGAACACAGGCGGTGACGGTCAGGAAGAGCGCAAGCAGGAGCGTCAGAATCCGACAGGTGTGGCGCGCGGGGAAGCTGCTGCGCAGATTGTTTGACACCAGCCAAACGGCGGCGGACGGGCGCCGACGCTGTTCGGTCACCCGCACCGCCCTGTGCGCAAGCCACCGCAGAATCGGGGGCAGCACCGCATAGACAAACCAAAGGAAGAGAAAGACCGCCGGGACAGCGAGCAGATACCGGAGCCGCACCTCAAGGAACAGCATCGCGGCAACGCAGACAAGCACACCCGTGAAAGGGACCAACACGGTCGAGACGGAGGGTGCCTGCAATTGCACCGATGTACCGTCCGCAGGCTGTTTTTTCGCCACCGCAAGGTGCCTTCCGACCGATGCCAGTGTAAGCGCCGGTGCCCACAGCATTCCGACGAGGACGCAGGCGCGGTCCGGAAAAAAGAGCCCGTTCCAACCGTACTGCACCTCCAGCCACAAAAGAATCCGTTTGGCAAGGCACACGCCCGCCGCGCCGCCGACAAGACCATATAGCAGTCCTTCAAACAGCTGCATCCCCTGCAGCTGTGCCGGACTTGCCCCGCAAATCCGAAACAGCGCATATTCCGCGCTTCGGTGGCAGGACAGCATTTTCAGCGCGCTCCACAGCAGGAGGACCGTCAGCAGGAGCAGCAGCCCCGCCGGGAGCCAAACCGACAGCAGTTGAATCATCATCCAGGAGGGTGTCCGTTCGGTCGCGGCGGTCAGAACCACGGTTTTGTCCGCCATGACGGGATGTGCCGCAAGCGCCTGCATCAGCGCCTGTGCATCCGCGTCGGGATTCAGCCGCACCGCCAGGCGCGTGGCGGGAATTCCGACCCGCTCCAGTCCGGAGAGCTCCGGAAATCGATCCACCAACTCTCCGGCAATCCGTCCGGTGGAGATTAGCAGGTCGCTGTCGCTGAGTAATCCCGTCGGCTCGGCAATCGCCTGCACCGTGAAGGTGTATTCCCCGCCGAGGACGGAGAGCGTAAACGGCATCCCCACCCGCAGCTGATGCCGCCGAGAGAAGCCCGTGGAAATGATCGCCGACTCCGACAGATTTTCCTCGGTAAAGCGCCCGTATTCGGTGTAGCGGAAGCAATAGAAGGCATCTGCCCCCGCAAAATCCACTGCTGAGGTCGTGACCAACTCGTCCCCGTCCTCACCGGGGAGGATTCCCGGAAGCCGCAGAGCGCCAAAGACCGTTCCGTCCGCTCCGATCACGTCCTGCACATCATCGGCATAAAGCACCCGCACCGTGCTGTCCCCGCGCGGGGTAATGAGGATATCCCCCAATTCCCGATCTGCCGTCAGGGTCGACCGAGAATGCGCAACGAACGCCTGCGAGGTTTTGAACGAAACCGTCGCAACGGCGGCGGAAAACGCAACAATGACAAGGATGAGGAGCGGTCGGAGCGGCGCGCGGAGCACGGTGCGGAACCAATGCTTCAGAATCATTCTCATGGCAGCTTCTCCGTTTGCATCGGTGCCAACACGCCGTCCGCCAGCACCACGGCGCGGGAGGCATAGGACGCCACCCGCGCGCTGTGCGTCACCACAAGCACGCTGACGCCCTGCCTGCGGTTCAGCCCAACCAGCAGCTCCATCACCTCTGCGGCGGAGGCGGAATCCAGGCTTCCGGTCGGCTCATCCAGCATCAGAACGGACGGACGGTGGATAACCGCCCGTGCAATGGCGACCCGCTGCCGCTCCCCGCCCGACATGGTGCGCGGAAAGGCGGTCAGTAGGTGTCGGATGTGCATCATGTCCGCCAGCTCCTCCATCCACTGCCGCCCGCGCGTCAGGTCACCGTGGTTCAGGTAAAGTGGCAGGAGGATATTGTCCTGCCCGTTCAGCGTGGAGATCAGGTTCAGCGACTGGTACACAAATCCCAGGCTCGTCCGACGCATTTCCGCCAGCCCGCGCTCCGACATTCCCACCAACTCCCGCCCGTCCAGGAGGATGCTACCGCTGTCCGTTGGGAGATTGCCTGCAAGAATGTTCAGGAGGGTGCTCTTCCCGCTTCCGCTCTCGCCCATGATGGCAAGAAAATCCCCGTCCTTCACGGTCACGCCGACCCCGCGCAGTACCTGCCGTTCGCCAAAACGCTTGTTCAATTCCGTTGCAATCAGCATATAGCCCCCCTGTAATCATCAACTTATGACGGTTCCAAACGGTGATGTCGCATAAAAAGTGTGTTCGTCGGGATTGTCCCCATCCGGTGCTGACGTGCTAAACCGCTCGCATCACTTCATCCCCACTCCCGAAACAGCAGGAAAGCCGCTGTGGGACACACGCCGCGCAGATACGACCACATGGCGCTTGCCTGCGCGTCCGCATCCGCCCCGCGTGCCGCCGCCAAAAGGGATGACAAATCCCCCGCAGGGTAGCGTTCGAGAAAATCCGCATACGCCGACTGCAAGCCCGCACGCTCCAGAACCTTTTCCGCGTCCGCGCTGTCCCACGGCGCAAAGCGCCGCAGTCCTGCATCCACCGCAGCGGCGTTCTCCGCACAGTCCGTAAGGGCACGGCAGAGGACGGCAAGGCGCTCCGACGGTGCGGCAGTGTCCGAACAGAGAACCGACAGCTCCGCGCCGCTCATGTGTCCGACCAGTGCCGCATACAGCTCCAAAAGCTTCGGCATCAGTCCTGCCAGCTCCGTGAAAAAGCCGTTTTGGGACAGTATCAGGAGCACCGACTGCAAGGCAGTCTTTCCTGTTGCCGATTCGGACAGCTCGCGCACCAGCCGCGCCGAAATCTGCCACTGTGTCGGAGACTCCCCTGCCGCGGCATAGGAGCTTCCCAACTGCCGCACAAGCAGAGCCAGCTCGTCCGAAGTCAGGAGAGCGCCGTCCGAAAGCTCGGAGATTCCGCCGCGCAAATCAGCAAGGGAACAAAACCACGCGGCGATTTCGGTCATTTCCGCAAACTGCTCGGCATCCAGCTCGGTTTCCATGTCCGTTTGCAGTGCCCGAAGCCGCTCGGCATCCTCCAGGTACCAGCTGTAGCCGTATTTTTCGTAGCGCGCCTCACACTGCTCCGCGCGATCTGCCAGCCAAATTTGGGAGAGGCGGTAGACCAGCTCCCCGCTCCGACCGACGCCCAAAACAGCGGATGCGTCCTTGTAAAGCCGAAAGGCGAGCGTCAGCGTGCCGAAATCCTCACCGTCCGATCGGACTCGGTTCTCCAGCGCGCCCAGCAGGGCTTCGTATTCCGTCTCATCAATTGCAAGCGACTCAAACAGCGGGAGAATCTGCGCACGGACCCGCTTTGCCAGCGTCTGTAGCAGTTCTCCGTTCAGCCGCAAGCCGCGCGTCTGCTCCAAAAAATCCGCCGCAAGGGTGGTGATGCGGGTCGTTGCCGCCTCACGCCGGGCGTCGGAGTACGAAACCGTCCGTTGGCAGGGCTCAATCACCAGCCGCACGGACGAATCGGACGAAGGCGCATCGGGCTCTGCGCGGCAGGCGGCGAGATTCAGCAGGCATGAGAGCGCCAGCGTCCCGCAAGCAAGACGGCAGAAAAGCCGTTTTTTTGAAAGCATCCCGATTCCCCCTTCTCAAAATCACTTCGAGGTTGCCCCGCAA